>CALFRN010000197.1 GCA_937919085.1 uncultured Reyranella sp.
GGGCCCCCGTCAATTCCTTTGAGTTTCAACCTTGCGGCCGTACTCCCCAGGCGGGGTGCTTAACGCGTTAGCTGCGACACTGACGAGCAAGCCCGCCAACGTCTAGCACCCATCGTTTACGGCGTGGACTACCAGGGTATCTAATCCTGTTTGCTCCCCACGCTTTCGAGTCTTAGTGTCAGAAACCGTCCAGATAGCCGCCTTCGCCACTGGTGTTCTTCCCAATCTCTACGTATTTCACCACTACACTGGGAATTCCACTATCCTCTCCGGTCCTCTAGTCATCCAGTCCTGAATGCATTTCTTGAGTTGAGCTCAAGGCTTTCACATCCAACTTGGATAACCACCTACACTCGCTTTACGCCCAGTAATTCCGAACAACGCTAGCCCCCTTCGTCTTACCGCGGCTGCTGGCACGAAGTTAGCCGGGGCTTATTCTGCGGGTACCGTCATCATCGTCCCCGCCAAAAGAGCTTTACAACCCGAAGGCCTTCATCACTCACGCGGCATGGCTGGATCAGGGTTGCCCCCATTGTCCAATATTCCCCACTGCTGCCTCCCGTAGGAGTCTGGGCCGTGTCTCAGTCCCAGTGTGGCTGATCGTCCTCTCAGACCAGCTAACGATCGTCGCCTTGGTGAGCCATTACCTCACCAACTAGCTAATCGTACGCGGACTCATCTTTTGGCGATAAATCTTTATCCCGAAGGAACCATCCGGTATTAGCCCCAGTTTCCCGGGGTTATTCCGAACCAAAAGGCAGATATCCACGCGTTACTCACCCGTGCGCCACTCGTGTATTGCTACACGCGTTCGACTTGCATGTGTTAAGCCTGCCGCCAGCGTTCGTTCTGAGCCAGGATCAAACTCTCAAGTTTAACGTATTCCTCCACCTCAACTGGCGAAGAGGGGAGGAACTTGATCCCGTCACTAATTACTCTTGTCCGACTTGCGTCGAACATTCCGAACTAGCGACGGCGAAAACATTTTGCACCTAGGGCGCAAACGTCCGCCGCCGCCGGCGTATCCCTTTCCTAACAGACAATGCATAGAACACACGACCCGAGGGTCGAGACCTTCCGCAGAACCAGGCACCGTAGAGGGTCACAAAACCCTGCGCCGCAATTACGCGCGACGTTTCCGGTACACCCCGTTCTCCGTGGGAGCCGCGCTTATATGGGCCGACCCTAGGGGTGTCAAACGTAAAATTGCAGATACTTGACGGTGATCTCCAAAGCGCAAAAACCCGCGTCAAACCTATTGTATTCTTGTGCCGGGCCGGGCTTTCCGGCATCAATATGTAGCGATAAGCAGCGAATTCGCCGTTGGGGACAGAATCTCTTCGACGGCGCCACCCCGAGCCGAGGCCTGGATATACCGGGCCCACGATAGGTCAACGGTCATGACGGATTTCCCCTCTCCGTCGGGCCGGCCAGAAAGCCGCAAAAAGAGCATTTTTGCAGTATTTTGGCCTGTGCTCGCCGCCACCACCCTGATTGCTGGCACGCTCGCCCTGGCGCTTGGCGGGCTCGCCATCACGCAGCGGCCCCTCCCCGACATTGCGGTGTCGCCGGCGGATCCGCCTCCTCTCGTCCTCGCCAACTTCGCTTTCTCCGACGTCGAACTCATTCCACCGCCCCCGCTGGCGCTGGAGGAATTCAAAGGCTTCCAGATGCGGGAGGAGGAACGTCCGCCGGAGCCGCCGTCGAACGAGCCCTATGAACTCACGCTGCGGCTGGAGCGCGGAGATACCGTCGTGAAGATCCTGGCCGACATCGACGTCGCTGAAGACGACCGCAAAGAGATCGGGGTCCGGCTTCAGGCCCTGCTGAAGAAGACCAAGCTTGCCATCGGCGAGACGGTCGACCTTGTCCTGAAGGCATCGCCCGACCAACCGGACGTACCACTCGTGCTTTCACTTTCGGTCCGCCCTCAACCAGAGCGAGAATACATCGTTACCCGCAAGGACGACGGCTCCTACGACGCCGAGATGAAAACCCATAAGGTGAGCCCGCGCATCGTGCGCGTCGACACCGTCCGCAGAGGCTCGCTGCAACAGAGCGGAATCAAGGCCGGCGCCCCGTCGGCGGCGATCACCGAGTTCATTCGCGCCCTTTCCTTCGACGTCGATTTCCAGCGCGAACTGAAAGAGGGCCAGAGTTTCACCCTGCTGCTCGAACAGCTCGTCACCAGCGACGGACTCCTTGCACATCCGGGCCGCCTGCTCGCCGGCGAATTGAAACTTGCCAAGCGGACCGTGACTGTCCTCCGCTTTCGGCCGGCTGGCGGCGCCGAGCAGTTCTACAACCCAAAGGGCGAAAGCGTGGTGCGCTCGTTCCTGCGCACGCCGATGGATGTGTCACGCGTCACGTCGAGGTTCGGCATGCGCCAGCATCCGATCATGGGCTTCAGCGCATTGCATACCGGCGTCGATTTCGCCGCTCCACACGGCACGCCGGTGCTCGCCTCCGGTGTCGGCAAGGTGACCATGGCGGGCTACAACGGCGGTTACGGCCTCTACGTGAAGCTGCAGCACACCTCGGAGATCGGCACCGCCTACGCCCACCTGTCGCGCCTCGGCCCCGGCATCAAGCGCGGCGCGTCGGTCCGCCAGGGCCAGGTGGTCGGCTTCGTCGGCTCCACCGGTATGTCGACGGGGCCGCACCTACACTACGAATTCTATCGCGGCGGCAAGGCGATCAATCCGCTGGCACAGAAGTTCGCGATGCGCGGCAACCTCGGGGGCAAGGAGCTCTCGCGCTTTCAGGCGCTGTCACGCCAGTATCTCGTTCAACTCAAGAATGCGCCGGCCGTCGCCAGCGTCACGCCGCCCAAGGCGAAAGAACCTGCACCACCACAGGTGGCGAAGGGCGACTGAGCCGCCCTTCGCCACGCCGTGGTTCGTTCCGCCGCAAGCCTAGTCTGCGGCCTCGCCCAGCACGCGCTGGCCGGCAATCACCAGTTCGCCGTTCTCGACACCGATGTCGACCGTGGCGCCGTCCCTGATGCGGCCCTCAAGCAGCAGAGTCGCCATCGGGTTCTGCAGGCTGCGCTGGATCACGCGCTTCAGCGGCCGTGCGCCATAGACCGGGTCGTAGCCGCGGTTGGCCAGCCACTGCAGCGCCTGATTGTCGAGGTCGATGCTGATCTTGCGATCGGCCAGGAGCTTGCGCAACTGGCCGAGCTGGATGTCGACGATATCCGTCATGTGTGCCCGGCTCAGCCGGTTGAACAGCAGGATCTCGTCGAGACGGTTGAGGAACTCCGGCCGGAAGGCGCGGCGCACCTCCTCCATCACCTGCTCGCGCACCGTGTCGGTCGACTGGCCTTCGCCAAGGGCGGCCAGATGGGCGCTGCCGAGGTTTGAGGTCAGCACGATCAGTGTGTTGTTGAAATGCACCGTGCGGCCCTGGCCATCGGTCAGGCGGCCGTCATCCAGCACCTGCAGCAGCACGTTGAAAACGTCGGGATGGGCCTTTTCGACTTCGTCGAACAGGATCACCTGGTACGGCCGGCGGCGCACCGCTTCGGTGAGAACGCCCCCTTCGTCGTAGCCGACATAGCCCGGCGGCGCGCCGATCAGGCGGCTGACGGCATGCTTCTCCATGAACTCGCTCATGTCGATGCGCACCATCGCGTGATCGTCGTCGAACAGATAATTCGCCAGCGCCTTGGTGAGCTCGGTCTTGCCGACGCCGGTGGGACCGAGGAACAGGAACGACCCCATCGGCCGGTTCGGATCCTGCAGGCCCGCACGCGCGCGGCGCACCGCGTTGGAAACGGCATTGATCGCCTCGTCCTGGCCGATCACCCGCTTGTGCAGCTCCTCTTCCATGCGGAGCAGCTTGGCCCGGTCGCCTTCGAGCATCTTGTCGACCGGAATCCCGGTCCAGCGCGAGACCACGGCGGCGATATCCTCGGGCATGACCTCTTCCTTCACGCCGCGGCCGCCACTCAGTTCGATGTTCTCCGCCGCCTTGAGCTTCTTCTCGAGGTCGGGGATGACGCCGTAGGACAGCTCGCCGGCACGCGCCAGCTCGCCGCTGCGTTGTGCGATATCGAGCTCGTGGCGTGCCTTGTCGAGCTGCTCCTTGACCTTCTGCGCGTCGGCCAGCTTGTCTTTTGCCGACTTCCACTGGGCGGTCAGGCTCGCCGACTTCTGCTCGAGCTCACTCAGTTCCTTGTCGAGCTTCTGCAACCGCTCGCGCGATGCCGGATCGCTCTCCTTCTTCAGCGCCTCACGCTCGATCTTGAGCTGGATGATGCGCCGGTCGAGCTCGTCGAGATCCTCCGGCTTGCTGTCGACCTGCATGCGAATGCGGCTCGCCGCCTCGTCCATCAGGTCGATCGCCTTGTCGGGCAGGAACCGGTCGGTGATGTAGCGGTTGGACAGCGTTGCCGCCGCCACGATGGCGGCATCGGCGATGCGCACGCCGTGATGCAGCTCGTACTTCTCCTTGAGGCCGCGCAGGATCGAAACGGTGTCCTCGACCGTCGGCTCGGCCACGAATACCGGCTGGAAGCGGCGCGCCAGCGCGGCGTCCTTCTCGATATGCTTGCGGTATTCGTCGAGCGTCGTGGCGCCGACGCAATGCAGTTCGCCGCGCGCCAGGGCGGGCTTCAGCATGTTGGAGGCATCCATCGCCCCGTCGGCCTTGCCCGCGCCGATCAGCGTGTGCAACTCATCGATGAAGACGACGATGTCGCCCTCGGCCGAGGAGATTTCCGACAGCACGGCCTTCAGCCGCTCCTCGAATTCGCCGCGAAACTTGGCGCCGGCGACCATGGCGCCGAGGTCGAGCGACATCAGCTTCTTGCCCTTGAGCGATTCCGGCACGTCGTCGTTGACGATGCGCAACGCCAGGCCCTCGGCGATCGCGGTCTTGCCGACGCCGGGCTCGCCGATCAGCACCGGATTGTTCTTGGTGCGGCGGCTCAGCACCTGGATGGCGCGGCGGATTTCCTCGTCGCGGCCGATCACCGGGTCGAGCTTGCCGTCGCGTGCCGCCTGGGTGAGGTCGCGGGCATATTTCTTCAGCGCGTCGTAGCCGCTCTCGGCCGACGCCGAATCGGCGGTCCGGCCCTTGCGCAGTTCCTGGATGGCTTTTTCCAGGGCCTGCACCTTCACGCCCCCCTTGGCGAGCGCGGCTGCGGCCTCGGTACCCTTGGCGAGCACCAGCGCGAGCAGCATGCGTTCGACCGTGACGAACGAATCGCCGGCCTTCTCGGAAATCGCTTCGGCCTGTTCGAACAAACGCGCCGTCTCGGGTGCCAGGTAGATCTGGCCCGCGCCCTGGCCTTCCACCTTGGGCTGCTTGGCGAGATTGGCTTCGACTTCACGGTGCACCAGACGCGGATCGCCGCCGGCGGACGTGATCAGATTGGCCGCGAGGCCTTCGGAATCGTCGAGCAGGACTTTCAACAGGTGGTCGGGAACGAAGCGCTGGTGGCCGTCGCGCAGCGCCAGCATCTGGGCGCTCTGCAGGAACCCCCGCATGCGCTCGGTGTATTTTTCTTGGTTCATTGCTCTACCCTTTCATCTACGCCCCCGACATGCGGCGGGCGAAAGAGCGGACCCCTATCCGGGCGTCCTGCGACCGATATGGGAAGGGATCGGGCGGGTACAAGACCGGATCTAGGGTGCGGCTTTCCAGTCCGACTGTGCCGGCTTTATGAACTGGGCGGCACGATCCAGATCAACGACGCCGAAAAAAGCAGCATCCGGCAGGTCCGGCCGCAAGAGATCGATGACCCGCGCCAAAGTCGCGCCGCAAGGGCCCAGACAGCGTTCGGGCCCTTCGCGCCGACCCGATCCACCGTCAGGACAAAAGAAAAC
>CALFRN010000198.1 GCA_937919085.1 uncultured Reyranella sp.
AGCCTATCGCGCAGGGTGCTGAGCGACCACTGTGCTACCTCCGCTGGCAGCGCCATCCGAGCAGGTATTTCCATCGATGCAATCGCCCATGTAGGCTCACCACATGCCCGACCCAATCCCCCCCGACCCGATTACCGCCGAACTGTTCCGTAACGCCATTGTCGCCCTCGGCGATGAGATGGCGCTCACCATCTACCGCACCGCCTATTCCGGCGTCCTGCGCAATAACATGGACTATTCGGCCGCGATTTGCGACGGTCAGGGTCGCCTTGTCGCCCAAGGCCTTAGCTTGCCCGGCCACCTCTGCTCGCTGCCGACGGCCCTCCAATCCTGCCTCCGCCATTTCGGCGACGACATCCACGAAGGCGACATCCTTGCTTTGAACGATCCCTACGACGGCGGCATGCACCTGCCCGATATTTTCGTCTTCCGCCCGATCTTCGCCGACGGCCGCCCGATCGCCTGGGCCTCGACGATCTGTCACCACACCGACGTCGGCGGCCGCGTCCCTGGCTCGAACGCCTCGGACAGCACTGAGATCTATGCCGAGGGCCTACGCATCCCCCCAGTGAAGCTGTACGACCGCGGCGCCGCCAACACCACGATGTTCCGCATCATTGAGCGCAACGTCCGCGTCCCCGTCCGCGTCATGGGCGACCTGCGCGCCCAGCTCGCCGCCTGCGAGATCGCGGCGCGCGGCATTGTTGAACTTCTCGCCCGCCACAGCCCGGCCGCTCTGTGCGCGCTGATGGACGCCACTATGGACCACAGCGAGCGCCTGGTCCGCCACTGCCTTGCCGAACTGCCCGACGGCGAGGCCAGTTTCACCGATTGGATCGACGACGATCAGATCGACGCCGGCATTCCGATCAAGCTCACCTGCCGGGTCACCAAAACCGGCGAGCGGATGGTGTTCGACTGGACCGGCTCCAACCCGCAGGTGAAAGGCGCGCTGAACAACACCTGGAGCTACACGGCCGCCGCCTGCTTCACCGCCGCGAAATCGATCCTCTCCGTCAACATGGCCAACAACGATGGCGTGTTCCGCTGCATCGACGTCATCGCGCCCCCGGGAACCATCACCCACGGCGTCCTCCCCGCCGCCTGTGCCGCGCGTGGCCTCACCGGCTTCCGTGCCACCGACTGCGCGTTCGGCGCGCTCGCCATGCTCTACCCCGACCGCGTCTTCGCCGCCTCCGACGGTGGAAACACCGGCATCACCATCGGCGGCTACGACGAGGAACGGAAACCCTTCATCTACGTCGATTTCCTCTCCGCGGCCTGGGGCGGCCGCCCGTGGGAGGACGGCATCGACTGCAACACCACCATGTTCGCCAACATGGCGAGCTTCTCCGTCGAGGTGATCGAGGCCGACAACCCCCTCGAAGTGCTCGATTACTCAATGATCCCCGACACCGGGGGCGCCGGGATGTTCCGCGGCGGCGTTAGCCTTTCACGCACCATCCGCATGCTTGCTCATGAGGGGATCCTGCAGGTCCGGTCCGACCGCAAGACCCACCGCCCCTACGGCCTGTATGGCGGCGGCCCGGGCACGCCCAGCCGCAACGCGCTGGTCGGCGAGCGCGAACTCGACGCCAAGATCACCATGACCATCCGCCGCGGTCAAATCTACCGCCACGAACTGCCGGGCGCCGGCGGCTGGGGCAGCCCGCTCGACCGCGATCTCGCCCGCGTCCTGAAGGATCTGCGCGATGGCCTCGTCACCATCGCCGGGGCTGCCCGCGACTATGGGGTCGTCGCCGCCGGCGATCCCCCGGTGATCGACGAGGCGGCAACGAACGCGTTGCGGGCAAAACTCCGCGCCGAACGCCCGCCCGCCCCCACCGTCGCCAGGCACCCGCTGCACGAGCCGCAGTCATGATCCGTATCGGCATCGACATCGGCGGCACCTTCACCGACCTCGTGGCCCTCGCCCCCGACGGCACCTTGCGCACCCACAAGATCGCCTCGACGCCGCACGACTACAGCGAGGGCATCGCCGAGGGTCTCGCGGCCCTGCTCGACGGCACCGAGGTCAGCGAAATCCTCCACGCCACCACCGTCGGCTCCAACACCATCCTCGAGGGCAAGGGCGCCCGCACCGCCCTGATCACCACGGCCGGGTTTCGCGACGTGCTGGAAATCCGCGACCTGCGCATGCCCCGACTCTACGACATGCACTGGGTGAAGCCGCCGGCCCTCGTCGAGCGGCGCCTGCGCCTCGAAGTGGCGGAGAAGACACGCCACGACGGCAGCATCGCCATCCCGCTCGACCATGCCTCGATCGCCGCCTGCATCGAAACCCTCAAGCGCGAGCGGGTTGCCTCCGTCGCCATCTGCCTGCTGCACAGCTACGCCAATCCCGCCCACGAACGCGCCGTCGCCGCCGCCCTCCGCGCCGCCCTGCCGGGCGTGGCTCTCTCCGTCAGCCACGAAATCCTGCCGGAAATCAAGGAATACCCGCGCACGTCAACCACAGTCGTCAATGCCTACATCCAGCCCGTCATCCGCGCCTACGTCTCCGCCCTCGCCGCCCGGCTGTTGGCCACGGGGATCGCCGCACCGCTGCACCTGATGCAGTCCAACGGCGGCCTCGCCTCAGCCGAAACGGCGGTCGATTTCCCCGTCCGCATCGTCGAGAGCGGCCCCGCCGCCGGCGTCGTCGGCGCCGCCGCCCTGGCCATCGCCCTCGGCGAGCGCCAGATCGTCACTTTCGACATGGGCGGCACCACCGCCAAGGCCGGCCTGGTCGAGGGGGGCGAAGTGCTGCGCGCCGAGGCGATGGAGGTCGGCGGCGGCGTCCTCGCCGGCGCGCGCCTGCTGGTCGGCGCCGGCTACATGCTGAAACTCCCGGCCATCGACCTCGCCGAGGTCGGCGCCGGCGGCGGCTCGATCTGCCATCTCGACGCCGCCGGCGCTCCCAAAGTCGGCCCCAACTCGGCCGGCGCCGATCCCGGCCCGGTCTGCTACGGTCGCGGCGGCCGCCTTCCCACCATCACCGACTGCAACCTCGCCCTCGGCTATCTCGACCCGGCTGGCCTCGTCGGTGGCACGCTGCCGCTCGACCGGGAAGCCGCCATCGCCGCCATCCGCACCGAGCTCGCCGAACCGTTGAGCCTCTCGGTCGAGGAAGCGGCCAACGGCATGCTCCGCCTCGCCGCCTCGACCATGATGCGCGCCATCCGCGCCGTTTCTGTCGAACGCGGCCGAGACGTGCGCACGGCCACCATCCTGGCCTTCGGCGGCAACGGCCCGCTATTCGCCGCCGGCATCGCCGCCGAGTTGGGCATCTCGCGGGTTCTCGTGCCCCCGATGCCAGGCCTGTTCAGCGCCTTCGGCCTCCTGCTGGCGGACACCGAGCACCACAGCAGCCGCTCCATGCGCGCCATTGCCGACACCCCCAACGCGCTCCAGGCCGCCATCGACGCACTCCTCGCCGACGGCCACGCCCGCCTCGCCGCCGACGGCTTCCCCCACGAACGCCGCCGCCTCGCCCTCAGTGCCCGCGCCCGCTATGCCGGCCAGTCGAGCGAAATACCGGTCCCCCTCGCCACGACCGACGCCGCGACGATCCGCGCCTCCCTGGCCGAAACATTCGCGCGCGAGCATGAAAGCACCTACGGTTTTCGCGCCCCTCCTGGCGAACCCGTCGAACTCATCGACCTCGCGCTTATCGCCCGCGGCATCCCCGAGCGCGATCGCCTCCCCCCGCACATCCCCCCGGCTGCGGCCAAAGTCCCACCGTTCCGCCGTGCCTGGTTCCAGGATGCCGGCTGGATCAAGATCACCGTGATCGACCGCGCGTCCCTCGCCGCCACCCCCCGCATCGGCCCCATGATAATCCAGGAATACGACGCCACTTGTCTGGTCCCACCTAATGCCACCGCCGCGCTTGACGGAATGGGCAACATCGAAATCCGCCTGCGCTGAGCCGGCAGTAGAGTGGGATGCCCTGCGCATCCCACCGCCCAAGCAACAAGCCAAGAGAATTCTTTCTTGAAGGAAAAAATCAAAGAAATTTCATCAATTCAATCCGGGTTTCCTAGAGAAACGACAATATAGTTGTACGAATTATCCGAATCTGCCATGAATATCAAGACGTTGTGTCTGTCATGGTGGTGAGTTCATGGAACACCCAGCGGGTGAATCGGATGATGGCTCTCTGCGGGTCGATTTTGACCGCCGCCTGAAGCTGGAATTCCACGGCAGCCGCATCACCTCCGATGCCGGCATCCTGGTCCACCGAGAACTGGATGACGCGCTTGGCCTCACTGATCTCGCCGCTGCGGTGCTGTCGGAATGCCGCCGTGGCAAGAATACCCGCCACCTGCTGGTCGGGCTCTTCCGTCAGTCCGTGTTCGGCCGTCTCGCCGGCTATGAGGACGTGAACGACGCCGATCGCTTGGCGCATGATCCGGCGATGCGTGCCGTGGTGGACCGTGGCGGGTTGGATCGTCGTGCCGCCTCGACCAGCCAGATGGGCCGTTTCGAGACCGGATGGTTGACCAGCGAGGCCAACCTCACGGCATTGACCGATCTGTCCGGCGCCTGGATCGACCGGGTGCATGCGCGGCGGCCGCAGACGACCATCGTGCTCGACATGGACAGCAGCGTCAGTGAAACCCATGGCGCGCAGGAGGGCACCGCCTACAACGGGTATTTCGCCTGCATGTGCTACCACCCGCTGTTCGTGTTCAACCAGTTCGGCGACCTGGAGCGGTGCAGCCTGCGGTCGGGCAACGTGCACAGTGCCGATAGCTGGCGCGCGGTGCTGGAGCCGGTGGTGGCGCGTTACCGGCACACGATGAAGCGCCGCTACTTCCGCGGCGACGCTGCCTTCGCCAATCCGGAGATCTACGCGTTTCTCGAAGCCGAGGCTTACAAATACACCATCCGCCTGACAGTGTGAGCGATGCGCGGGCCTCGATCGGGCGGTATCTGAACTTCTACAAT
>CALFRN010000199.1 GCA_937919085.1 uncultured Reyranella sp.
AGGGTCTGAGTTCGATCATGGGGTCACCTCTTTGATCCCCAAAATGGCGCGGAAAACCCCCGGATCAAGTTTCGGATTGGTAACGGCGCCGGCGGTTTGTCATGGCTGCCAACCCATCATCCGCGACACCTTCGCCGCCGCATCGGTCACCAGCGGCCTGATGCTCTGAAGCGTAAGGCCGGCATCGAGATACTTGGGGAAAGCCACGCTCAGCGCCGCCACGACGCGGCCAGCGCGATCGCGGATCGGCGCGCCGATCGAGAGCACGCCGGGGATGTTCTCCTCCGAGACGGTCGCGTAGCCTTGGCGGCGGACCTTGGTCAGCAAGGCAGCGAGCGCGGTGGGATCGGTCATGGTTTGTGGGGTGATGGCGGTGAGCCGTCCGCGGCCCAGCAGGTTACGAGCCTCGTCGTCGGCCAACGAGGCCAGCAGCACTTTGCCGCCAGCCGTGCTGTGGAGCGGCATTTCGTTGCCGGGACTTACCTTGATCGTCACAGGGCCGTCGGCCTGCACGGCCAGCAGGTAAACGGCGCGGCTGCCACGCAGCACGGCCACGAACCCGTTCAGGCGATGGTCGCGTGCCAGCCGTTCCAGTTCGCGGCGAGCGACGACGAGGTAATCCGGACCATGCCCGCCGTTGGCGCCCAGCGCCAGCGAGCGGGACCCGAGGCGGTAACGCGCAGTCTCGGCGCTCTTCTCGATATAGCCGCGGGCGGCCAGAGAACTCACCAACCGCTGCACGATCGCCGGGCCGAGGGCCAGCCGTCGCGCGATCTCGCGCACGCCGATGTCGCTGCCTTCGGCCTCGATCATCTCCAGAATGTCGAGGCCGCGCTCCAATGACTGCGAGCCGCCGGTCGTGCGGAGTTTTGGCGCAATCTTTGAAGGCATGCTCATCGCGCCTTGCCGGCAAGGAGGCTGCGCAGAACGCCGCTCCGCGATGCCCGGACGAATTGCGGCATCAGCAGGACGAGCGCTGCCAGCCCCAGGAAAGCCGCGCTGATCGGACTCTTGAGAAACACGACGGGGTCGCCGTAGCCGATGATCAGGCCTTGGCGCAGGCTCTGCTCGAACATCGGCCCCAGCACGAAGGCCAACAGCAGCGGCGCCACGTCGAAGGCCCAACGGCGCAGGCCGTACCCCAGCAGGCCGAAGCCGATCATGGTGCCGACGTCGAACAGGCTGTTGTTCAGGCTGTAGGCACCGATCACGCAGAAGACGACGATGAGGACCGACATGATGCCTTGGGGCACTCGCAGCAGTGAAACGAACAGTCCGACCAGCGGGATATTGAGAACGACCAGCATCAGATTGCCGACGAACATGCTGGCGATCACGCCCCAGAACAAGGCGGGATGTTCCACGATCAGGCGCGGCCCCGGGGTGATTCCCTGGATCAACAGCGCGCCCATGATGACGCCGATCACGGCGTTGGCCGGAATGCCGAGGCAGAGCAACGGAATGAAGCTCGCCTGAGCGCCGGCGTTGTTGGCCGCCTCGGGGCCGGCCACGCCTTCGATGGCGCCATGACCGAATTCCTCCTTGTGGCGGGAGATTTTCTTCTCGACCAGGTAACTGACGAAGCTCGAGATCATGGCGCCGCCGCCCGGCAACAGGCCGAGCAGGAAGCCGATCACGCTGCCGCGCAGGACGGGCGCCACCGAGCGGTGCGTTTCTTCGCGGTTGGGCAGCAGGTTTCGCAGCCCATGGCCGTAGGCCATGATCTTTGCCTTTGCTTCCGCCTGGCCGGCCATTGCCAGAACCTCGCTCAGGCCGAACAGTCCCATGGCCACCACCGGGATGCTGAAGCCGTCGCGCATCGGCGGTACGTCGAACACGAACCGTTCCTCGCCGGAAACCGCATCAATTCCGACAGTTCCAAGCAGGAGTCCCAGCGCGATCATCGACGCGGCGCGGACCCTGGAACCCTCGCCGATTCCCATGATGAGAACCAGACCCAGCGCCAGCATGGCGGCCCTCTCCACCGGCCCGAAAGCCAGCGCGACGCTGGCGATCTCGGGGCCGACGCAGGCGATGCCGATGGTCGCCAGGGTTCCGGCGACGAAACTGCCGATCGCGCTGATGCCCAACGCCGCGCCGGCGCGTCCCTTGCGCGCCATCTGATAGCCGTCGATGCAGGTGATGACACTGGCGGCCTCGCCGGGGATCTTGATCAGGATCGAGGTGATGGAGCCGCCGTACATGGCGCCGTAGTAGATGCCCGACAACAGTATGATCGCGCTCGTACGGTCGAGATGGATCGAGATCGGCAACAGCAGGCTGATGGTGGCCGTCGGCCCCAGTCCCGGCAGCACGCCGACGGCGGTGCCGACGAAGACACCGATGAAGGCGATCAGCAGATTGAGCGGCGTCAGCACCTCGCCGAAGCCGAGCGCGAGGTTGTTCAGGATGTCCATATCTTTGCTGAATGAGCCTCTACCAGAAGACGGAGCCGGGCAGCGGCACGTGCAGCAGGCGCACGAACAGCAGCCAGCTCAGGGCCGTGCTTGCCGCGGCCGCCATGATCGCGGTGCGCCATCGCGCGCGCTCGGCGGCGCGCAGCAGCACGAGCACGAACAACCCGAGTGCCGGCAGCATGCCGAGCACCACGATGGCCGGGGGCAGGACGAGCAGGCCGACGCCGTAGCCGAAAAGGCGGGCCTTCGCGGTCGGTTCCTCCGTTGCCGGTGCCCCCTCCGTCGCCTCGGCATCGGTCGCCGGTCGGCGTTCGCGCAAGGCGAGCAGACTTGTCACCAGCAGGCCAGCCGCCGCCAGGCATGGCATAAGGCCGGCACCGGGACTGCCGAATGACCACAGCCCGTAGTCGTGCGCTATCACCAGCGCGACGACGGCGGTTACAGCCAGGATCAGGGCGGCAGGCATTGGACCTACTTCTTGAGCCCCAAGGCGTCGATTGCTTCGCCGATCTTGCGATAGTTCTCCGCGACGTTTGCGGTGAATTGCGTGCTGTCCATATAGACCGGGCTGGCGTTGATGGTCTTGAGGCCGATGACGAACTCCTCAGTCTTCATCATGTCCCGGATCGCGCCCTCCCAGTAGGTGACGATCTCCTTGGGCAGCTTGGCGGGGCCGAAGATGCCATAGATCGCCTCGGTCGACAGCGGATAGCCCAATTCCTTGAAAGTAGGGAGCGGAGGCTGGGACGCCAGCTTCTCGCTGCCGGTGAGCGCGAGCAGGCGCACCGTACCGGCCGAAAGCTGCGGCCCGTAGTCGGCGGAAATGACCGCCTCGATGTGGTTGCCGAGCAGGGCGGTGATCGCCTCGGCGCCGCCGGTGAAGGGTACGAAGGTGGTCTTGAGGCCCTCCTTGCGGAACGCTGCTTCGACGGCGATATGGGCCGCGCCGCGCACGCCCGAGGTCCCCCAGCGGAACTTGCCTGGATTGTCGCGTGCCTGCTGCAGCACGCCGGCCCAGTCCTTCAGCGGATTGTCGGCCTTCACGTAGAAGGCGATCGGGATATAGGCGTAGATGCCGATATAGGTGAAGTCCTTCAGCGGATCGTAGGGCAGCTTCTGGAGGTGCGGCACGACGACGAAGGGACTGATCGAATAGAGACCGAGTGTCGAGCCGTCGGGTTCGGCCCGCGCCACCTGTCCGGGCGCCAGGGTCGCACCGGCGCCCGGCTTGTATTCCACCGCGGCCGCGACGCCCCGCTTGTTGCGGACGTAGTCGGCCATCATGCGGGTAAGCGCGTCGCCGGCGCCGCCGGCGGCAAACGGCACCAGCAGGGTGACCGGCTTGCTCGGATACTTCGCCTGCGCGCCGGCCGCTACCGGCAGGAGCAGCGTGGAGGCACTCAGGCCTGCCGCGGTCGAAAGAAACTGCCGTCGTTCCATGAATGCCTCCGTTTGTGGGCGATGAAGGACCTAGCCGGCCCGGGCGGGAATGAATCCGAGGGTGTCGCTGAGAAAGCGTGAAACATCGTCGAAGGTGCCGGGTACGCCGGCCGCGGCCTCCGGCGACCCGCACGACTTGTCGAGGTCCTTGAGGCCTGCGGCCGTCACGACGCCCACCACGCAGTCGTCGCGCCCGATCGTGCCGTCGCGCACCAGATGTTCGATCGCCACGACCGGCATCACCGCGGTGAGCTCGCCGAAGAGCCCTTCGTGGCGGGCCAGCGTCTCCTGGGCCTCGATCAGCCCGTCGTTGCCTACCGGTACCGCAACACCGCGTGACTCGCGCAGCACCTGGAGTGCCTGGACGCTGCCCTGGGTGGCGCCAACCGAGACGGCGAGCGGCGCGAAGGTGGCGGCCATGTCCGGCACGTGGTCGAGATTTCGGGCCAGCGCCGCGCCCAGGGAGCCGAACACCTCGGCAGCGACCATGCGCGGCAGGCGATCGATCGCGCCTGCGGCATGCAGCTCCTGGAAGCCGTACCACGTGCCAGCCAAGGCATCGCCGTAGCAGACCGGCATCACGACCCAGTCAGGGCAGGTGCCATCCAGGTCGGCGCAGATCTCGTAGGCCAGGGTCTTGTAGCCCTCGATGCCGAGCGGATGGCTGCCCGTCACCGGCGCCATGTAGGGCGAGGTTGCAAACCAGCCGAAGCGCTTCACGAACTCGGCCAGCATTGGCCAGCGGTCCTGTTTGCGCGCCAGCGGAACGACCTTGGCGCCGTACTTCTCGATCTGCGCCAGCATCGGTCCCGCCGTGCCGGCGAAAGTGAAGACCACGCAAGGCAATCCGGCACGCGCGGCATAGGCCGCCAGCGAGGCGCCGGCGTTGCCCGACGACGATGTCGCCAGCACCTTGGCTCCCAGTCGGGCCGCCGCGGAGACCGCGACCGTGCTCAGGCGATCCTTGTACGACCACGTGGGATTGCGCGTTTCGTCCTTGATATACAGCCGTTCCACTCCCAGCGCGCGGCCGAGGCGGGGGGCGGCGAGCAGCGGCGTCGCGCCTTCGTTCAAGGTCACGATCTCGCCATCGGCGGTCGGCAGCATCCGCCGATATCGCCACAGGCCCGGCCCGCTGCCGTCGACCTCATGCCAGCGCACGGCCGCCGGGGCCTCGTAGGTCACGCGCGGATTGGCATTTGCGCCGCACGCGCTGCAGTCCTCGACGAGCGCGCGCATCTTCTGGCGCGCCCCGCAGCACGGGCATTGGAGGGCGATACCGTTCACGGCACGACCATCAGATCGCCGGACAGCGTCATGAAGCTCTCGGCGCCGTCGCGACGGATGACGATCGTGTCTTCGCGCTGCAGGCCGCACCAGCCCAGTTCGTAGTAAGGAGTCTCGACGCACATCACCATGCCCTCCTCGACGATATGGTCGGAAGTGGGCGCGAGGTCGGGCAGGTCGTAGCCGTCGATGCCGATGCCATGGCCGACGTGGGTGCGGTTGTAGTGGGGGATACCTTCGCGGCGCACCGTTTCGACCGCGGCCTCGAAAAGGTCGGCGGTGCGCACGCCGGGCTTCACCATCTC
>CALFRN010000200.1 GCA_937919085.1 uncultured Reyranella sp.
CTGGTGGAAGCGGGCTTTCGCCTGATCGAGGTGCCGCTCAACTCGCCGCAGCCGCTCGCTAGCATCGCGTTGCTGCGCCGGCGCTTCCCGCAGGCGATGATCGGCGCCGGAACGGTCCTGACGGCCGCGGACGCGCGCGACGTGGCGGCGGCTGGCGGCGAGCTGGTGGTGGCGCCGAACTTCGATCGCGACGTCGTGGCCGAAACACTGCGACTCGGCATGACGAGCCTGCCCGGCATCATGACACCCACCGAGGCCTTCGCTGCCTTGGGCGCGGGCGCGCATGGCCTAAAACTGTTTCCGGCCGAACTCGCTTCGCCCGCTGTCGTCAGGGCCCTGCTGGCGGTGCTGCCGAAAGGTACGCCGCTGATCCCGGTCGGCGGCATCGGCGCGGACAATCTTGCCGTCTGGCGGACGGCCGGCGCGGCGGGTTTCGGCCTCGGTTCGTCCCTCTACAGGCCCGGGGACGATGCGGCGACGGTCCGGGTCAAGGCCGCAGCCATCGTGTCGGCATTCATCGGCGATGCGAATGCGGGGAGGCGGTGAGGGGGACCGGGAGCCACGGCATTTTTCCCAGCGGCGCCGGCGGCTGGCGCGGTGACCCTCTGGATGGGCTTGCGAGTCGACGGCCGCGATGTTTCGATGTACAGGCCGCGGTGGTCGGCCAGAGCGTGCTGGTCGGGACGCGACGGGGCGCGGACAGATGGTATGGGAAAGAGGCAAGAGCGCCGTTCGAGGCGCCATCGGCAGGCATCGCCGCTCGGCGATCGTCACTACAATCCACCGGGCAGCGGCGTTCTTCGAGTCGGCTTGGCGCAATGAGGGCGCCGACTTCGCGAGCAACGGCGAGCATGCCGTTCTCCAACGATTGACGCCGGCCGACTTTCGTCTCGCGATCGATGTCGGCGCCAATGTCGGCGACTGGGCCCGCGGCGCCCTTCAGTGCTGGCCGAACTGTAGAATGCATGCCTTCGAGGTGGCACCCCGGACGCATGAGGCGCTGGTGGCGGCGTTTCTGTCGTCACCTGTGCGGGGCCGTATCGAGTTCCATGCTCTGGGGCTCTCGGACCTTCCCGGCGACCAGACGATGTATTACTTCCCGGACCACGACAAACTGACCTGCGACACGCTGCGGCACGAAGGCCTGCCCGCCGTTCCCTTCGAGGCCCATCTCACGACATTGGACGCCTTCTGCGGCAAGCGCGGGATCGAGGCGATCGACTTCCTCAAGATCGATGTCGAGGGCGCCGAACACCGTGTGCTGAAAGGGGCCCGAGGCCTACTGGAAGCAGACCGGATCGCCTGCATCCAATTCGAATATGGCGCCTTTTCGATCCAGACCCGCTTCCTGCTGAAGGACTATTTCGAGCTGCTGTCCGACCGCTTCGTCATCGGGAAGATCTTCCCCGATCACGTCGCCTTCGGCGGTTACGACTGGACTACCGAGGACTTCCGCTTCAGCAACTACGTCTGCGTCCTGAAGGAGCGCCCCGACCTGCAGCGGATGCTGAAGGGTTGAAGCGCGCCGGCCGGCCAGCTCAGCGGGGGCTCGGCGAGGTGCCTGCGGCAGGAATTTGACGTTTCAACAGGATTTAGCCTATATTTCTGTCAGACTGGCGCCTTTTGTGAGCATGGGTGCCAGCCTTTTGTTTTCGGCAGAGACCCGCCCGCGGCCGCCCGTGGGATCGTGCTCCAGAGCACAGGGTCGCCGCTGCGGGTCCTGACCCGTGGACTGTCACAATTATACACCCGCTCCGCCCGGACCGCCGCTCCGGGAAGCACCGAACGACGCCGGTGAAACCGGCGCTCCGAGTCCGTCATGGTCGAACGGCGCAAGTGCGACGAGGTCGAAAGGGTGCTGGAGCGCCGCAGTGCGGGGCACAGTTGCGGGCTCAGCCCGGGGCCCAATACTCCCATCGTTCGAGTGGGCCCCTGTCGCGCAAAAAAGAGCCAGGTTCTGTAGGCTTTCCGGTCGGTTCAGGAATGAAATTCCGGCCGCCAGGCTGGGCCAGAATTCCGCGGTTGGGCCCGGGGGCGCCTACCCGGCGGAGGCGTAGAGGCGGTCGAGATCGCCGTCGTCGTAGATGTACTCGGTCGAGCAGAACTCGCACTTCACGGCGACCAGGCCGCGATCGTCGCGCAGGCCGGTGAGTTCCTCGCGCTTGATCGACTTCAGCACGCCGTCGATTCGCTCACGGCTGCAGCGGCAGCGTGCCTCGAAGGTCCGGCGGTCGAACAGGCGCGCGCCCTCGGCATGGAACAGGCGGAAGAGCAGGCCCTGGCTGGGCAGGGTGGGATCCAGCATCTCCCGTTCGGTGGCCGAGGCCATCAGGATGACGGCCTTGCGCCAGTCGTCCTCGCGTTGCTCGGGGTCGGCGTCGAGGCGGCCGGCGTCGAACTCGGGCATCTGCTGGACCATCAGGGCCGCGGCGCGCCAATGTCCGCCTTCGGCGGCGCTATCGCGCCGGGCGGTGATCTTGATGCCGGTCGGCAGCTGCTCGGACTGGCGGAAGTAGAGGTGGGCGCAGTCGGCGAGCGTCGCGCCCTCGAGCGGCACCACGCCCTGGTAGCGCTCGCTGTGCTGGCCTTGGTCGACCGTGAAGGCGAGGCGGCCCGAGCCGAACAGTTTCGTCACGTAGCCCTCGGGCGCGTCCTGATCGCCGCTGTGTCCTGTGGTCCCCAGCGCCACGGCGAGCTTCCAGGAATCGAACTGGGCATAGCCGCGCAACGCGCCGTCGCTGGTGAGGTCGGCGACGAGCAGCCGGATCGCTCCGTCGCCGCTGATTTGCAGGGTGAAGATGCCGTCGTATTTCAGCGTCGTCGCCAGCGCGGCGCACAAGGTCATGGCTTCGGCGAGCGGTCGCGCCACGGCGAGCGGATAGCCGTGGCGTTCAATGATGGCGTCGAGGACCGGGCCCAGCCGGACAAGGCGGCCGCGGACGCCCAGCGCGTCGAGCTGGAAGGGCAGGGCACGGTCCCAGTCGCCGGAAGGCGCTCCTTCCGACGCGGCGGTCACGCCCAACTTCTCACGAAAGGCACCACGCCAGGATGCTCTTCTGAGCGTGCAGGCGGTTCTCGGCCTCGTCGAACACCACCGACTGCGGCCCGTCGATCACGTCGGCCGTGACCTCTTCGCCGCGGTGAGCCGGCAGGCAGTGCATGAAGATGGCGTCCTTCTTGGCCTGCTTCATCAGGTGCTGGTCGACCTGGTAGCCGCGCAGGAGATTGTGTCGTCGCGCGGCGCTCGGGCTCTGTGGATCCTCGTCGCCCATCGACACCCAGGTGTCGGTGACGACGCAGTCGGCGCCGCTCACCAGCTTCTCGGGGTCGTGGCCGATCCGGATGCGGCCCTTGGACTTCTCCGCCCATTTCACCACGTCAGCGGGCGGCGTCAGTTCGGGCGGGCAGGCGATGCGCAGCTCGAAGTCGAACTGAACGGCGGCGTGGATCCAGCTCGTCGCCATGTTGTTGCCGTCGCCCGACCAGGCGACCGACTTGCCCTTGATGGAACCGCGATGCTCCTCGTAGGTCATGACATCGGCCATCAATTGGCAGGGATGCGTCTTGTCGGTGAGCCCGTTGATCACCGGCACGGTCGCATACTTGGCCATTTCGAGGAGCTTCTCCTCGACCGTGGTGCGCATCATGATGATGTCGACGTAGCGGCTGAGCACGCGCGCGGTGTCGGCGATGGTCTCGCCGCGGCCGAGCTGGGTGTCACCGCGGCCGAGCATGATCGTCTGGCCGCCCAGTTCGCGCATGCCGACCTCGAACGACACGCGGGTGCGGGTCGAGGGCTTTTCGAAGATCATCGCCAGCGTCTTGCCGGCCAGCGGCTGGTCATGCCCGCCGTTGACCCGCTGCTTTTTCATCGCCTTGCCCTGATCGAGGATCTGGCGAAGGGATTTAGGGTCGACCTGGTCGAGGTCGAGGAAGTGTCTGGGCGTCGACATGAGTCGTCACTTGCCCGCCGCTTCGAACGACAACGCGGCCTTCTCGAGGATGGCCACGCCCTCGTCGAGGACCGCCTTGTCGGCGATCAGCGCCGGGAAGATTCGGACGACGTTTTCGCCCGCCGGCGGCACCAGCATGCCCAACGACTGAAGCTTGTTCACCATGTCGCCCGCCGGCACCGCCGGAGCACATTGCACGCCCTGGAGGAAGCCCATGCCACGCTGCTCGACGAAGACCTTGGGGTGCTTCTTGCACAGTTTCTCAAGTTCGCCCTTGAGATACTCGCCGCGCTCGCGCACGCCGTCGATGAAGCCTGGCGCCAGGAGGACGTCGAGCACCGCATTGGCCACGCCCGTGGCCAGCGGATTGCCGCCGTAGGTCGAGCCGTGCGTGCCCGGGACCATGCCGACCGCCGCCTTCTCGGTCGCCATGAAGGCGCCGATCGGAAAGCCGCCGCCCATGCCCTTGGCGATCGCCGCCACGTCGGGCTTCACGCCCGACCAGTCATAGCCCCACATCTTGCCGGTACGGCCGAAACCGGTGTGTATTTCGTCGTAGAACAGCAGCAGGCCGAACTCGTCGCAGATGGCACGCAGGTCCTTCAGAAACTGCGTCGTGGTCCCGCGGATGCCGCCCTCGCCCTGGATCGGCTCGACAAGGATGCCGGCGGTCTCGTCGTCCACCATGTCGCGCACGACATTGGTGTTGTTGAGCGGTGCGTGCATATAGCCGGGCGCCGGCGGGCCGAAGCCTTCGAGGTATTTCTCGTTGCCGGTGGCCGAGAGCGCATTCAGCAGGCGGCCGTGGAACGCCGCCTGGAAGCAGATCAGCTTGTAGCGCTTGGGTTGGCCGTTCATGAACTGGTATTTGCGGATCAGCTTGATGCCGCCCTCGATCGCCTCCGCGCCCGAGTTGCAAAAGAACATGGTGTCGGCGAAGGAGACCTCGGTGAGCCGCGTGGCCAGCTTCTCGCCGTTGCCGATGCGGTACAGGTTCGAGGTGTGCCAGAGCCTGGCGCCCTGCTCGGTCAAGGCCTTGACTAGGTAGGGATGGCAGTGGCCCAGCGCGTTCACGGCGATGCCGGAGGTAAAGTCGACATAGCGTCGGCCGTCCGTCGCGTAGAGATAGTTGCCTTCTCCGCGTTCGAACACGACGTCCTTGCGACCGTACGTCGGCATAACAGCCGTAATCACAGCTAGACCCTCCTTCAAAAACAAAATTCCCCCGCCCGGGCCGGGGAATCCGTGGGAAACACCGGTTTTTGGCGAGGGGCGGGCACTATCGGACCGAGGTTGGGGTGTGTCAACTTGGCTCCCGGACGCTGGAGCTGCCTTGAGAGCCTCCGACCCCTCTGCTAGGAGACCCGCGTTTCCGATGGACCCGCTTCCCACCCGCAACGCCTCACTCGCTCTGCGCCGCGCCCATTTCGCGACGGCCCCCGAGATGCTGGACTACGCGGCCCAGGGCCAGACCGGCGTCTCCTTCTACAATGCCAAGGGCGAGCAGCTTTCGGTCCTGGCCTGGCGTGAAGTCAGGGAGCGCGCCCATGTCGTGGCCCGCAAGCTGATCGGCGCGGGGTTTGCGGTCGGCGAGCGTCTCCTGATCACGGCGGACACCTGGCCCGGCTTCTTCGACGCCTTCTTCGGCGCCCAGTACGCCGGCCTTGTACCCGTGCCGGTGTCCATTCCGGTCGGTATTGGCGGCAAGGACGCCTATCTGGATCAGCTTCGCCGGCAACTGACGGCATCGGGAGCCGTGGCGGCAGTCGGTATTGACGATCTGGCGGGGTTTCTCGCGGACGCGGCCCGGGAATTTCCCTCGGTCCGCCTACACGGCGGCAACGGTGTTCTCGACGAGCTGCCCGAGAAGGCAGTCGACCTGAGGCCCCTCGGCCCCGCCGACCTTTGCTACATCCAGTTCTCTTCGGGCAGCACGCGTCATCCGCATGGCGTGCAGATCTCGCAGCGGGCACTGATGGCCAATCTGCAGGGGATGACCGGGCCGGCCGGCCTCGACGTGGTGGCAGGCGATCGTGCCGTGAGCTGGCTGCCACTCTATCACGACATGGGCCTGATTGGCTTTTTGATGGGGCCGCTCTCCTGCCAGCTCGCGATAGACTACATGACGCCTCGCGACTTCGCGCGTCGGCCGATGCAGTGGCTGAACATCATCTCGCGCAATCGGGGCACCATCTCGTACAGCCCGAGCTTCGGCTACGATCTGTCCACCAGGCGCGGTGGTCTGCAGGTGCCGGCCGACCTCGACCTTTCGAGCTGGCGGCGAGCCGGGATCGGCGGCGACATGATTCGCCCCGAGGTGCTTCACCGCTTCGCCGATGCCTTCGAGCCCTCGGGCTTCGATCGCACCGCCTTCATTCCGAGCTACGGCATGGCCGAAGTCTGCTTGGCCATTACCTTCAGCCCGAAGGGCGTTGGCGTTCGCACCGACGTCGTCGACCGCACGGCACTCAGCGACAGGCAGGCCGCAGTGCCGGCAGCCGATCCATTGGATGGGCAGCACAGCCGCCGTTTCGTTCTGTGTGGACAAGTACTGCCCGGACATCGCCTCGAAGTGCGTGGTCCGGACGGCAAGCTGATGGCCGACCGCCATGTCGGGCGTATTTTTGTTCAGGGCCCCAGTGTCATGCCGGGCTACTTCGGCGAACCGGAGGCCACCCGCGAGGTGCTTTCGGAGGACGGCTGGCTCGACACCGGCGATCTTGGCTACTGGCTGAACGATGAAATCGTCGTCACCGGACGCGCCAAGGACCTCATCATCATCAACGGGCGCAATGTCTGGCCGCAGGACATCGAGTGGGCGATCGAAGCCAAGCGCGTCGTGAAGAACGGTGATGCAGCGGCCTTCTCCATCGACACCGGCGAAGGCGAGCGCGTGGTCGTGGCGGTGTTGGCGCGCGTTGCCAGCGAAGAGGCGCGAGCGGCGCTGGCGCGTGATGTCGCCGGCGCGGTTCGCGAGGCCGTTGCTGTCGATTGCGACGTTGCGCTGGTGCCGCCAACGGTCGGGTTGCCGACGACGACCTCCGGCAAGCTGAGCCGGGCGCGGACCAAGGCCAATTACCTTGCCGGCCTCTACATACCCAAGCCCGCTGCGGCCTGAGGCTATCGTCGTGAGCAGGCTGGTTGCAGTTACCGGCGCTACGGGATTTGTCGGGTCGCACCTTGTTTCGGCGCTGGGCCGGCGGGGCTGGAAGATCCGCCTGCTCGCCCGTCGCTGGTCGCCTGTACCCTCGCTGCCCGGCGTTGCCGCCGAGGTGGTGCTCGGAGATCTCGGAGACGAAACTGCACTTCGGCGTCTGGTCGACGGTGCCGACATGGTTATTCATGCCGCCGGCCTCATCAAGGCACGGACGTCCAACGAATTTCTGGCAGTCAATCGCGACGGCACGGCACGCCTCTCGGAACTCGCCCCCGGTGCACATTTCATCCTGCTGTCGTCGTTGGCCGCCCGCGAGCCGCAGCTCTCGGCCTATGCCGCGAGCAAGCAGGCTGCCGAGTCGGTGGTGGCAGCCCGAAGCGGCCCTTGGATGGCGGTGCGCGCCCCGGCCGTCTACGGTCCGGGCGATCGCGAAACGCTGGCGTATTTTCGTGCCGTTGCCCAGGGCGTGGCACCCCATCCCCGGGTGGAGGGCGCGCGGTTGGCCCTAATCCATGTGGGGGATCTGGTCGAAGCCTTGGTTCTGGCGGCCGAACGACCGCCGGCGGCGTCGGTCTATGAAATCGACGACGGCAAGGTGGGCGGCTACGGCTACGACGACATGGCCGCCGCGGCGGGCGCGGCGCTCGGTCGCACAGCATGGCGGCTGCCGATTCCCCGGGTCGTCATGCGGATTGTCTCGGCGGCCAATGGCCTGCGGCAGTCGCTGGGTGGGGCTGCCCAGATCCTGACCCAAGCCAAGGTAAGGGAAATATTTCACAGGGACTGGACTATTCACGACCATCGCCTGGCTGCAGCCATCGCTTTCCGGGCGCGTTACGACCTCGCGGCAGGCTTTCGCGATACTGTCATATGGTACCGTCGGCAAGGCTGGCTCTAGGGGATGTGAAACACGGCGTAACAAATTGTTATTTCACAATGAATCACGGTTTCTGTCACATAGCGCATGCCTGACCTCAGGACTGGAGAGCCGCTCTTGCGCACTGCCCACCAATTGATCGTCGAAAACGACGACATGACCGACACCCTCGAATTGACCCGTCCGACCTCGCGTGTCGACGTGGTTCGCGAGATTTGTCACCACTTGGCGCCCTTCCAAGCGGGTGAGCGGCTGATCGTCGGCGAGACCGTCATTGCGAAGGATCTGACCATCGATTCGCTGGCCATCATGGACATGGTCATGGAACTCGAGGATCGCTTCGACGTGTCGATTCCGATGAATGTCGTGGCCGAAATCCAGACTGTCGACCAGCTCGCCGATACCATTTTGGATCTGCGCGCCAAGCGCTAGAGGCCAACTATGGGTCTTTTTGACCGCCATGCGGGCCTGCTCGAAGCATATCGTGACGTCCGTACCACGGGTGCCGATCCGTTCCAGATCCGCATGGAGCGGGTGCTGTCGCCGACCGAGGCGGTCATCAACGGCCGCAAGACGCTTCTGGTTGGCACCAACAACTATTTCGGCCTGACCTTCGATCAGAGCTGCATGGATGCCGCCGTCGAGGCGATCCGTGCGGAGGGCACGGGTACGACCGGCTCGCGCATCGCCAACGGTAGCTACAGCGAGCACGTCTTTCTCGAGGAAGAGATCGCTTCCTTCTACGGCATGAAGCACTGCATGGTCTTTACGACCGGCTACCAGGCCAATCTGGGTGTGATTTCGACGCTGGTGGGTCAGGGCGACCATCTGCTGATCGACGCCGACAGCCACGCCTCGATCTACGATGCCTGCAAGATGACCCAGGCCGAGGTTGTCCGCTTCAAGCATAACGACCCGTCGAGCCTGGACGCCCGCCTCAGGCGGCTGGGCGACCGGCCAGGCAACCGGCTGGTGATCCTGGAAGGCATCTACTCGATGCTGGGCGACAGCGCGCCGCTCAAGGAATTCATCGACGTCTGCAAGAAGTACGGAGCCTACGTGCTGGTTGACGAGGCGCATTCGCTGGGCGCGCTTGGTGAGACCGGCCGCGGCCTGTGCGAGGAAGCGGGCGTTCTCGACGATTGCCATTTCATCGTCGGAACGTTCTCCAAGACATTGGGCGCGATCGGCGGCTATTGCGTCTCTAACGATCCCGACTTCGACATTCTGCGCGTGACCGTGCGCTCCTACATGTTCACGGCGTCTTTGCCGCCATCAATCGTCGCGTCGGTTCGTCAGGCATTGCGTGTCGTTCAGGCTCGCCCGGAACTGCGCAAGCAGCTCTGGGACAACGTCGCCACGCTTTATGACGGCCTGAAGGCCCAAGGTTTCAAACTCGGTCCCGAGCATGGTCCGGTGGTCGGCGTGCACCTGCCCGACCGCATGATGGCGGTCGGCTTCTGGCGTGCCATGCTCGATGCCGGCATCTACGTCAATGTCGCCGTGCCGCCGGCAACACCCAACGGCGTGTCGCTTCTGCGGTGTTCGGTCTGCGCTGCCCACACGCCGCAACAGCTCGAACACACGATCGAGGTCATGACAGGTATCGGCCGGCAACTTGGCATCATTTCCGGCGCCCCCCGGCTCAGGGTCGTCGCCGGCAACGGCTAGCGCCGATACCGGCCTCGCTTGACCGCCCGGGCCGGGCGGTGGATCAACCTTTCATGTTCACGCTGGCGCATCTGTCCGATCCGCACCTGCCGATGCCCGTGGCTCGCACCTCCGAACTCCTCGGCAAGCGCGTGACCGGTTACCTCAACTGGCGGCGGCACCGGGTTCACCTGCACATGCCGGAAGCACTCGCGGGCGTGGTGGCCGACATCAAGATGCAGAATCCCGATCACATTGCACTGACCGGCGACCTGGTGAACATTTCGCTGCCCACGGAATTCCGCCGCGCAGCTGACTGGCTTGCAGCCTTCGGTGGGCCGGATCAGATCACCGTTGTTCCGGGCAATCACGACGCCTATGTGCCGATGGACTGGCGCAAGAGCCTCGGCTTGTGGGGCGCCTATATGTCGGGCGACGGCGCACCGCCGGCCGGCGGCTTCGAGGTCTTCCCGACGGTGCGTCGGCGCGGGCCGGTGGCGCTGGTCGGCCTGTCGACGGGCGTTCCGAAGCCACCCCTGCTGGCCACCGGTACGCTCGGTGAGGCGCAGATTGCTCGAACCGGGCAGCGGCTGACGGAACTCGGACGCGAGGGAGTGTGCCGCATCGTGCTGATTCATCATCCGCCACTGACCACGGAACCGCGCTTCAAGCGTCTGACCGACGCGCCGGCGTTCCAGGCAATGATTCGTGAGGTCGGCTGCGAACTCATCCTGCATGGTCACAATCACCGGAGCGAAGTGGCGCGGATCGACGGGCCCGATGGTCCGGTACCGGTGATCGGAGTTACGTCGGCTTCAGCGGCGCCCGGCAGCAAGTACGGGCGGGCGCGCTACCACCTGATCCACATCGAACGCGATCCGAGCGGCTGGCGCCTGGGCGTCGACATCCGAGCCTTGCGTGCCGATGGCGCCGGGTGCGAACTCGATGGCCAACTGATGTTCCGAACTGGCCGTTCCGACGTGGTTGGTTGAGGCAAACATGGCACTGTCCGATCTTGTCGTTTCACCCGTGGCCACCAAGGCCGACCTCAAAGAATTCATCCGGCTGCCGCGGCGGCTCTATGCCGGGCACAAGGGCTGGGTGGCGCCGCTCAACGTCGAGCGCCAGGAGGCTTTCTCTCCCACGAAGAATCCCCTGTTCGAGCATGCCGAAGTGCAGTTCTTTCTGGCGCGACGCGCCGGCCGGGCCGTTGGTCGCATCTCCGCGCAGATCGATCGCGCCCATCTCGAACAGTACGCCGACAGTACCGGCCAGTTCGGCTGCCTCGCCGCCGAGGACGATCCGGCGATCTTCGCCGCGCTGTTCGCCGAGGCCGAGTCCTGGCTGAAGGCCAGGGGCATGGTACGCGCGACCGGTCCGTTCAGCCTGTCGATCAACGAGGAGGTCGGCCTTCTGGTCGACGGTTTCGACAGCCGTCCGGTGCTGATGGTGCCCTACGACCCGCCCTATGCCGGCGCGCGGGTCGAGGCCTGCGGCTACGCCAAGGCGAAGGATCTCTTCTCCTACGATTACGATGTCCAGAACGCGCCAGAGACCATCGGCCGCAAGTTGCTCGACCGCGCCGGCCTTGCCGGGCGCGTGAAAGTCCGCACCGCCAACATGAAGATATTCGACGCCGAGGTCCGCACCCTGGTCGGTATCTTCAACGACGCCTGGAGCGATAACTGGGGCTACGTGCCCTTCACCCAGGCTGAGATCGACCATGCCTCCAAGGCGTTGCGTCCGGTGATCGTGCCTGATCTCGCCGTGTTCGTGGATGTCGACGACGAGACGGTCGCCTTCATCCTGGCCCTCACCAACCTTTCCGAGGCGACCGTCGATTTCGATGGCATGCTCACGCCCTGGAACTTGGTGAAGCTCCTGTTCCGGCTCAAGATCACCGGTGTTCGCAGCACGCGCGTGCCGCTGATGGGGGTGAAGAAGAAGTTCCGCAACCACCCACTGATGGGCGCCGGGCTCGCCATGATCGCCATCGACCACCTGCGCGCAAACGGCAAGCGGCTGGGCAAGGCCTCCGCCGAGCTTGGCTGGATCCTCGAGGACAACAAAGCAACGAACAACATCATTCGCTCGGTTGGCGGCGTGCACTACAAAACTCACCGGATCTACGAGAAGGCCCTGGGGTGAGCGTGTCGCCCGGCGCTGGCCAGCCGGCGTCGGCTTTTGCGCCCTTCGCCAACCGAACCTTTCGATTGTTGTGGGGCGCCAACGTGCTGTCGAATATCGGCGGCTGGATGGCGACCACCGGTGCGGCATGGGAAATGACCAGCCTCACGCAGGAGCCGATCTTCGTGGCGCTCCTGTCGGCGGCCAGCGCCCTGCCGATGTTTTTGTTCTGCTTTTTTGCCGGTGTTCTGGCCGACCGGTTCGATCGTCGCCGCTACATCATCGTCTGCCAGATCTGGATGATGGCGGTGGCCGCGACTCTGGCGGCGCTGGCCTATTCCGGCCTGCTGGACCACTGGAGCTTGCTCGGCCTCAGCTTCTGCATGGGTCTTGGCAATGCCATGAACGCACCGGCCTGGCATGCCGTCGTGCCGGAAATCGTCTCCGGTTCACAGCTCCGGCCTGCCATTGCCCTCAACAGTGCCGGTTTCAACCTCGCCCGTACGGTGGGTCCGGTGGCCGGCCAGATTCTGCTGGGTCTTGCCGGTGTTTTCATGCTCTTCGCCATCAACGCTGCCACTTATATCGGCGTCATCTTTGCCATGCTGCGCTGGCGCCGGCCGGCCGAGGCGAAAGCTGGCCAATGCCGCGAGGGTCTGCTCGAGGCGGCACGGACCGGCGTCGCCTTCGTGCGCGGCTCCGGCGAGCTCAAGGCGATCTTCGCCCGCGGCCTCTGCTTTTTCGTGCCCGGCATCGCCGTCGGCACCCTGCTGCCGGTGATCGGCCGCTTCGAACTCGGTCTCGATGAGTTCGCCTTCGGCATTCTCTATGCCGTGTTCGGCGCAGGCGCCGTGGCGGGGGCCGTCCTCATGCCGACCTTCAATCGTCTGCTCGGACCCGACCGAGCCAACATCTGGGCGATGGGCATCCACACGGCGACCACGCTGGTGATCGCGCTGGTACTGACGCCGCTGGTGGTCGGTGCGTGCGTTGCCCTCTCGGGCGCCTGCTGGATCACCTTCATTGCCAACAATGGCACCGCGGTTCAGACGATTCTTCCCAACTACATGCGGGCACGTGGCATGGCGGTACACCAGATGGTGTTTTTCGGCGCCATGGTCGTCGGCTCTCTCCTGTGGGGCAAGATAGCCACCCTATTCGGCACGCAAGCATCGCTGATCATCTCGGCGGTCGCCTTGGTACCGCTCACGATGCTGGCGGCATCGATCCGGCTGCCGGGTTCGTTGCCGCCCCGCGCCTGACGCGGCGTGTGCTCATTTGACTGCGTAACCCCAGTTATTTTGCCAGAGGAGGAAGAATCCTCTTGTAACGGCGTCAATTAGTTGTAGATAGCAAATATCCAAGACGCCCACGCACGTGCCGCTGGCCCTTAGTGGTTACGCAACGACGGAAAGTGTTCTTTTTGGCAGTGCCGGTTTCGAACCGGGTCCGGGAAGGAGCTTCTGAGATGGTTGCTTACCGCGCGGGGCGCATTCCCCGCTATTATGTCATTTGCCCGGCTCGCCGGGCCTCGTCACTCGACGTTCTGCTCAAGCGGAACCTGTCTCCGTCGAGTATTGGCTGACGCACGCTGCCATTTTGGCTCCGTACGTCACGTTCGACCAATTCCGAACACTGCTGACTATTTGACGGGTACTCCCTAGCAATGACCGAGCGCATTTTTCGTTATCTCCGCGAGCAACAACCCGAGACGCCGTGCCTGGTGATCGACCTCGATGTGGTCGAGAACAATTTCCGGCGCATGCGTGAACTGTTGCCGACGGCCCACATTTTCTATGCCGTGAAGGCCAATCCGGCGGCGCAGGTCCTGTCGCGCCTGGCGACGGCGGGCTCGAAGTTCGACACCGCCAGCCGTGGCGAGATCGAGCTGGTGCAGGCCACCGGCATTTCGATGGACCGCATTTCCTTCGGCAACACCATCAAGAAGGAAAAGGATATCGCCTGGGCCTACCAGCAGGGCGTGCGCCTGTTCGCGTTCGACAGCGAGGCAGAGCTGCAGAAGCTTGCCCGCGTGGCGCCGGGCGCCCGCGTGTTCTGTCGCGTGCTGGTCGATTGCGGGGGCGCCGAATGGCCGCTCAGCAAGAAGTTCGGCTGCGCGCCGGATATGGCGAAGGATCTGCTGCGCAAGGCCAAGAACTGGGGGCTCGACGCCTACGGCATCTCGTTCCACGTCGGCAGCCAGCAAACCGATCTCGAACAGTGGGACAAGGCTCTTTCCCAGGTCTCGCAGATGTTCTTCGCCCTCGCCGAAGAGGGTGTGGACCTGCGCATGGTCAATCTGGGCGGTGGCTTTCCGGCCCGCTATCGCGCCGAGGTCAACAGCATCGAGGCCTACTGCGAGGCGGTGGGCCGTGCGCTGGTGCGTCACTTCGGCAACCGCATGCCCGAGGTGATCATCGAGCCTGGCCGCTCCATGGTGGGGGACGCCGGCGTGATCCAGAGCGAAGTCGTGCTGGTCTCGCGCAAGGCGGCCAACGAACGCAAGCGCTGGGTCTACCTCGACATCGGCAAGTTCAGCGGCCTTGCCGAGACCATGGACGAGAGCATCAAATACCGCTTGCGCACGAACCGCGACGGCACCCGTGCGGGTCCGGTGGTGCTGGCCGGCCCGACCTGCGACAGCGCCGACATTCTCTACGAGAAGACCGAGTACAAGCTGCCGCTGTCGCTCAAGCCTGGCGACAAGGTCGAAATCCTCTCGACCGGCGCCTATACGACGACCTACTCGTCAGTGGCTTTCAACGGATTCGCGCCGCTGAAAGCGGTATGCATCTGACCAGTCAGCTCCTCTGAAGGACCACCGACGGGGCCTTGAGTAAGGCCCCGTTGTCGTTTAGCGACCTCGCATCCTGTCGATCGGAGATCATACATGGCCAAGACCTCGCGCAAGTCGACCCGCAGCAAGAAGTTTGTTTCGTTCAAGGGCCGCATGGTTATGATCGGCTTTGGCTCTATCGGCCAGGGCGTATTGCCGTTGATCCTGCGCCATATTGGTATCAAGCCCAGCCAGATCACCATCATCGCCGAGGATGCCCGCGGCGGCATTCCCGAGACCAAGCGCTATGGCGTGAAGTTCATCGAGAAGCGGCTGACGCGCGCCAACTATCGCCGGACGCTGGCGGGTCTTCTGGAGAAGGGTGACTTTCTGGTCAATCTGTCGGTCGAAGTCGCTTCGACCGCGCTGGTGGAACTCTGCCAGGAAGCAGGTGCGCTCTACATCGACACCTGCATCGAGCCGTGGCCCGGCGGCTATTCCGATCCCTCACTTTCGGTGTCGCGGCGCTCGAACTACGCGCTGCGCGACACCATGCTGAAGCTGCAGCCGAAGTACCGTGGCGGCCCGACGGCGGTGATCGCCCACGGCGCCAACCCCGGGCTGGTTTCGCATTTCGCGAAACAGGCGCTTGTGAACCTCGCCCGCGACACCGGACTGAAGGCCGCCGTGCCCTCGACGCGCGAGGGTTGGGGCAGGCTTGCCCGCCGGCTCGGCGTCAAGGTGATCCACATCGCCGAACGCGATACCCAGGTTTCGCTCAAGCCGAAGGAAGTTGGCGAGTTCGTCAACACTTGGTCGATCGACGGCTTCGTCTCGGAAGGAGGCCAGCCGGCGGAGATGGGCTGGGGCACCCACGAAAAAGCGCTGCCGCCCGACGGCCGCCGCCATGCCTTCGGTTCCGACGCCGCGATCTACCTGAATCGCCCGGGCCTGCTCACCCGCGTGAGGACCTGGACGCCGATCGAGGGGCCGTTCCACGGCTTCATCATCACGCACAACGAGTCGATCTCGATGGCTGACTACTTCACGGTTCGTGATGGCAAGAAGGTCGTATACCGACCGACGGTGCATTACGCCTACCATCCCTGTGACCAGGCGATCATGTCGATGCACGAGATCTCCGGAAAGAATCTGAGGCAGCAGAAGCGCCAGCGCCTGATCGTCGACGAAGTCACCTCCGGCCGCGACGAACTCGGCGTCCTGCTGATGGGCCACAAGAAGGGCGCCTACTGGTACGGCTCACAGCTCGACATCCACGAGGCGCGCAAGCTCACGCCCTACAACAATGCGACCTCGATCCAGGTCTGCGCGCCGGTTCTGTCGGGCATCGTCTGGGCGCTCGAGAATCCCGACCGCGGCGTGGTCGAGGCGGACGAAATGGATTTCGCGCGCAACCTTGAGATCTGCCGACCCTACCTCGGCCCGGTCGTCGGGCGTTACAGCGCCTGGACGCCGCTTCAGGACCGCGGCGTGCTGTTTCCAGAGGACCTCGACAAGGCCGACCCCTGGCAGTTCAAGAACTTCCGCGTGGTGTAGTAAAACATTGAAATTGCTGGAGAAATTTCTGAGGGTAGGAAGGTGCGCAGGTTTTGCCTAGGTTCTCGGTAGGATTGATGCGCACCCTTCGCGGCCAACTAATTTGGCAAGCCGGCTTGAGCAGGTGACCTTTTTTTCAACTGCATGTGCGGAGGTTCCACTCCTCTCAGTTTTAGACGGTTTCGGCCGACTGGGTATAAATAGGGGTAAACACCGGGCCTCGTAACGAAGGGGGCGGTCTAGCGCTCAGTGTTTTGTGGCGCCCGGCTCCCTCATGTCGCGGGCGGCTTTTTCTAGCCCCTTCGCGCTGTAGGTCAGCATGTCCGGCCCGCAATTGGAGCGCAGCACCGCGGCACCTTCGCCCGTCACCGCAATGACCACATGCGGCGCCTGCAGCTTCCTTTGCTTCATCCGGCGACGGATCCCCGTTTGGCTCCACGAGCATGCCGGGATGACGGAGTCGGCTTGGGCCGAAGTTCGGCACACTGCGGGCAGGTGTAGTTCGGCTAATTGGAGACAGTGTTTTCTATCGGACGTTGCAAAATTTGAAACAAACCACCATGCTTGAAATCCTGGTCAATCGATCGAAGTTGAAGGACCGAAGACAGCGACATGGATCAGCGCGCTTCGCCAAGGATTGTCACATATGGGTGTGTCGCGCTCGTCTCCATGATCTTATCCTGGACGTCGTGGTCCATGGCGGGCACGCTGGACGTTGAAAGCCATTGGCTGCCGTGGCTGACGATATTGTCGCGATTTGGTTTGATCGACGGCTACGCTGCTATCGTAGATGACTATCCGCCCGGCACCGCGACGTTGTTGTTCCTCGCCAGCAGAGTGCTTCCGGCGGCTGGCGAAATGGCGGTTTTCAAATCTCTCGTCGCCTGCGCCCAGCTGGGGTCAACCCTGCTGTTCGTGATGCATACAGGCAGAGCCGGAATATCCCTCTTCTATCTACTGGCCGTCGCTCTGTCGGCATCTTTCCTCGGATACTTGGACATTCTTTTTGCCATTCCGCTGATTGTCTCGCTCTTTGCGGCGCTGGAAAACCGTCCGATCGTGTCGGCCGCGATGTTCGGGATTGCCTGCTTCATCAAATGGCAACCTCTCATCGTCTTGCCGTTCATGGCGGTCATCTGGTGTGGGCAAGCAAAAGCATTGCGTCGCGGTCCGTTGATCGCTGCTGCCAGCCTTCTGACGACTGGCGCATTCGGTATCGCTTACCTGTTCTGGCCCCAGATATGGAATGCATTCTACAGCGCATTTCACCAGATCCAGTGGAGTGCGGAGGCATTAAATTTCCCTTGGCTTGTCCAGATCTTACTTGGGTATGGTGTCCAGAACATCAACGCTCCTGCTTATGCATTGACTGCGCTGAGAATTCTGTTTTATGCAATTTATCTCTTAATCTTCACAGTTGGTGCTTTGAGGTGCCGGGGAAACCCTGAGCAGATGATGACATTCGCCTTGGTGGGATATGTCGCCTACTTTATGTTTGCGCCCAGCGTGCATGAGAACCATTTGTTCCTGGCCATGCTGCTGGCAATCGTCCTTTGGTCGCGTAGCCAGCACATGCGTACCGTCGCCATTTTCCTGGCGGTGTACACGAACCTCAATCTGGCTTGCTTTTATGGCGTCACAGGCGAGCAGCCTTTCAGTACCGGTCCAAAGTTTGCGCTGTTGACGGGTGCGATTGCCGCGACAGGCGTGCTGTCGTTTGTCTACCTCTTGAGGCTTTTATTTATGTTGCCAGCCGAGCCCCTTGGACGGCCGCTCGTGGACGCGTCTGACGTGCTCCCCGGAAATGTCCACGTTTAGAGGTTAGAGTCCGTTCCTTTCTCGATGCGACGCGCGCGATGGTCCGGACGCATGAAGCCGGCATTACGCACCAGCAACTCCCGATCACGGCGTCGCGGTATTACTAGCATACAGGTGACATGGGTTTCATGCCCGCCCTCAGAATGTCGTACTGCTCCAGGCGGGGCGATGGAATCTCACGTTGCCGGGTGGTGGGTATGCTAGGCATCTAGCTTCAGGATCAGCTCGTCCATGCACTAGCTGCAACAGTGGCTCGCCATCTACTCCGGCAAGTACATCCGGACCGAAGCGCTCTCTGAAACGCGTTGCTCTGTGTGCCGAGGTTTTGCCGGGGCCTTAGTCTAAATTCGACGGTGCGCAAGTTTTGCACAGGTCTATTTTGAGATTTTCTATAATCTAACCTATTGAAATCATAGGTGCTTTTTTCATCCGTGAAAGTTCAAGAACTTCAGGGTGGTGTGAGAAGCCTGTCACGGCGCTGTGAGAGGGTGTGACTCTTCGATTCGCGGTTTGCCTCTATAACGAGGCAAACGGCAGGAGAGAGGCATGACGGCGTTTCTGGACAATCTGCGCGGGAGGCTCGACGCGTTCCCGCAGCCGGCGCTGCAGCTGCTGATGCGGTTCAGCATCTTCTGGGTGTTCTGGCGCTCGGGCATGCTCAAAGCGGCGAACATGGAACAGGCGGTGATGCTGTTCCGCGAGGAATACATGCTCCCGATCCTGCCGCCGGACGTTGCAGCCTATCTGGGAACGGCCGTCGAACTGGCGGCGCCCTGCCTGATCCTGGTCGGCCTCTTCACGCGGCTGGCCGCCCTGTCGCTGATCGGGCTCACGCTCACCATCCAGTTCCTGGTCTATTGGAACGACTATCCTTCGCACCTTCTGTGGCTGGCCATTCTGGTTTTCATCCTGACGCGCGGGCCGGGGCCTTTTTCCCTCGATGCGCTGATCGTCAAAGGAAGAAAATGAAGGTCAGAAGCACGAACAGCGGCATCAGGATGGCGACCGACCAGGCCATGTAACCGAAGAAGCTCGGCATGCGGATGCCGGATTCCTCGACCACCGCCTTGACCATGAAGTTGGGTGCATTGCCGATATAGGTGTTGGCACCCATGAACACCGCCGCGGCGGAGATCGCGGCGAGCGTGCTGGCGAGCGGCCCCATCAGGTTGATCGGGTCGCCGCCGGCCAGGTTGAAGAACACCAGATAGGTCGGGGCGTTGTCGAGGAAGCTCGACAGGATGCCGGTCAGCCAGAAATACCAGACATCGTTGGGCTGGCCGTCGGGGTTGGTCACCAAGGCGACCAGCGGCGCCATCGCGCCGTCCATGCCGACCTTCAGGATAGCAATCGCCGGCGCGATGGTGATGAAGATGCCGGCGAACAGCTTGGCGACCTCGGCCATCGGCCCCCAGCTGAAACTGTTGTCGGTCCGGATTTTGCGGGTAGTCAGCTTGAGCGACAGCGCACAGATCGCGATCAGCGAGAGATCGCGCAGGACGTGCTGCAGTTCCAGCGTCACATGGAAGACCGAGAAGGTCACGCCGGGCTTCCATGTCCCGCTCGCCAGCACGACGCCGACGATGGCCGCCAGCAGGATGATGTTGAGGCCGCCTTCGATGCGGATCGGCGATTCCGGCGTCGGATCGCGCTTGAGATGGCCTTCCTTGCGGTACCAGTAGCTGTCCATGACGTAGAAGATCGCCAGCAGGACGATGGCGCAGACCAGCATCTCGCTGAACAGATGCGTCGTCGTCCAGAAGAAGCTGACGCCCTTCAGGAAGCCGAGAAAGAGCGGCGGGTCGCCGAGCGGCGTCAGCGCGCCGCCGATGTTGGACACCAGGAAAATGAAGAAGACGAAGACATGGATCTTGTGCCGGCGGTCGTCGTTGGCCCGGATGACCGAGCGGATCAGCAGCATCGACGCGCCGGTGGTGCCCATCCATCCCGCCAGAACGGTGCCGATCGCCAGCAGGGCGGTATTCATCGACGGCGAGCCGTGCAGGTTTCCCTTGATGTGGATGCCGCCGGTTACCGTGAACAGCGCCAGCAGCAGGACGATGAAAGGAATGTAATCCAGAAGCATCAGGTGGATGACTTCGTAGATGGCCGTCGGCACGCCATGGATCACGCCGAAGGGCACGATGACCAGCAATGCCCAGACCGCCGAGACCTTGCCGAAATGGTGATGCCAGAAGTGCGGCACCGCGAGCGGCATGATGGCGATCGACAGCAGGATGCCGGCGAACGGCACGATCCACAGCAGGCCGAGCTTGCGCCCGTCGATGGCCGGTGCGTCGGCGCCGGCGGCAAAAGCGGGGAGGGCGGAAAGGGCGAGCAGCGCGACGGCGAGGCCGAGCGTCGCGAGGGGGGCGTGGCGTTTCATGGTCAAGACATGTACGTGGCGGATACGCCGCCGTCGACCGTCAGTGTGTGGCCGTTGACGTAGGAAGCGGCGGGCGAGGCGAGGAAGATCGCGGCACCAACAATCTCGCCCGGCTCGGCCCACCGCTTGGCCGGGCAACGTTGGCGCTGGCGTTCGCCGACCGGCGACGCGATCAACTGCTCGTTGGTCTCGGTGGCAAAGAAGCCGGGAGAGAGGGCATTCGAGGTAATGCCGGTGGCCCCCAGCTCGGCCGCCAGCGCGCGGGAAAGCGCGGCCAGACCACCCTTGGCCGCGATATACGAAGCCGCACCCGGTGCGGCGAGGTCGGCCACGATCGACGTGACCATGATCAGACGACCCCAGCGCCGCTCGATCATGCCCGGCGCCACATGCTTGACCAGCGCATGGGCGGCGGACAGGTCGACGTCGATCAGGCGCGCGAAATCGTCGGCCGCGATGTCGGCGAACGGCCGGCGGTCGCGCTCCCCGACATTGTGGATCAGGATGTCGATCGGCCCGGCCGTGGCGATTTCAGCCGCCATGGCGGCGCGATCGGCTATGTCGAAGCCAAGCGCATCGCAGGCACGGCCGGCGCGCCGCAGCATTTCGACCTGGGGCGAGAGCCTTTCCCGCGACCGGCCATGCAGCAGCACCCGGGCGCCGGCCTCGGCAAGACCGTTGGCCATCTCCCAGCCCAGGCCGCGGCCCGAGCCGGTGACCAGGGCGGTGCGGCCGTCGAGGCGAAATTGATCGGGAAAGGTCGACATGGGACAGGGTACTCGTCTATTGCGACCACCGAATTAGCTTTGGATCGGCCCATGCTGCAACTGCCCAATGTCATCGGCCATCGCGGGGCGGCAGCCTATGCCCCGGAGAATACGCTGGCGTCGTTCCGCGAAGCCCGAAGCCGTGGTGCCACCTGGGTCGAAATCGACGTCAAGCTGACGGCCGATGGCGTACCCATCGTCATGCACGATCCGTCGCTCAAGCGGACGATGGGTATCGACCGGCTGGTCGCCGAGACGCGGCGTGCCGAGCTGCCGGCCGAGGTGCCGACCTTCGAGCAGGCGATCGCCTGCTTCGAGGTGCTGGGGCTGGGCTGCAACGTCGAGATCAAGCCCTGCGACGGCCGCGAAATGGAGACCGCTGTGGCCACGGTTGCCCTCCTGCGCCATCGCTGGCCGTCTTCGCTGCCGGCACCCTTGCTGTCCAGCTTCAAGGACGCCTGCCTTGCCGCCGCCCGCGAGCGCGCGCCCGAGTTTGCCCGCGCGCTCCTGATCGACGAACTGGCCGACGACTGGCGGTGGCGCGTCGAGGCGGTGGGGGCGACCGGCGTCAATACAAACGGCGCCAAACTCACGCCTGGGCGGGCCCGGGAGATCAAGCAGGCCGGCCATGCGCTTTCCGTCTACACGATCAACGACCCCGGGCTGGCGCGGAGCCTGGTGGGCGTGGGCGTGGACTGCGTCATCACCGACGCCCCCGACATCGTCCTGGCCGCCCTGGCTGCGAAATAGCGACGTTTGGGCTTGCCTTTGGCGCACAGGCTTGGTGTTGTGTCATCAGAACGTAACAAAGCTGACACATCGAAGTCTTTGGACCCGTCGATACAACGGCGGGACATCACAGGGAGGTATTTGGACCATGACACGCATTCTGTTGTCGTCTGTCGCCGCGGCCGCGGTACTGGCCAGCGCGCACGGCGCCGTCGCACAGACCGAGATCCAGTGGTGGCACGCCATGGGCGGCAACCTCGGCGAAACGGTCAATCAACTGGCCGATGGCTTCAACAAGTCGCAGAATGAATACAAGGTCACCCCGGTCTACAAGGGCTCCTATACCGAGACCCTGACCGCCGCGATCGCCGCCTTCCGCGCCAAGCAGGCGCCGCACATCGTGCAGGTCTTCGAGGTCGGCACCGCGAACATGATGGCCGCCAAGGGCGCGGTCTACCCGGTCTACGAGGTCATGGCCGATGCCAAGGAGCCGTTCGATCCCAAGGCCTTCATCGGTCCGGTCTACGGCTATTATTCGACGGCCGACGGCAAGCTGCTGTCGATGCCGTTCAACTCCTCGACGCCGGTACTCTACCGCAACAAGGAGCTGATGCAGAAGGCCGGCCTCGACCCCAACAAGCCACCGACGACCTGGCCCGAGCTGGGCGAGATGGCCAAGAAGGCCGTGGCCGCCGGTGCCAAGTGCGGGTTCACGCCGCAGTGGCAGACCTGGACGATGATCGAGAACTACGGCGCCTGGCACAACCTGCCGTACGCGACCAAGGCCAACGGCTTCGGCGGCACCGACATCGAGCTCAAGTTCAACGACCCGGCGCGGGTCAAGTTCATCCAGATGCTGGCCGACTGGAGCAAGGACAAGACGTTCGTCTACGGTGGCCGCGAGGGCAAATCGACGGCACTGTTCAACGCTGGCGACTGCGTCTTCCACATCGCGTCGTCGGCCTCTGCTGCGGGCATCGAGAAGGCGCTGGGCCAGGACAAGGTCGGCATTTCGATGATGCCCTATTCACCGGACGTCATCGCCAAGCCGCAGAACTCGATCATCGGCGGCGCCACCTTGTGGACCCTGAAGGGCAAGCCGGCCGGCGACTACAAGGGCGTTGCCAAGTTCCTGAGCTATCTGTCGAGCACGCCGGTGCAGGCCAAGTGGCACCAGGAGACGGGCTATGTGCCGGTCACCCTGGCCGCCGCCGACGTCACCAAGAAGGCAGGCTTCTACCAGAAGCACCCCGGCCGCGACATCGCGGTCGAGGAGTTGACGCTCAACCCGCCGACGGAGAACTCCAAGGGCCTGCGCATCGGCAACTTCGTGCAGATCCGCGACATCGTCGACGGCGAACTCGAGGCGGTGTGGTCCGGCAAGAAGGACGCCAAGACTGCGCTCGACGACGCAGTGAAGGCCGGCAACGAGCAGCTCAAGCGCTTCGAAGCCGCCAACAAGTAGGCTGA
>CALFRN010000201.1 GCA_937919085.1 uncultured Reyranella sp.
AGAGTTCGAGGTGATGGCCGTCGGGATCGAGGAATTCGACCGAGACCTGGCAGCCGGCACGGCGGCGGCCTTCATAGGTGAGCTTGGCGCCATGCGCCTTCAGGTGATCGCGGGCGCGGAAAACCTCGTCGAGCGTGGCGAGCTCGAAGGCGAGATGGTGCAGGCTCTTGTCGGGACCGGCATCGGGCGCGCGGTCGCCGACCAAGGCGAGGCAGTGATGGTCGCCGTTGCAGCGCAGGAACACCATGCCGCCCGGCATCATCGAGCCGGGATAGACGTCCGACACCTTGAAGCCCAGCACCTCGGTGTAGAAGCGCCTGGAGCGATCGAGGTCGCTCACATAGACGACGGCATGTCCGATCTTTTGGACAGCGAAGGGCGTGGTCATGGGCTACCTTTCCAGCGCTATGTTTTCGGTGCGCGCTCGGTCATCATGCCTCCGACAACGTATCCGGGGGAAGCACGCATGGCGAAATCACCCAACAAGCTGTCGGCCAGCGAGGCCGTCCTGCGGATGGCCCAAAAGCAGTTGAGCGCGCGCGACCTCGTCGAGGCCTGCCTCGACCGCATCGAGCACCGCGAGGGCCAGGTCCATGCCTGGGAGGCGCTCGATCCCGAAGGCGCCCGCAAGCGCGCCGACATGCTGGACAAGCGCGCCAGGCCGGTGGGGCCCCTGCACGGCGTTCCGCTTGCGGTGAAGGACATCATCTCGACCAAGGTGATGCCCACTACCTGCGGCTCGCCGATCTACCGCGACCATGTCGTGGGCAAGGACGCCGCCTGCGTGACACAACTCGTGAAGGCGGGCGCCATCGTGCTCGGCAAATCGGTGACCACCGAGTTCGCGGGCGGCCATGCCGGCAAGACGCACAATCCGCACAACCTTCGTCACACGCCCGCGGGCTCCTCCTCGGGCTCGGCCGCCGCCGTCGCCGACTTCATGGTGCCGGTGGGCTACGGCACGCAGACGGCGGGTTCGGTAATCCGGCCCGGCGCCTTCAACGGCGTCGTGGCCTACAAGGGCACCTACGGCTGGGCCGACCTCGCGGGCGTGAAGCAATACGCCAAGAGCCTCGATACGCTGGGCTTCTTCGCCCGCGAGGCGAATGACCTCGCCCTGATCCGCGCCGCCTACGGTCACGCCGCCGCCGATCCAGCGAAGCAGGCGCCGCGCATCGGCTTCGTCCGCACGCCGTGGTGGGACGTGGCCGAACCGTACAATCAGAAGAACATGCTGGAAGCGGCGCGCACCCTGCGCGCGGCCGGGGCGCGGGTGCGCGAGTGGGTGGCACCCGAGTCGTGGACCGGACTGGTGCAGGCGCAGAACCGCCTCATGACCAAGGAGGCGACGCAGTCCTATGCCAAGGAACGCGCGCGCTTCTCGCATCTCTTCTCGCCGATCATGAAGGCCGTGATGGTCGACGGCGACGCCGTGAACCGCCGGCAATATGCCGATGCCAGGAAGCGCAAGCGGGTGGCCGTGGGCCAACTCGACGACGCCTGGGAGAAGTTCGACCTGCTGCTGGCGCCCGCCGCCAAGGGCGAGGCGCCGTCCGGTCTCGGCAATACCGGCGATCCCCTCTTCAACCGCTTCTGGACCTTGCTGGGCTCGCCCTGCATTGCGCTCCCCTTCAACGCCGGTCCGTTCGGCCTGCCGCTCTCGGTGCAGCTCATCGGCAAGCACGGCAGCGACGACAGGCTGATCGCCTGGGCGCGGTGGATCGAGGCGCGCCTCAGGTGACCGTCAAACTGGGCATGATCGGCTACGGCGCCATCGGCAAGCATGTCGAGGCGGCGGGCCTGGAGAACATCGAACTCGTCTCGGTCCTCGTGAAGCGACCGCGTCCTGACGGCAAGCTGACGCACGAGCCGGATCGTTTCTTCGCCCACACGTTCGACGCCGTCGCGGAGTGTGCGGGGCACGAGGCGGTGCGCGTCCACGGCCAGCGCGTGCTGGAGCGCGGCGCTGATTTCCTGGTGACCTCGGTTGGCGCCTTTACCGACACCGCCTTGTTCGATCGCCTGCTGGCGGCGGCCAAGGCCAATGGCGTGCGCCTGATCCTGCCTTCGGCCGGCATCGGCGCCCTCGACATATTGAGCAGTGCCGCCGTCGGCGGGCTGGAGAGCGTCACGGTCACGGTGCGCAAGGACCCGTCGGCCTGGAAGGGCACGGTTGCTGAAAAGCTGGTCGATCTCGATTCACTCACCGCGCCCCATACCGTGTTCGACGGCCCGGTGCGCGAGGGCGCGAAACTCTATCCGCAGAACGTCAACATTTCCGCCGCCGCCGCAATCGCCGGCATCGGCCTCGACAAGACGCGCGTGGTGATCGTGGCCGATCCCACCATCACCACGCACATCGTCGAACTCGAAGCCAGGGGCGCCTTCGGCCGCTTCACCTTCATGGAAGACGTGGCCGTCAGCGAGGAGAACAGAAAAACCGGCAAGCTGGTCGCCATGGCGATGGTGAAGTCGGTACGCCAACTGGCGTCGACCCTGGTGGTCGCCGCCTAAGTCTTCATGTCATCCTGAGCGCAGCGAAGGATCTCGCGCCAGTCCAGGAACCGGCATTCGATCGTTCGGCAAGGTCCTTCGCTACGCTCAGGACGACAAGAAGGAGGAAACAAAAATGGAAGAATACGATTATGTCATCGTGGGCGCGGGCGCGGCGGGCTGCGTGCTGGCCAATCGCCTGTCGACCGACGGCAAGAACAGCGTCGCGGTGATCGAGGCCGGCGGCAGCGACAATCACATCTGGATCAAGGTGCCGGCCGGCTTCAACAAGACCGTCTACAACGACAAGCTCAACTGGGGTTACGAGACCGCACCGGGCCCGCACATCGACGGCCGGACCATAAAGTTCCCGCGCGGAAAAGTGCTGGGCGGATCGGGCTCGATCAACGGCCATCTCTACGTGCGCGGCCAGGCGGCGGACTACGACACCTGGGCGCAGCTCGGTTGCCGCGGCTGGTCGTGGGACGACCTGCTGCCCTACTTCAAGCGCGCCGAGAGCCGCGACGGCGGCGACGATGCCATGCGCGGCCGCTCGGGCCCGCTGGTCATCGAGGACCAGCGCGACCCGCATGTGCTGAGCCGTGCCTACATGGCCGCCAACGAGGCGCTCGGGCTGAAACGCACGCCCGACTACAATTGCGGCGACCAGGAAGGAACGCTGCTCTACCAGAACATGATGAAGAACGGCCGGCGCTGGAGCCCGGTCGATGCCTACCTGAAGCCGGCGATGAAGCGCGGCAATGTCCGGGTGATCACGCGCGCACTGGTCGAGCGGGTCGATCTTTCGGGCAAGCGGGCCACCGGCATCACCTATCGCCAAAACGGACAGTCGCATTCGATCAAGGCGCGGCGCGACGTCATCCTGGCGGGCGGCGCCATCAACACGCCGCAGCTCCTGCAGATCTCCGGCATCGGCAACCCCGACGACCTCGCCGACATCGGTGTGCCGGTGAAGCATGCGCTCCCCGGTGTCGGCCACAACCTGCGTGACCACTATGCCATCCGCGTCTCAGCCCTGGTGAAGGGCGCCGGCTCGCTCAACGAGAAGAGCCGCGGCCTGCGGCTCGTCGGCGAAGTCCTGCGCTACG
>CALFRN010000202.1 GCA_937919085.1 uncultured Reyranella sp.
GACCTGGAACCTGATGGACAGCCTCGCCATCATGCAGCAACTGGGGCTCATCCCGGCAGGCCGCTAGAGTCTTTCCGGCTCACACAAACCCATCTCACCCTGAGGAGGCCGCCCGCTCTTCGCTCGGGGCAGGCTCCGCGCCGTCTCGAAGGGTGGCCGGAGGATCCACTTTGTGGCCCATGCTTCGAGACGCGACCCTGCGGGCCGCTCCTCAGCCTGAGACCTATTGTGTCCAGGAAATCTGGGGTGATTCTATCTCGATCGGAAAGACTCGAATGACTCACAGAATCTTCCGGAAGACGATCTCGCCGTCGTCGCGGCGGCCGGTCTCCGCCCAGCCGTTCTCGCGATAGAAGCGTTCGGCGCGGGTGCCGGGGCCGGTCGTCAGGGTCGCCGCGGCGAACCCCGCGGCGCGCAGATCCGCGCAAGCGCGCGGCAGCAGTGCGCGGGCGATGCCGCGGCCCTCGTAGTCCGGATGGATGAACAGGCCGAAGATCGTGCCGTCGCGCGGGTCGGCGACGGCGAAACCTTGTATGGCACCGTCCTCCTCCCAGACCCAGAAGGCCGCGTTCGCGAAAATCCAGTCCGCGGTCTCGTCGACCTTGGCCACCGACGCCTGGCTGAGGCGATTTTCCCGGACGGCGAGGCGAACTTCCGAAATGCGGGGACGGTCGACGAGGGCTGCCTTGCGAATCATTGAGGGTCCGATGCAATGGTTAAGACATTGGGCCTATCTCGCGAATAGACCTCATGTCGAGGAGGCCACATAGTGGCCATCTCGAAGCATGGACCGCATTCCCACCTTTTGAGACGCGTTCCTGCGAGCCGCTCCTAGGGAGAGGTATTCTGGTATTTGCCAACTCGGACGAAAACCGAATTCGTGACTGGGAAGAAACTCATCGTGACGCTCGCGGCAACCAGTGTGGTGCTCGCCGCCGTCCTGTCGCCGCTGACGCTGGCGCGCGCCGATCCGGAGGGTGCCGCCACCACCACGGCAAACGAAGAGGCGGCCAAGGACGCAACGACCCAGTCGGAAGCAAAGGATCCGTCGCCCTTCGTTCGCGACATCTGCCGCACGCTGGCACAGGCGGCGGCCGACAACGAAATTCCGGAGGAGTTCTTCACCCGGCTCATCTGGCAGGAGAGCCGCTTCGACCCATCGGCGGTGAGCCCGGCGGGCGCGCAGGGCATCGCCCAGTTCATGCCCGGAACCGCCGCGATGCGGGGGCTTATCGATGCGTTCGAGCCGCTGCAGGCGCTGCGCGAGTCGGCAAGCTACTTGCGCGAACTGCGTACGACATTTCGCGGCAACCTGGGTCTGGCCGCTGCGGCCTACAATGCCGGCCCCGGCCAGGTCGAAGGGTGGCTGGCCGGCCGTCGCCGCCTGCCGTGGGAGACGCAGGCCTACGTCCGCATCATCACCGGCCACAGCGCGGAAGCCTGGGTGGCCCAGCCGACGCCGCAGATGTCGTCCCCGAACACGCCATCCTCGAGCGCGGCGACGGGTGAGCGCTGCATCGAGCTTGCCAGGCTGATGACCGCCGCGCCGCGCCGCCGCGTCGACCTCACGACCAACCCGGCTTGGGGACCGTGGGGTGTGCAGCTTGCCGGCCACTGGTCGGAAGGGCATGTCCTCGCCACCTACGAGCGGCTGCGCCGCAAGTACGATGCCGTTCTGGGCGAGCGGCTGCCGCTGGTCCTGCCGGCGCGCCGGCGCGACCTCCCGACATATTCCGTCCGGGTTTCGGAAAAGAGCCGGGCGGAGGCGAACGCGCTCTGTGCAAAGCTGCGGGCCGCGGGCGGCGCTTGTGTCGTATACCGCAACCCGCGCTACTGAACGGCCTCATAGATGACGTGCAGCGCCCCGCCGGTTCGGGGCTCGCATTTAGCCAGCCGCAACCCGAGGCCCGGCGTGCCCTGCGGAAACAACGGAATGCCGTCGCCCAGCACGAGCGGCAGCACCGCCATTTCGAGCACGTCGAGCTTGCCTGCCGCCATCATGCCGCGGATCACCTGCCCACCGCCCTCGACCCAGACGCGGCGACACGCCCTGCCCTCCAGTTCGGCGGCGATCGCGGCGAAGTCCGCCGGCCGCGCCTCGACGCCTTCGGGCGGATCGGCGAGCGGCCGGCTGGTCACCACCAACGTCTGCTTGCCGGGATGCGGCCAGTCGCCGAGGCCGCGCACGATCTCATAGGTCGCGCGACCCATCACGATGGCGTCGACCTCGGCCAGGAAGGCTTCCAGCCCGAACTCCTGTGGCGGATAGCCTTCCAGCCAGTCGAACGAACCGTCGGGCCGCGCGATCTTGCCGTCGAGCGACATGGCGATGTGGCAGTGCCAGATCGTCCTGGCCATCGGTCTCCTTCTCCTGGCTAAGGCGCCAGCGCTTTAGCCAGAAACGCCTTCACGTCGACCACGAACTGCTTCCACGCCGGTTCGTGTGCACCGTAGTGCGCGCCGCAGCAGCCGCCGGGCTTGCTGCGGTTGCCGACGCCGGCGAGATAGCGCACCGGCAGGCCGAGCGCGTCGAAGCTGTGATGCGCGCCCTCGTAGATCCGCGTCTCGATCAGGCTGCGGCCGGCGACGACGCGGTCGATCACCGCCTGGCACTGCGGCACCGGCGTCCAGTCGTCGAGCGCCCCCATGGCAAACAGGGTCGGCTGGCGCACGGCGAGCCTGGGCCCCATCGCCTCGGCCAGCCCGCAATCGGGATAGACCAGGATGGCCGCGCGGGCAGCCGCCGGCGGCGCGGCCGCGTCGGACTGGCCCGACAGGGCGCGCAGCAGCGCCACGCCACCGCCGTAGGAATAGCCCATGAAGGCAAGCCGCGCCGGATCGACGAAGCTCTGCCTGCCCAGCCACGCCAGTGCCACGTCGATATCGTGCGCGCGCACCTCGGCGTCGGCTTGCGAGGGCCAGTTGCGGCCGCACACGTCCTTCAGACCACGCGCCGAGAAACTGTCGACGACGAGCGCCGCGTAGCCCCACGACGCCAGAAGCCCGGCCATGCGCGCGGTGTTCTGCCCCGGCCCGCCGCAGCCGTGGAAGATCGCGACGGCGGGCACGCGGCCGGTCGTTGTCGCGGGCTTGAAGAGCTGGGAGGCGAGCAGGAGCGTGCGGCCGCCCTGCTCCACCGGCACGCGGACGTTCTGCTGCGCCGAGGCAGGAACGACCCAAGCGGCCACGACCCCTGCGGGCACGGCCCAGAACATCACCAGAAGAAGCCAGCGCACGCTCATGCGCCAACTTTGCCCATAACTGTCCGCGGAAACACTCACCAAATAGACCTCGAACGGGCCGAACATGACATCATTCGAACATGGGAATTGGTGTAGGGTGCAGGATCGAAGCTGGCCACAGGCCATCGTCGCGCCGCGACCAAAGCTTCCAGCCCACGCTATTGCCCGATCCCGCTTCGGCCCCGGCTATCGTCCGGTCCGGCCGCGATTCAGTCCCGAGGAGAGTACCATGGAAACGCCTGCCATCCCGGCCATCGATCTCCCAGCTGTCGATCTCAGCGTCCATCATCCGGCCGCCGGCGTATCCGACCGGATCGCGCTGGGCTTCACGAAGGTCCTGCGCTTCTGCGCCGACACGTTCTTCGCCCGCCGTTACGGCCATCGCGCGATCGTGCTGGAAACCGTTGCCGCCGTACCCGGTATGGTGGGCGCGACGCTGACCCATCTTCGCTGCCTGCGCCGCATGTCCGACGACAACGGCTGGATCCGCACGCTCATGGAGGAAGCCGAAAACGAGCGGATGCACCTCATGACCTTCATCAACATCGCCAAACCCACCCTGTTCGAGCGCTGGGTGATCCTGGGCGTGCAGTGGGTGTTCTACATCGCCTTCTTCATTCTCTATCTCGTGAGCGCCAGGACCGCCCATCGCGTCGTCGGCTATTTCGAGGAAGAGGCCGTGATCAGCTACACGCATTATCTCGCCGAACTGGATGAAGGCCGCTCGCCCAACGTGGCCGCACCGGCGATCGCGGTGCATTACTGGAAGCTGCCGGCGGATGCGACGCTGCGCGACGTCATCCTGGTGGTCCGCGCCGACGAGGCCCACCACCGCGACGTCAATCACGGCTTCGCCAGCGAGCTGGCGGGGGTGCGCACGGACGAACGACCGATGGCGCCCTATCCCGAGCATGCCGACGACATCCGGCAGGCCGCCTGACATGGCCGTTCCCTATCGGTCGACACCGGTCTTCACCGAGACGACCCTGCCCGCCGCCCTGCGCGGCGAACACAAGACAAAGGCCGGCGTCTGGGGCGTGATCCAGGTGATCGAGGGCGAGCTCGGATTCAGCCTGGTCAATGGCGACGGCGAAACGGTCCTGACGCCCGACAATCCGGGCCTGATCCAGCCCGAGCAGCTTCATTGGGTGGAACTGATGGGACCGGTGCGGGTGCAGGTCCATTTCTACGACGAGGCGCCCGACCTCCGCGACCACCACAGGCAGACCGGCCCCAG
>CALFRN010000203.1 GCA_937919085.1 uncultured Reyranella sp.
GGCGGCTGGGCGGGCGGCGCCCGGCCGAACAGGCTGGCGATCCAGGCCTTGGCCTTGAAACCCAGGATGGCGACCAGAACCAGCGCCGCCACGCCCGCGATCACGGCAAAGCCCAGGACGGCCAGCACGACGAAAGCGATCACGCCGAATACAGCCTGCAGCCACACCCGTGCCGGCAGGCGTGCCAGCAGTTCGAGGAACTGCTTGCCGTTCACGGTGCCCAGCGCTTCTCGAAGTCCCAGACGTCGGGAAATCCCATCAGCTCGTGCATGTCGCGATACTGCGGCACCTCGACACCGATACTGGTGCCCTTGTCCTTGAGATGCGTCCAGGCCAGCCGCATCGCCTCGGCGGCGACGCTGAACCCGAGTCCCGGATAGATCGCCATGTCGAAGCCCCATTGCTTCAGCCGTGCCACTTCCGCCCTCGGCGTCTTGCCGAACTCGACCATATTGGCCAGCAGGGGCTTTTCGACCTCGCGGCCGATGCGTTCCAGTTCGGCCTCGCTTTCCGGCGATTCCACGAAGATCACGTCGGCGCCGGCCTCCTCGTAAAGCCGGGCGCGGCGCAGCGCCTCGTCGAGACCGTGCGCGGTGCGCGCGTCGGTGCGCGCCACGATCATCGTCTCGTCATGGCGGCGTGCCTCGACCGCGACCCTGATCTTGAGCACCATCTCCTCGGCCGGCACGACGCGGCGGCCGGGCGTGTGGCCGCACTTCTTGGGCATCTCCTGATCCTCGATCTGGATCGCGGCGACGCCCGCCGCCTCATAGCCCTGCACCGTGCGCCGGACGTTGAGCAGGCCGCCGTAGCCGGTATCGGCGTCGGCGATCAGCGGCGTATTGGTGATCGAGCAGATCATCTCGGCCCGCCCCACCATGTCGGAATAGGTGGCGAGACCGGCGTCGGGAAGGCCCAGCGCCGAGGCCGTGGCGCCATAGCCCGTCATGTAAAGCGCCGGGAAACCCATGCGATCGGCCACCCGGGCCGAGATGCCGTCATAGATGCCGGGAGCCAGGACAAACTCCCCCTTGGAGAGCAGGCCGCGCAGCGCTTGCGCCTTAACATTTCCAGCCATGTTCGATCCTTCGGCGTTGCTGCACGAGAACCGGGGATGGCGCCACGGCGCCTCCCCGTCGTGATCGTTTCGACCGACGCCAGGGCGCCATGGCGCCCCGATCGTCAGACCGTTATCGGCTTCAGTTCGCTGGAGCCCGCGGCCTGGCAGAAGGTTGTGGTGTCCGTCGTGGTCTGGCCGTTCTTGGTCGCCGTGAGCTCGATAGGCCGGCAGGTGCTGCCGTCGGCCCGGCTGGCCGCCGGGCCGACAGGCTTGGCCGCGACCACGGTCGGCGGCGCCGAGGAAGGCTGGCTGGACGTCCTTTCCACCGTATAGGTGGTCGGCACATTGGTTTCCGCCACAAAGGCACTCTGAGTGGCCTGGGCGAGCCGCTGGCGCTCCTGGTTGTCGAGCGCCCGGCCGACGAGATTACCGGCCAGCCCGCCCACCAGCGCGCCGCCGACGATGCCGCCGGCAGAGCCGAAAGCCAGCCCGCCGACCGTTCCACCGACCGCCGCCCCCAGAACCGTACCCATGGTCTGGTTCGACGGACCGCCGCTTTCGCTGGTTGTGCAGCTCGTCACGAGACCCAGTGCCGCCACGACACCGATCAGCTTGGCGAACAAGCGCGGGCGCACGGCCGCGCGAAAAGTCGACATCGCAATTGCAGCATTCATCGCGCACATCTCCGTCTGTATTCAGCGACCTTCATCATAGACCACAAGTTCACTTTCTTGCCACGGGCATCATCCTCGGTGTCGGCATAGGCCCGCGGGGCGTCGCAGGAGGCCAGCACCAGGCCCCCCCGGATCAGCGCCAGCGCCAGGTCGACCCGCTCGGAATCGGGGATATCGGCCAGCGGCTCCTTGGCTTCGAGCTTGGTGACCAGACAGCGATAGAGCGGCGTGCCATCGGTCAGGCGGTCGGTCTGGCGGCAGCGCAGGTCGCGCGGCTTGCTGGCCAGCGCGTTGACGGCAATCTGGCGGAGCCCGGGCTCGTTCACGACGTCGATGCCCTGCAGACGCACCGGCTTGGGGTTGTCGCGCAGCACCACGAACATCAGCGTGTCGCCGAAATGGTCGAACTGTCCGGCGACGAGTTCGGCGGCCTTGCGCGCATCTTCCTCGGCTTTGCGGGCGTCTTCTTCGGCCTTGCGCTTTGCCGCCGCATCGGCCTCCGCCCGCGCTTTCTCCTCGTCCTCGATGCGCTTTTTCTCGGCCTGCTCGGCCTCGATCCTGTGCCGTTCCGCTTCCGCCGCCTGACGACGGATCTCCGCCTCCTGCTCCTCCTTCAGTCGTGCCTCCTGGGCGGCCTTGCGTTTGGCCTCATCCGCGGCCTTCTCCGCGCGCAACGCCTCGGCTTCCTCCTCCGCCTTGCGCTTGGCCACCTCGGCGGCGTCCGCAGCGGCCTTTGCCTTCACGACTTCCGGATCGGGCCCGCGCATGGCTGTCGCGTAGTAGCCGCCGCCACCGAGACCGGCGAGCAACAGGACGGCCACGGCGATCCAGATGCCAACGCGGGACTTGGCCTTGGGGCCGGCGGGCACCGCGTTCGCGGCGGGCGCGAGCACCGGCTGACGGCCGGCAGTGGAAGGTGCCCCCTTGGCCATGACGACCGTGCCATCCGCCGCCGGTGCCTCGGCCATCCCCAGAATGGGGCGCCAACCGGCAATCGACTGCGGCCGATCCCGGGCGGCCACCGCCAGACCGGCATCGATGCCAGCCAGCAGGCCTGGCGGAAAGCCCTTGGGCGTCAGACGAGCCAGAGGCTCGTAGCCGTCGTCCAGCATGCGATCGAACGCGCTGGGCGGCGTCTTGCCGGCAATGGCGTGATAGAGCGTCGCGGCAAGACCATAGATGTCGGTCCACGGCCCCTGCTTGGCCGAAGTCATCTGTTCGGCCGCGGCGTAGCCCGGCGTGAAGATCGCCGTCATCGCCGACGTGCGGCCGACCATCGCCTCACGCGCCGCGCCAAAATCGATCAGCGTCGGATCGCCGGTGGCATTGAGCAGGATGTTGGCCGGCTTGATGTCACGATGGAGAAAGCCCGCGCCATGCACCTGTTCCAGCCCATCGAGCAGCGGCCACAGGATGCGATCGACCTCCGCAGGCTTGAGCGGGCCGTCGCGCTTGATGCGATCCTCGAGCGTCTCGCCGCTCAACAGCTCCATGACGATGTAGGCGGTGCCATTGGCTTCGAGGAAGTCGAACACATGCACGATGGCCGGCACACGATGCAGCGTCGCCAACGTGCGGCCTTCGGTGACGAAGCGATCGCGGCCCCAGCCGAAATCGTCGGCCATCCTGGTGGTACGCGGCAGCACGGTGGCGCCATCCTGGCGCACCGCCAGCGCCGAAGGCAGGTACTCCTTGATCGCGACCTCACGCCCGAGCTGAATGTCGCGCGCGCGATAAGTGATGCCAAAGCCACCCTGGCCGAGCACGGAGACGATCTCGTAGCGGCCGATCGTCTGCCCAGCCCGGAGCGCGACGTAATCGATCTCGGGCGGTTCGCCCGACGGCGGGGTTACGGGATCGTCCATGCCCAGTGCCTGCCCCTAGAGCTGCCGCACCAGCAGCTCGACGTCGCCGAGGCGAAGTTTGTTTCCAGCGTGAATCGCCACCGGCTTACCGCTGCCAAGCGCCGTGCCATTGACTGCCGTGCCGTTGGTCGAGCCGAGATCCTCGACCTGCAAGGCCTCGCCCGCGAGGCTGAGACGCGCATGGCGGCGAGACACCGTGGCGTGTGCCACCACCAGCTCGCTTTGGTCGGCGGAACGACCGATCACCATGCCCTGCGGCTGGGCCATCAACCTGTCGAGGGCAACGTCGAACGCATACTTGCGGCCGGCCGAGTCGGGACCTTCGAAACGCAACGTGATCTGCGGCACCATCCGGGTCGTGGTCCCGAGCGTCGGTTGCCGGGCGGGCCGCACATGGAATATCTGCACGGCACGGCTCACGTTCTTCATCTGCTGCTCGCCGCCGTCGGCAAACGCGTATTCGACCTTGAGCTCGACCAGGTCGCGCACGGCGCGCGACACCGCGATGCCGCCAGGCTCGGCCAGCGCCTGGATCCGGGCGGCGAGATTGACGCCGTCGCCGAAAATGTTCTGGTCCTCCTCGTCGATGATGACCTCGCCGAGGTGCACGCCGATACGAAACATCATGCGCTGATCCACGCTGAGGGCGTCGTTGAACCGCGCCATGCGTTCCTGGATGTCGATGGCGGCCCCGACGGCGGTTACCGCCGAGGCGAACTCGGCCAGCATGGCGTCCCCCGCCGTTCCGACCAGCCGGCCCTGGGACGCCTCGATCGCCGGCCGCCAGACCTCGACCTGGGCCGACTTCAGATGGCGGAAGGTGCGGGTTTCGGCGCCTTCCATCATCCGGGTGAACCCGGCGAGATCTGCATGGACGATAGCGGCAAGGCGGCGTTGCATGGGCGAGCTCAATTTAGCAGCCAGCTCTCGGGGGCGCTCAGGAAATCGGTTCGATGTACAGCGCCGGC
>CALFRN010000204.1 GCA_937919085.1 uncultured Reyranella sp.
GAGACTGAGTTTGCTGATGCTGTCGATCACGAGGTGGTCGGTCATCGCCCGGAACGTTGCCGTCGCGACGGCATTGCCGAAGACATCGTGTGCCCAGCCGACCGAGGCCGCGGGCCGTATCGTCACTTCGTTCGAGATCAGGCGAAGGTCGCGGCTCTCGCGCGGACGCAACATCAACCGATGCGGCCCCAACCGCACCGGCTGATGGTAGCGGTAGGTCGTCCTGTGGCGGATCGTGAGCGCGATCATGGATTGGCGCCCTCCAAAAAAGCAAAGGCCCCGCAACCTGGAGAGGCGCGGGGCCACCGGATGCCGCGCCTTGGCGCGGCATCCGTCGGGCTGGATCGAGTTACTCCTTCCGGCGTCCGGGTCGCCAGTACATCCGTGGTCGACCGGAGCGAAAGAAGCAGGCCGCCGTTGCCGGCGGCGTCACGATCAGCCGACGGCTTTGAGGTTGTCGGCCGACATCTTGCCGCTCCGACGATCGGCGACGAGCTCATACTCGACCTTCTGGCCCTCGTTGAGGCTGCCAAGGCCGGCGCGCTCGACGGCGCTGATATGCACGAAGGCATCGCTGCCGCCGTTGTCGGGCTGGATGAATCCGAAGCCCTTTTGAATATTGAACCACTTCACGGTTCCCGTAGTCATGGGAGAACCCTTTCACAATCATAGATGTAGTTATGCTGGCCTTCCCGAAGGAAAGCCGTCGAATGCGCATTTTGTTTTCGGGAACAAGTGTTTGTGGCGCGACGCCGACCGGGGTCGGGGCATGGCCAAGTCATCTGTACCGTCTATCGACTGCTCCCATATGGGCGTTGTAGGCGAAATTTGCAAGGGGTCGATCCACTGGGTCTATCGGGTGATGTTTGCCGCTAACCCTTGTTTCGGCACGCCACGACCATCATCTCCTTGCCATCATGGCGCTTCTACCGACATCACGGTTCAGAAAGCCCAAATGGATAGCAGACTCGATCTTGCCTCTTCGGATGCCACGCTTCGACAGGCGGTGAATTCGTTTGCCAAGCCCTCTGTCCGCATCAGTCTCTTTCAGCTACTCACTTCAATAGGACCGTTTCTCGCCAGTTGTACGGCGATGTACCTTGTATACCCGATCTCGCCCCTGCTGACGCTTGCGCTCAGTATTCCCACCGGGGCATTGCTGGTCCGCGTCTTCATTGTTCAGCATGACTGCGGTCACGGATCCTTCTTCGCCTCGCGCGCGGTCAACCAAGCCGTTGGACGGCTGTGCAGCCTGATCACCCTCACACCTTTCGCCAATTGGGGTCGCCAGCATGCCGCCCATCACGCCAACTGGAACAATCTCGATCGGCAAAGCGCCGGCAGCGACATCTATTCGGCCTGCCTGACCGTGAGGGAATACCTGGCGCTGACGCCATGGCGGCGATTCCTCTACCGGCTGCCGCGCCATCCACTGATTGCCAATATCCTGCTGCCGCCCCTGGTCTTTATGCTGCTGTACCGCGTGCCCTTCGACACGCCGCGCGCATGGGTGCGCGAACGCTGGTCGGTTCATCTGACCAACCTGGCTCTCGCTGCGTTGTTTGGATTTCTGGTCGTCCTGCTGGGTTGGCGGGAGGTTGTTCTGGTACATATACCCGTTATGGTTGTGTCCTCGATCCTGGGCGTATGGCTGTTCTCCCTGCAGCATCGCTTCGAGACCTCGCATTGGGCCGGCAAGAGCGAATGGAGCTTCGTCGAGGCAGCGCTGGAAGGTTCATCGTATTTCCATCTGCCGCCCCTACTGCAATGGCTGACCGGCAATATCGGTTTTCATCACGTCCATCATCTCAATCCGCGGATACCAAACTATAACCTGCCGCCGGCGCACGAAGCGGTCTCTGCCCTGCGATCCGTGCCGACACTGAGACTTCGCGCTGGTCTTGGCGCTACTCGCCTCACCTTGTGGGACGAAGAGCATTCCCGCCTTGTGCGATTCTCGGACGTCGAGTGACTGGACATTTTTGCTTTCATCGTGTATGGTAATTCCACCGTCGATAGTGGCTATTGCCAAGGCGGCTTGACGATTTATTCGTCATCGACTGGCCTTTTCAGCCAGCCTTCGTTCCGATCCTTGTTCTTCGAAGACACAATCATGCCTTCGAGAATCGGCCGGGAGTTGCCTGCCGGCTTCGCTCCACCCGCGCCGCGGTTTACCCACTGATCGTCGGTATTCGGGACGCATTTCCCAAAACCAGCTGCGAGGTGGGCAGCTCTGGTCGCCTGAAACTTGTGTCCCTGGCCTTCCATCGCCCTGGACGTCGATCCGGCGGTCGCCAGCAAGGAGACACCATGAAATTTCCCCGGAATACCAAACCCGTCCTGTGGGGCGCCGCCAGTGGTGCTCTTGTGCTGGCCATCGTCGGCTTCGCCTGGGGTGGCTGGATGACCGCCAGTACGGCGAGCAAACAGGTCGCCGCGGCAGCTCATGACTCCCACGTGATGGCATTGGCGCCGATCTGCGCCGAGCGATTCCGAACCGATACCGACGCCGCAATGAAACTCGGCGAACTCAGGACGGCAAGTCGCTGGGATCGCCCTCGCATCATCGAGGCCGGCGGATGGGCGACGATGGCTGGCGATAAGTCACCCGACAGCGACGTCGCGCGCGCCTGCGCCAGGATCCTGAGCGCCACACCGACGCCGAAGGCCTGATCCTTTCAGGCTCTGGCGGGCACGCGTTGGCCGGTGACAACAAAGCCGTCGTTGGACGTGCGCCGGCCAGGCGTGTAAGGCTAATGCACTGTCGCCCCAAGCCACCGGCTTGCGATGGTTGAAAGATGATTGCGCTCCGCCGAAGGCGGCAAGCGCAACGCCGAAGGACCGGCTGATTGCCGGTGCCGTTCCCGATCTTCCTGAATTCGCTGATTGCCGGCAAAGCGCTCCCGCGAACGCCGGCTTGAGGGCCGCTTGGCGGCCATGAAAGGACATCCTATGAAACTGCCCGCGAACACCAACTCCTATCTATGGGGCGCCGCAATCGGCGCCATTGCGCTCGCCGTCGTCGGCTTCGGCTGGGGTGGCTGGGTAACCGGAGGCACGGCCACCAAGAATGCCGCCGTTGCCGCCAGTGAAGCCAAGGTCGCCGCCCTTGCACCGATCTGCGCCGTCCGCTTCCGCGCCCAGGACGACTCCGCGATGAAGATCGCCGAACTCACCAAAGCTAGCTCTTGGGAGCGCGGCAATGTCGTCGAGAAGAGCGGCTTCGCCACCATGCCGGGCGCCAAGACATCGGATTCGGACGTCGCCCGCGCCTGCGCCGAGATCCTTTCCAACCCAACGACGCCCAAGACCTGATCCTCAAGACTCGTGAATTGATCCTCGAGAGTTGAACTTTTCGCCACGCCCCTCCTCCGTGCCATAAAGCAGCGCGGAGCGAGGGAGCGCGGCATGAACGATTCCGGCGTCGACTACCGGCCGGTCGACAAGGACTACTTCGACAAGCGCGGCCTGCGCCGCTACGCCGGTGTCGCTTCGTTGTGGGCGCTGGGCGTCGGCGCGGTTATCTCCGGCCACTATTCCGGCTGGAATCTCGGCCTGCTTGCCGGCGGCTGGGGCGGCTTCGCATTGGCCGCCGTCATCGTTGCCGTCATGTATCTCGGCCTCGTCTTCTGCATCGCCGAGATGGGTGCCGCCCTGCCCCATACCGGCGGCGCCTACTCCTTCGCACGCGCCTCGATGGGGCCGTGGGGCGGCTTTGTGACGGGCCTTTGCGAGAACGTCGAGTACGTGCTGACCCCCGCCGTCGCCGTTTCCTTTCTTGCCACCTACCTCGCCGCCGTGTTCGAAACCTCGCCCGCCTGGCTGCCGCTCTACTGGGTCGGAGGCTATGCCGTGTTCGTCGGCCTCAATGTCTGGGGCGTGGAGCTTTCCTTCAAGGTCACCGTCGTGGTGACCATGGGCGCGCTGGCGTGCCTCGCCCTGTTCTGGATCACCGCTCTGCCCGTCGCCGACTTTGGACGCTTCGCCCTCAACATCGGCGCCGGCCCGGATGGCAAGCCGGTCGAACTGCCCGGGGGCGGCGGTCCACTGCTGCCGTTCGGGCTGCACGGCGCCCTCGCGGCATTGCCCTTCGCCGTCTGGCTGTTCCTCGCCATCGAGCAACTCCCGCTAGCCGCCGAGGAGTCGCTCGACCCACGGCGCGACATGCCGCGCGGCATCATTGCGGCCCTGTTCACCCTCTTCGTATCGGCCACCCTCATCGTATGGCTGAACGCCTCGGTCGCACCGGGCAGTTTTCGGCTCGCCTCGTCGGGCGAGCCGCTGCTCGACGGCTTTCGCGCCACCACCGGCGGCACGCTGGCCAAGGTGCTGGCGCTGGTCGCCTGCATCGGCCTGGTCTCGAGCTTCCACACCATCCTGTTCGCCAAGGGCCGGCAGATCTACTCACTGTCCCGCGCCGGCTATTTTCCGCGCTTCCTCTCGATCACCCACTCACGCCACAAGACGCCGCACGTCGCCCTGCTCGCCGGTTCGGCGGTCGCGCTCGCGATCATGTTCGTGTTGTGGTTCGCTCATGGTGGATCGGAAGGCGCCGAAAAAAGCGGCGCCACGATCCAGGGCATGCTGCTCAACATGGCGGTGGCGGGCGCCATGCTGTCCTACCTGCTGCAGGCGGTGAGCTTCATCCTGTTGCGCCTCAACCGGCCGGGGCTTTCGCGCCCCTACCGTTCGCCGTTGGGCATTGCCGGTGCCGTCGTCACCCTGGCCCTGGCCTTACTCACGCTTGCCTTCCAGCTGATGGATCCGGTGTTTGTATCGGGCGTGCTGGGCGTGGGTATCTGGTTCGCCGTCGGCATCGCCTGGTTTGCCGCCGTTGGCCGGCATCGCCTCGTGCTGGCGCCGGAGGAGGCCTTCGCGCTGGATGCCGAGCAGTCAGGGCCGCGTTGATGCCGCGACCGCGGCCTCGCGGCGGCGCTCGGCCAGGCTTTGCGCCATCTGCCGGCGGAAAAGCTCGAGGTCCGCTCCGCGCAGCACGCCGCGCCTGGCTTCCGGATGACCGATGGGATTGACCGGCTTGCCGCCGCTCAGGAGCTCGAAATGCAGGTGCGCGCCGGTCGAGCGGCCGGTGCTGCCGACATAGCCGATGACGTCGCCGCGCGACACGGTCGAGCCCGCCGCAATTCCGGGCGCAAAGCCGGAGAGATGGCCGTACACGGTCGCCAGGTTTCCGGCATGGGTGATGCGGATCCAGTTGCCGTAGCGACCGTTGGGTGCGGCGCCAATGACCGCGCCATCCGCGGCGGCATGGACGGGGGTTCCGGCCGGCGCCACCAGATCGACTCCCTCATGCATGAACATGGCACGCCTGACGCGCGGTATTTGCTGCGGGGTGCCGCCGCTCGAACCTGCGCCGCTCGAACCTGAATAGGCCGACTGTCCGGCCGACGATCTGCCGTAGGACGACTGCCCCTGCGTTCCACCGAGGACCGTCGAGGTGGCGGTTCGCGGCATGTCGAGAGCGCCCCCGGTGGGAAGACCGGGCGGCAGCGCCGGCGGCGTACGTAACGGCCCGCCCATCGCCGAGGACTTGCCGGCCGTCGGCGGCGGCGGCGGCTGGTCGAACGGATCGGCGCGCAGGCCGAAGCCCGACGAAATCGAAACGGTGTCGACCGGAAGCCGGATCGACGGCGGCGCCGTTGCCTGGCCGTTGGCCTGCCAGAAGCGCTCGGCCTTGTCGCGTGTGCGGAAACGATGGAGCGCGATCGTACCCTTCGCCGCCGTCCGCACCTCGATCCACAGCACCTGGCCGTCGTCGAGCGGCATGCCTGCCGCCGTGAAGGTCTGTTCGTAGCGGATGTGGAAGCGGTCGCCGTCCTGGATCACGCGGCCAGGATCGATCGAACCCTCCAGGGCCTGAAGCACTTCGAGCATCGCCGCTGCTGGTACACCCGCTGCAGCGGTAGACGCCTCAAGCGAACCGGTGACGGTTCCATCGACGGCGATCTGCCGCACGAAGGGCAGCAGATCGTGCGAAGCGTCGGGGGCGGCGGCTACCGGTCGTTCTGCCACGGCGTGATCCGGAGCACCCAGAACCTGGTCGGCACGGCCTGCCGCAATCGAGCCGATCAGCAGCATGGCAGCGAGTGCCGCAGCAGGCGATGCCTTGTTCATATCCGGAAGATTACCGCATCTCGGGCACAGGCTTCCATGCTTTCACGCGACGTTCGGCCTCGGCGATTTGCGCACGTGTCATGCGCTTTGCCAGCACCGCCTTGTCCTTGATCGCCTGATCCCGACGATCCTGGTTCTTCACCGTGTAGCGTTCGATGGCGAGCGTCAGCCACTTGTAGGCCTCGACATCGTCATGCGGCGGAATGCCCTCGCCGAAGCCGTACATGAAGCCAATGTCGTTCTGCGCCCGGGCATAGCCCTGCCTGGCAGCGCGCAGATACAGGGCGGCGGCCTCGCGATGGTCGCGTCGTACGCCCTCGCCGCTCCAGTACATGGCGCCCAGCAACGTTTGCGCCTCGGCTTCGCCCTTGTCGGCCCAGGTTTTCCAGATCCGGACCGCGGTCGCCATGTCCTTGCGCTCGTAGGCGCCGGCCGCCGTGCGCATCTGTTCCTCGTACGTCTGGGCCGCCGCGGGTCCGGCGGCAGACAGCAAGATCGCGACGATCGACAGCAGCTTCCGGATGGTCATGGCGCCATCCTATTGCCCGCCACGTCAATTTCAATCACGCTGTAGGCGATGGACATGGACGCCGCTTCGATCCACCTGCCGCCTATGGCGCGTTTTGCAGTGGTCATGTTCCTGTTGCTCGCTACCCCCTACATGGCGAAGCGCCTGCGTATCCCGACCGTGGTGGGATACATTTTGGTCGGCGTCATCGTCGGACCGCACGCGCTCAGCATCATGCCGGCAAATACCAAGGTCGCCGATTTCTTCGCCGAACTCGGCAAGCTTCTGCTGATGTTCTTCGTCGGCCTCGAAATCAACCTGCAGCAGTTCCGCGAGCATCGCGCCAAATCGCTGATATTCGGCCTGGTGACCTTCACCTTGCCCCTGCTGACGGGCCTCGCCATCGGGCTGTTCTTCGGCTACTCGCCCCTGTCGGCACTCCTGATCGGTTCGCTGCTCGCCTCCCACACCCTGATCGCCTACCCGATCGTGCTGAAGGCCGGTCTCGCCAGGCACCTGCCCGTGACCGTGACGGTGGGCGCCACCATCCTGACCGACATGCTGTCGCTGCTGGTGCTGGCGGTCTGCGTCACCTCGCACAAGGCGGGCTTCAGTCTGGGCGCCCTCGCCATCCAGCTCGCCGAACTCGGGTTGTTCATCTTCATCATGGTCTTCGTGCTGGGCCGCACCGGGCGTTGGCTGTTCGCGCAACTGGGCAAGACCGACGAAGCCTCCTTCGCGCTGATGCTGGGCATCGTCGGCGTCGGCGCCACCCTCGCCGAGTACCTGCAGCTCGAGGGCATCATCGGCGCATTCCTGGCCGGCCTCGCCGTCAACGAGGCGGTGCGCGGCACGGCGGCCAAGGAAAAGACCGAATTCCTCGCCAATGCTTTTTTCATTCCCGCCTTCTTCATCGTCACCGGCTTCCTGGTCGACCTGAAGGTGCTCGCGGGCACCCTGTGGAACCAGGCCGGATTGGTCGCGTCCATCGTGCTCGGGCTGATGGGATCGAAGTGGATCGCCGCTCAGGTCGTCGGCCACGCCTGGAAATTCCCGCCCGCCGACCGTGGCCTGATGGGGTCGCTGACCTTCCCGCAGGTCGCCGCGACGATCGCCTCGGCGCTGGTCGGCTACACGGCGCTGAATGCGGCCGGCCAGCGGCTGCTCGACGAGCGTATGCTGAACGTCGTCCTGGTATTGGTGGTCGTCACCTCGGTGGTCGGTCCGATCCTCACTGAACGCTTCGCGCGCCAGGCCGGCGGGACCCTCGACGCGCCGGCACCTGTGGACGTCACGCCTGCGGACCGACCGGGCGTGTCAGGATAAATATCGCGACACCGGCGAGCACGGCTGCCTGTATCCCGATGACCCAACCCGGCACCGCCAGCAGCCAACTGATGGCGAGCGAGAACGCCATGACGGCGAATGCCGCCTGCCTGGCGCGACGACCGATGGCGCGGTGCTGCTGCCAATTGACGATCAGCGGACCGAACTGGCGGTGCGACATCAGCCAGGCGTGCAGGCGTGGCGAGGATCGGGCGAAGGCATAGGCCGCGACCAGCAGGAACGGCGTCGTCGGCAGCAGCGGCAGGACCGCGCCGGCGATGCCGAAGCCGGTTGCAGCAATCCCGAGCAGCAGCCAGAGGACACGCGGTGCCATCAGATATGCTCGTCGAGCGACCGTGCTCTCCCGCCTATCCCGTGGCACGGCCATGCAGGCGGCCGGCCTCCTCCAGTTCGGAATGGACGGCATATCGGCGACGGATCAGAGGATGCGCTTTGCGGCATGGACCTGAAACTTCCGGCCGGCCAATGGAGGGTACCGGTATGCTGAAGTGCGTTGAGGCGCTCGCTCAACGTTTCGGGGTGCGCCCGCGAATGTGGTGCCAGCATTAATCCGCTCCGCAATTCGAAGCCCCTGTGCTTCACTGCCGGGATGCCCCCCTACCTCGGACACTCGGCCATCGTCTTCGGAGCGACCAGCGGCATGGGGGCGGCGACGTCTCTACTGCTGGCCGAGCGTGGCGCCAACGTCACGCTCGTCGGCCGCCGCGCCGATCTCGGCGAGGAAGTCGCCGCCAAGTGCGCGGCGACGGGCCGGGCCTGTCATTTCATCCAGGCCGATATCGCCAGGGACGAACAAGTTGCCGCCGCCGTAAAATCCGCCGTCACGGCCTACGGCCGCCTTACCATGGCCGCCAATGTCGCCGCGACCGACATCGCCAAGCCGCTTGTCGAGCTCACCGATGCCGACTTCGACACCTTGTTCGATACCAACACCCGCGGCACCTGGCATTGCCTGAAGCATGAAATCAAAGCCATGCTCGAAACGGGCGGCGGCAGCATCGTCAACGTGAACTCCATCGGCAGCCACATCACCATCGGCGGCAACGCCCTCTACGGCGCCAGCAAGCGCGCCATCACCGCCCTCACCGAATATGCCGCCTTCGAGTACGGCGCCGCCGGCAT
>CALFRN010000205.1 GCA_937919085.1 uncultured Reyranella sp.
GACAGCACGCTCGAGAAGATCATCGGATTCATCGCCGTGGTGCTCGGCGCCGGCCTCAAGGTCACACTGATCGGCCTGCATCTGACGCTGACGGCCATCGCCAGCCATGCGCAGGTGGCGCACATCGGCGCCTTGGGCACCAGCACCGGCCGCGCCGTGCATGGCATGCTGACCCGCCCGCGCGTCGGTGGCCTCGGCAGTGTCGGCCATCCGATGCACGATGTCTGCGTCATTGGTTTTCTCGCCTGGCCCGCGCTGTTCACCGGCCGCGACTGCTTGGTCGAGGTCGAGACCGGCGCGGGACCGCTGCGCGGCCGCACCACCATCGACTAGCACGGCCGGCTGCGTCAGCCCGCCAACGCCCTTGTGCTCGACCACATCGACGCCGCGCCGTTCTTCGACCGGGCGATCGACGCCCTGGCCCGCCTGCCCTGACCCACTGGCCCTGACCCACCCGTCCTGACGCGAGGAGCCCCGCCATGCCACACGTGGTGGACGAGATGCTGCACGAGGCCGAAAGCGCCATCGCCGCCATGCGGGCCGCCGCCTTGCGGGCACGCGCGCTGCACGCCAATGCCGAGCTGATGCGCCACATGCGCACCACCGCGGCCAAGCTCGCCACCCGGCCGCTGGCCGAGGCCGCCGCCCTGGTGGCCGGCGACTGGATGAAGGCCTGGCACCTCGACGGCACCGCCTATGCCGAAATATCGCCGCCGATGTCCGTCGCTTCACCGAGGCCTTCGTGCACGACGCGCAAGGCTCCACCCCCGCCACCGAAAAGGCCATCCGCGACACCACCGCCGGCCTGGAAGCTGCCCTGGCCCGGCACGGCACCACGCTGGCCGACCAGATGGCCTGGCGCTCGCAATGCGCCCATGGCTGGTGGGACCTCGTCGCGCCGAGCCCGCCCGACCTGCCCAACCGGCCAGACCGCCCGGGCATGCAGCGCCCGCAACCCGGCGCGCCATTCTGGGCCATCGGCTGCGCCGCGCATTGCGCGCCACCGGCCAAGGACGCCGCATAGCCGCGCGCGATACAATCATCCGTCGCCGCTCAGGCATCCGTCGCCGCCTCAAGCTTGCCGGGGAGTTTCATTTCGTAGTTCGCCTGCCCTCCCTGGCGGGGCCCCAGCCGCGGCCGGGCATTATTCCGCGCGATGCCAGGAGCACGATCCATCGCTGCGGGACAATGCTCGCGCCGACGTCGATTATCAGGGTTGTCGATTGCCACCTGCCCACCTAGAATTGTGAAATGATTAGATTTTTCCTCCGCCGCTTTGTGGTCGCCGTGCTCGTGGCGCTGACGGTGTTGACGCTTGCCTTCCTGCTCACCCGGCTGTCCGGCGACCTGGCGATTTCGATTGCCGGGCCCAACGCCTCCCAGGACGACATCGACACGATCCGTCGGGTGTATGGGCTCAACCGGCCGCTCTGGGTGCAGTTCTTCGATTGGCTCGGCCGTGCGGTGCAGGGGGATTTCGGCGAGAGCTACTTCTTCCGCGACCGCGTCGCCAAGCTGATCGGTGAGCGCATTCCGATCACCATGTCGCTTGGCCTGACGGGACTGGCCATCGCGCTGGTCATCGGGCTGCCGCTCGGCATTCTCGCCGCGGTTCGCGAGGGGTCCTGGGTGGATCGCGCAGTATCCCTGGTGGCCCTGATCGGGCAGGCCATGCCGTCGTTCTGGCTCGGCCTGATCCTGATGATCGTGTTCGGTCTGAAACTCGGCTGGCTGCCAATTTCCGGCACCGGTTCCTGGGAGCATTACGTGATGCCCGGGGTGGTGCTGGCCTTCTCGGCCATCCCGTCGCTCACGCGCCTCACCCGCAGCGGCATGATCGAGGTGCTGGCCTCCGACTATATCCGCACGGCGCGGGCCAAGGGCCTGACCCGCTTTTCCATCCTGGTGAAACATGGATTTCGCAACGCGGCCATTCCGGTGGTCTCGATCACCGCGGTCCAGCTCGGCTTCATGCTCGGAGGTTCGGTGGTGATCGAGACGGTGTTCGCCCTGCACGGCGTCGGCTACCTGGCGTGGGAAAGCATCAGCAAGAACGACTTCCCGGTGGTGCAGGCCGTCGTGCTGGTGCTGGCCCTGCTCTATATCGGGCTGACCCTGCTGGCCGACCTGCTGAACGCCGTGCTCGACCCGCGGTTGCGCACATAATGAGCGCGGTGACGGTGCAAGCGGGCGGGCGGTCGCCGCTGCTTTCCAACTGGGGTTTCCTCCTCGGGGCGTTCATTGTCGGCGCCTGCGCGATCATCGCCGTGTTCGTGCAATGGATCATGCCGCACGATCCCTTCGCCATCGATCTGAACCGCCGCCTGATACCGCCCTCGTGGATGGAAGGCGGCACACCGCTGAACTTCCTGGGTACCGACCAGCTCGGCCGCGACTACTTCTCCCGGCTGCTCTACGGCACCCGCATCTCGATGCTGATCGGCGTTCTGACCGTGATCACCTCGGGGCTGATCGGCATCACCGTCGGCGTGCTGGGCGGGTTCTACGGTGGCAAGATCGACGATGCGGTGATGTTTGCCATCACCACGCGGCTGTCGATCCCGGCGGTGCTGGTGGCACTCGCGGTGGCCGCACTGCGCGGCACCAGCCTGACTCTGGTGATCCTCGTGCTCGGACTGTTGCTATGGGATCGCTTCGCTGTGGTCGCGCGATCAACCACCATGCAGATCCGCAATCTCGACTATGTCGCGGCGGCCTGGTGCTCCGGCGTATCGCCCTGGTGGGTGCTGACGCGCGAAGTGCTGCCCAATATCGCCACCCATCTGGCCGTCGTGGCGACGCTGGAGATGGCGCTGGCGATCCTGCTGGAAGCCGCGCTGTCCTTCCTTGGCCTCGGGGTGCCCGCACCGCTGCCGTCATGGGGCCTGATGATCTCGGAGGCCAAGGAATACATGTTCTTCACGCCATGGATGATCATCGTGCCCGGCGCCGCGCTGTTCGTGCTGGTGATGGGCGTCAATCTGCTGGGCGATGCACTGCGCGACCTGATGGGCACGGACCTCTCCCGATGAGCGCATTGCTGGAAGTCCAGGACCTGCGGGTGACGATTGGCAGCACGGCGGCGGTGCGCGGCATCTCGCTATCCGTCAACAAGGGCGAGACCCATTGCCTGGTAGGCGAGAGCGGCTGTGGCAAATCAATCACCGCCCTGTCGATCATGGGCCTGCTGCCCAAGGGTTCGGTGCGCGAGACCCAGGCGCTGCGCTTCGCCGGCGAGGAGATCGGCGGCTACGGCGAGCGGCAGATGGAGCACCTGCGGGGCAACCGCATGGCGATGATCTTCCAGGAGCCGATGACCAGCCTGAACCCGGCCTATACCGTCGGCTCGCAGATGACCGAGGTGCTGCGGCGCCACCGCCGCGTGACCCGCACCGCGGCGGTTGACCGGGCGGCCGAACTGCTCGCCCGGGTCGGGATCACCGCGCCGGGCCTGCGCCTCGGCCAGTTCCCCCACCAGCTTTCCGGCGGCCTGCGCCAGCGCGTGATGATCGCCATGTCGCTGATGTGCGATCCCGAGTTGCTGATCGCCGACGAGCCGACAACAGCGCTCGACGTCACGGTGCAGGCCCAGATCCTGCGGCTGCTGGCCGAATTGCAGAAAGATCTCGGCCTCGGCATCCTGCTGATCACCCACGACCTCGGCATCGTCGCGCGGGTCGCCGACCGCGTCTCAGTGATGTATGCTGGGGAGGTGGTGGAGAGCGCGCCGACCGTCGCGCTGTTTGCGGCGCCCGAGCACCCCTATACCCGCGGCCTGCTCACCTGCGTGCCGGTGCCCGGCAAGGTGAAGCGCGACGAGCCGCTGGGCAGCATCCCCGGCGTGGTGCCGCGCATGCAGCCCGGTTTCGCCGGCTGCGCCTTCCGCGACCGCTGCCCGGAGGCGACAGACGCCTGTGCCGGCAGCTTCCCACGACAGAACATGAGCAACGACCATCAGTTGCTGTGCACGCTGGCACCGGGCTGGACAGGGAGCGCCGCGGCATGAGCACCACTGCTACCTCGGCGCCGGCCATCGAAGTGCGCGGCCTGCGCCGAGAATTCCGCGTGCGCCAGGGCATATTCTCCGCCCCCCGCCAGGTGATCGCGGTCGATGACGTGTCCTTTGCCGTGCCGGCCGGGTCGGTGCTCGGCGTGGTGGGCGAGAGCGGCTGCGGAAAATCCACCCTCGCCCGGCTGATCCTCAATCTGCTGGCGCCGACGTCCGGCGACGTGCTGGTGGATGGCAAGCGCCTGGCCGACATGGACCGCCGCGCGCGGGCACGGCTGATCCAGCCGGTATTCCAGGATCCGTTCGCCTCGCTCAATCCGCGTCGCCGGGTGCGCGACATCATCGCCATGCCACTGATCGCCCAGGGCGACGTCGCCACCGACGATATGAACCGCCGCGTGGCCGAGGCGATGGAGCGTGTCGGCCTGTCGCGCGACCAAGCGCAGCGCTACCCCGCCCAGCTATCCGGCGGTCAGCGCCAGCGCGTGGCCATCGCCCGGGCCCTGGTGCTGCGCCCGCGCATCGTTGTCTGCGACGAGCCGACCAGCGCACTCGACGTCAGCGTGCAGGCGCAGATCCTCAACCTGCTGGCCGAACTGCGCCGCGACCTCGGCCTCACCTATTTGTTCATCAGCCACAATCTCGCGGTGGTCGAGCACATCGCCACTGAGGTAGCGGTGATGTATCTCGGCCGCATCGTCGAGCGCACGGAGTCCGAGCGGCTGTTTGCCGCTCCGCGCCACCCCTACACCCGGGCCCTGCTCGCCTCGGTGCTGACGCCCGAGCCCGGGCTCGGCGTGCCGGATGTCGGCCTCGGCGACATCATGCCAGACCCGGCCAATATCCCGCCCGGCTGCCGCTTCCACCCGCGTTGCCCCGTGGCAATCGCGCGCTGTGCCACCGAAGCGCCGAAATCCACCGCGGATGCGGCGGGCCTCGTGGAGTGTCATCTCGCCGAATCCGTCGGCTGAACCGGACGGTTCGGCCCCGTAGGGCCGAACCGTCCGTCGCCTGTCTCCCGTTACTTCCACTTCGCCAGGTAGAAGCGCGGCAGTTCGTCCGCGAAAGTCGGAAATTCCAGCTGCTTCTGGAAGGCGTAGGTGCTGACATAGGTGTGCATCGGCACGATGTACGCCTGCTCGGTGATCCGCTTCAGCGCGGCATCATAGGCTTTCTTGCGCGCCCCCTCGTCGGCCGTGGCACCACCGTCTTCGATCAACTTCGTCACCTCAGCATCACGCGCATAGTCGCTGGCCCCGCCGTTGAAATAATTCGGCAGGATCGCGGCAACGTCGTTGATCGAATAGGAACCCCAGGAGCCCAGTTGCAGGGCGAGTTCACCGGCCAACGAACGACGGATCTGCGCGGCCACCTGCATCATGTTGAGCTTGGCGCGGATGCCTACCGCGTTCAGGTAGCTCTGCACCGCCTCCGACCACTGCCGCGGCTGCACGTACGACACGAACTCGATGTCGAAGCCGTTGGGATAGCCCGCCTCGGCCAGAAGCGCTTTGGCCTTCGCCGGATTGTAGTCGTAGCCCACGCCGGCATCGGCGTTGCAGCCGAACTGGCTCGGATAGCAGGGCACGATCGGAACGCGCGCGCCGCCGCCCACCAGCTTGCTGGCGATGGTCTCGCGATCAAGCGCATGGAATACCGCCTGGCGCACCTTCTGCTTGGTCATCGGGTTGTCGGCCCCGGACCGCCCGGCGGCGTCCAACTGCAGCAATCCAATACGCATCGACTCCTGCCGGGTCGCCTGCAGGTAGGGAATGCGGCTCACGTTGTCGATGGAATCCGGGTTCATATTCCAGATCCAGTCAACCCGCTGGGCCAGCAACTCGGTAAGCTCGGTGGCCGCATCGGTAAGGTAGCGCGCCGAGATCTTCTGGATCGCCGGCTTGCCCTTCGGCCCACCCTCATAATAATCGTCGAACCGCTCGTATTCGACACCGGACGAGACGTCGATCTTGGTGAACCGGTACGGTCCGGTGCCGATCAGTGCCTTGGAATAACCCTCCGCACCCACCCGCTCGCGATAGGCCTTGGGCCAGATCGGGGTGACCATGGCCAGGTAGTCCAACGCCGCCGGGGTCGGCTGTTTCATGTGCAGGCGCACGCTGAACGGGCCGGTCTTCTCGGCACCCTTGATCCACGCGTAGTTGGCCGGGGTGGCCAGCCGTGTCTCCGGGTGGACCACAGTGTTGATGGTATAGACCACGTCATCGGCACTGAACGGACTGCCGTCGTGGAATTTCACACCCTGGCGCAGGGTGAAGTCGATGGTCTTGGCATCCACCCACTTCCACGCCGTGGCCAGCGCCGGCACGTTCTTGAAGGTGGCGGGATCACGATGCACCAAGCCGTCCATCGCGTGGTGGGCGATGATGATGCCGGTGCGCTGGCTGTTGAAATACGGGTCGATGTTCGGCACCGCATCGCGGAAAGCTACGCGCAACGTGTTGGCGCTGCGCTGCGCCTCGGCGGGACGAACGAAGACATTGGGCAGCGCGAGGCCGCCGGCGGCGGCCGCAATCCCTTGGCCAAAATGGCGTCGTTTGATCGACATTGTCAGTTGCTCCCTATCTGCCAAGCCAAACTAGGGAAGCAGGGGGCGATCAGGCAAGCCCGGAAGCTCAATTAAGGGCCTGAGTCAGAACAATCGAATCGTGGGCTAGGAATCGGTGTGTGGAA
>CALFRN010000206.1 GCA_937919085.1 uncultured Reyranella sp.
TCAAGGCGCTCGCGAACACCTGCTTCTTGGCGGAAAGGCCACGCTCGCTCGCGGTCCCGCGAGATGTGGCCTTGCCGCGGGCAACACGCCGACGATCGCGAACGATGTCGCGTGAGCGGTTTCGTCGGTCGCGTAGCCACCTCGCGAGGTCCACCAACTCCTGGTGTGAGAGGTCTTCAATCAATGGATAGTGGCTTCGGACGACAGGCTCGAATTCGTTCTGTGCCAGGAGACGGCGCTCGGATGCCAAGGCGATGTTCATGAGGCTCTCCCTCGCCAAGGTTGCACAATTCCGAATAGCCCAGTTGCCAGGTGCCAGCACGATACAACCTACCACACCTGGCTCCCAAGACGAGCGGATTGCCGACGGCCGTCAGCCAAAGACCGCATCCGGCCTGAGCTGCCGCCATGACAGCCGCCGCACCGCATCGCGCCCCACCAGCAAGGCATCATAGTCGTCGGGGAAGAGCTGGGCGATTGCCGGGTCGAGGGCATTGAGGCCGCCGGCATAGGCACCGAACGCGGGCAGGATGAGCCGATAGCCGTCGGTCAGGAAGCAGCGCCGCCGGAACCCGCGGCCGCGCACCGTCAAGGCGGCGACGGGATGGAAATGGCCCGACACTTCGCCGTGTACCGTTCCGAAGTGCGCCTCGTGGCGGAACACCAGCGGCGCCTCATCGATCTCCTCGGCGACATCGCCCCATCCCGCCGGCGGCGGCGCGGGATCGTGGTTGCCGGCGATCCACACGAAGCGCGCACACGTGGCCAGGCGCTCGATCTCGTCGCGGTCCTCGGTGGCCAAGCGCGCGACGGCGTCACGGTCGTGAAACGAATCGCCCAGGCACACCACCGTCGCCGGCTGCAAGGCGTCAATCAAGACGGCGAGCGCGGCCAGCGTCTGCAAGTAGCGTGGCGCCGCAGCAACTTGCGCGCGGCAACACGCCCATAGGTGATACGGAACTTTCAGCGCGCATATGCGTTGAATGACGGGGCCCCTGCGCAGAAACGGGAACGGGGCGGAATCGTGCCTGATCGGCGACCTCCGCAGGACTTTTGCTCCGAAGACGACACCCCCGCTGGTCCACTCCCGGCCGGCGGTCCTTGCTTTGGGTCAAAGCCCCGAGGCGATCTTTGCCGTTCAATCGCAGCCAATAGCGGCGTCCACGGGGGTCTGGGCAGAAAGGCTGGCCGGCGTGTCACAAGACGGATCGGGCGTGGAGCCCACCGACACATCGACGACTCCAGAGCCCAAACGGTCGGCGGGGACGGTGCTTGCCGTGCGCGGCGCGGTTGTCGATGTCGGCTTCGAGGGCGTTGGTGAGGGAACCCGAGAGGGGGCCGAACTGCCATGCCTGGAAGAGGCGTTGATCGTCGACTGGGACCGGCCGGAGACGCTGATCCTGGAAGTCCAGGCTCATCTCGACCGGACTTCGGTACGCGCGGTGGCGTTGCAGGCAACGGCCGGACTGCGACGCGGCGCACCGGTTCGGGCGACCGGCCACCCGGTCTCCGTGCCGGTCGGCGATGCCGTTCTCGGCCGGCTGCTCGATGTCGTGGGCAATGTGCGCGACAACGGCGCGCCGCTGCCGGCCGACACACCGCGCACGCCCATCCACCACCCGGCACCACCGCTCGGCACGCGCAGCCAGGCCACCGAAGTGTTCGAGACCGGCATCAAGGTCATCGACCTTCTGGCGCCGCTCGCCGAGGGCGGGAAGGCCGGCATGTTCGGCGGTGCCGGCGTCGGCAAGACGGTCGTGGTCATGGAGCTCATTCGCGCCATGGTCACGAGCTATCAGGGCATCTCGGTGTTCGCTGGAATCGGCGAACGCTCGCGCGAGGGCCACGAACTGCTGATGGAGATGCGGCGGTCCAAGGTGCTGGACCGAAGCGTGCTGGTCTACGGCCAGATGAACGAGCCACCCGGCGCGCGCTGGCGGGTCGGACTGACGGCACTCACGATCGCGGAATATTTCCGCGACCGGCAACGCAAGAACGTTCTGCTTCTCATGGACAACGTTTTTCGCTTCGTCCAGGCCGGCAGCGAGGTTTCGGGCTTGCTCGGCCATCTCGCGTCCCGGGTCGGCTACCAGCCGACGCTCGCCACCGAGGTCGCCGCGCTGCAGGAACGGATCGCCTCGGTGTCCGGCGTTTCGGTCACGGCGATCGAGGCGGTCTACGTGCCGGCCGACGACTTCACCGATCCGGCCGTGACCGCCATCTCAGGCCATCTCGACAGCATGATCGTGCTGTCGCGGTCGATGGCCGCCGAAGGCATGTATCCCGCCGTCGATCCCCTCGGTTCCTCGTCGATCCTGCTCGACCCCAGCGTCGTCGGCGAGGACCACTACCGTGTCGCCGAACAGGTGCGCCAGACGATCGCGCACTACAAGGAACTGCAGGACATCATCTCGCTGCTCGGCATCGAGGAGTTGAGCCCGGCCGACCGGCTCGCCGTCGGCCGGGCGCGCCGCCTGCAGCGTTTCCTCACCCAGCCCTTCGCGGTGACGGAAGAGTTCACGGGCATCCCTGGACAATCCGTGCCGTTGCCCGAAACGCTCAAGGGGTGCCAGGCCATCCTCGACGGGACCTGCGACAAGTGGGCCGAGAGTTCCTTCTACATGGTCGGAACGATCGACGACGCCAAGGCCAAGGAAGACGCGACGCAGCAGCCAGCGGAGGCGGCAGCGGCATGAGACTGTTGATCACGACCCCGACCCGGGTGGTCATCGACGATCCCGAAGTCACAGCACTGCGTGCCGAGGACGAAAGCGGCGGCTTCGGCATTCTCGACGGGCATGCCGATTTTCTGACGGCGCTGACGGTTTCGGTCGTGAGCTGGCGCACCGCGGACGGTGGCCAGAGATTCTGTGCCGTGCGCCGCGGCGTGCTGTCGGCGACCAGGGGCCGTGAGGTCGCGATCGCGACCCGCCAGGCCCTCGTCGACGACGATCTCGACCACCTCGAACAGGTGGTCCTGGCCGAATTCCGGCAGGAGATCGAGGCCGAGAGGACAGCCCGGACGGAAAGCCTGCAGCTGCAGATGAAGGCGATCCGGCAGATTGTGCGCTTCCTCCGTCCCGAAGCGCCGAACATCTCGGGAGGGGGACCGTGAACGACGACAGGCCCACGCCGGCACCGGGCGCGCCGGACGAGATGGCTGACGCTGTTCGCCGGCAGAGCGATCGCCGGCGGCGTTGGCTCTTTGAAGGCCAACTGTCCATGGTCCGCTTCGTCGGCCAGATCGGAATCCTGGGCTGGATGATCGTGGTTCCCGCCCTTCTGGGTGTGTTTGCCGGCCGGTGGCTCGACGCGAAGTTCGGCACGGGGATCTTCTGGAGCGCACCGCTGCTGATGCTCGGGGTTGCGATCGGATTCTGGTCGGCTTGGCGATGGATGCACAGGCAATGACCGCTTTCAATCTTCCCCCGCAGGGTCTGATGTCTCTGCTGCTGGTGGGCGGCGCCTGGCTGGCGGCCGGAGCCGCGATCGGCACGCTCTATTTCCTCGCCCTTCGGTGGAACGTTCGGATCTTCGCGACCGGTCGACCGGTCGTTCTCGCCGTGGCGCTCCAGTTCGCCCGCTTCGCGGCGATGGCCGGTCTGCTGACCTTTGTCGCCCTGGAATTCGGCGCCCTGCCGCTGCTCGCGGCAACTGGCGGTGTCCTGATGGCGCGGACGATGTTTCTTCGATGGGGAGCCCCACCGTAATGGAATCGCCGCTCGTCACCAATGTCCTGTTCAGCATCGGCCCCGTTCCGATCACCGAGACCGTTGCCGCGACCTGGTGCATGATCGCCGCGCTCGCGCTCGCCGCCATCTTGACCAGCCGTGCCCTCAAGCTCGCACCGTCGCGCACCCAGGCGGTCCTCGAGGCCTTCGTCGGCGCCCTCGACGACCAGATCCGCGACACCATGCGGGTCGCGCCGGCCCCCTACGCGCCGCTGCTGGGCACGATCTTCATCTTCATCTTCGTGGCCAACTGGTCCTCGCTCATTCCCGGCGTCGATCCGCCGACGGCACACATCGAGACCGATGCGGCGCTGGCGCTGATCGTCTTCCTGGCCGTCATCCATTTCGGCGTTCGCGCCCGGGGCATCGGCGGCTACCTGAAGACCTTCGCCGAGCCCAGCTTCGTGATGATCCCGCTCAACATCATCGAGACCTTCACCCGCATATTCTCATTGATCGTCCGCCTGTTCGGCAACGTCATGAGCGGCGTCTTCATCATTGGGATTGTCCTGTCGCTCGCCGGCCTGCTCGTCCCGATACCGCTGATGGCGCTCGAGCTGCTGACCGGCGCCGTGCAGGCCTACATTTTCACCGTACTCGCCATGGTCTTCATCGGCGGTGCGGTGAGCGACGGACGTAGCGCAGATCGCCAGAAGGAGAAGAAGTCATGAACCTGATCGAGATCATCAGCATCTTTGCGGCCGCCATGGCGGTGTCGATCGGGGCCGTCGGTCCCGCGCTCGCCGAGGGCCGGGCCGTCGCCGCCGCCATGGACGCGATCGCCCGCCAGCCCGAGGCCGCCGGCACCATCTCGCGCACGCTCTTCGTCGGGCTGGCAATGATCGAGACCACGGCAATCTACTGCCTTGTCATCGCCCTGCTGGTCCTGTTCGCCAACCCCTTCATCCATTGAGACCATGCATATCGATTGGTGGACGCTGGCGCTACAGACCGTCAACGTCCTGGTCCTTCTCTGGATTCTCAGCCGGTTCTTCTTCCGCCCGGTGATGGACATCGTCGCCAAGCGGCAGGCGGAGGCCAACAAGCTCCTGTCGGATGCGGCCGCGACCCGCGACCAGGCAACGGCCGCACGCGCCGCCGCCGAAAAGGCGATCGCCGATGTCACCGCCGATCGCGACCGTGCGATCGCCGAGGCACACAGGGCCGCCGAAACGGAAAAGACGGAAATGCTGGCCCAGTCCAGTCGCGAGGTCGCCCGGCTCCACAGCGAAGCCTCGGCCGCCATCGCCCGCGACCGGGCGACGTCGGCCAAGGCGGTCGTGGCGCATGCGCGCGAACTGTCCGTCGATATCGCGCGGCGCCTGCTGGGACGCCTGCCGCCCACCGTCTCCTTCGTGGCATTTCTCGACGGCCTTTGCCGGGAGGTGAAGGCGCTGTCGGCCGAGTCGAGGGCAGACCTCGCCGCCGACGCGGGCGATGCCATCGAAATCGTGACGGCGGCGCCGTTGTCGGCAGAAGACACCGATCGGGTGCGCGATGCCCTCCATCAGGCATTGGGCGCCCAGCCGGCCTTGGAATTCCGTGTCGAGCCGGCGCTGATCGCCGGCATCGAACTGCGAAGCCGCGGCACCATCGTGCGCAACAACTGGCGGGCCGATCTCGAGCGGATCGGCGAGGAACTGGATCGTGACGAACGCCGCGCCTGACCTCGAAGCCTGGCTGAATGACGCGAAACGGCGCGTTGGCGCGACGACACTGGCACCCGATGTCAAACGCGTGGGACGGGTCGAGGCGATTGCCGATGGGCTTGCGCAAGTGTCGGGCCTCGACGACGTGCGGCTGGACGAACTGGTCCGCTTCGAGGCCGGCCAGGTCGGCTTCGCCCTGACGCTGGATCGCGACTCGGTGGGATGCGTGCTCCTCGACGAGCCCGGGAAGATCGCTTCGGGCGACCGCGTTCGCGGCACCGGCGAGGTGGTCCGCGTGCCGGTGGGTCCGGCACTTCTGGGCCGCATCGTCGATCCGCTCGGCCGACCGCTTGACGGCGGCGGCGCGATCGATGCCGACCATTACGCTCCCATCGAGCGGCCGGCGCCTTCCATCATCGATCGCGATTTCGTCAGCGAGCCGGTCCAGACAGGATCGCTGGTCGTCGATTCCATGTTTGCCCTCGGACGGGGCCAGCGCGAATTGATCATCGGATCGCGGGCGATCGGCAAGACCGCGATCGCGGTCGACTGCATCATCAATCAGAAAGCCAGCGACATCATCTGCGTCTACATCGCCGTTGGCCAGAAATCGTCGGCGGTCAAGCGGGCGATCAGCGCGATCCAGGCCCACGGCGCGCCCGAGCGCTGCATTTTCGTCATCGCCAGCGCATCGACCGTCCCAGGCCTGCAATGGGTCGCACCCTACGCCGGATTCACGATGGCGGAGTACTTCCGCGATCGCGGCCAGCATGCCCTCGTCGTTATCGACGACATGACGAAGCATGCCGCCACGCATCGCGAGATAGCCCTTCTCACCCGCCAGCCGCCGGGGCGCGAGGCCTATCCGGGCGACGTCTTCTATATCCATGCGCGGCTTCTTGAGCGCGCCGCGAAGCTTTCGAAGTCCGCCGGTGGCGGCTCGCTGACGGCGTTGCCGATCGCCGAACTGGATGCCGGCAACCTCAGTGCCTATATCCCGACCAATCTGATCTCAATCACCGATGGCCAGATCGTTCTCAACGAGCGGCTGTTCCATGAGGGCCAAAAGCCCGCTGTCGACGTCGGGACGAGCGTCAGTCGTGTCGGCGGCAAGGCCCAGGCTCCCGCCCTGAGAAAGGCGGCGGATACCCTGCGGCTGGACTATGCCCAGTTCCTCGAGCTGGAAATCTTCACGCGGTTCGGCAGCGTCACCGATGTCCAGGTCAAGGACAAGATCAATCGCGGCAAGCGGATCCGCGCCTGCCTGTCGCAACTCCAGTACGCGCCTCAGCGGCTGGCCGACCAGGTGGCGCTTGTACTCGCCCTGCAGTCGGGCATCCTCGATGGCGTGCCGCTCGAGCAGATCGACGCTTTCCGGACAGACCTTCCCGCATGGCTCGACACCAACGCGCGCGCCTTAGTCGAGGACATCGGGCGCACGGGACGTCTCGACGATGCCGGCACCGTCGGGCTGAAGACCGTCCTCGCCGGACTGGCGAAGCACCTAGCGCCGCCTGCGGCGTCCAAAACCGAGGCGGCGTGATGGCCGGGCGGCTCGCCGACAGCGTTGCCCAGATCGAGAATGTGCGCCAGCTCGAGACAGTCGTCGCGGCCATGCGCGGCATCGCGGCGTCGCGTGCGCAGAAGGGGCGTGCGCTTCTCGCCGGTGTCGACGCCTACAGCAACGTGGTCTCCCGGGCCATCGGCCAGGCTCTGGCGCTTCTGCCGGCGGACGGGCGTCCGGCGCCGCCGGTCCAGGGTGCCGGATCCTGCATTATCCTGTTTTGTGCGGAGCAAGGCTTCGCCGGTGCCTTCAGCGAGCGCGTGCTCGACGCCGCGGCGCGCGATCTCGACGACACCGTTGTCCTGCTGGTCGGGACGCGCGGCGCGACGGTGGCGCGCGAACGTGGCCTGAAGCCCGCCCAGGTAACGCCCATGGCCACCCACGTCGAGGCAATCCCGACCTTCGCCAACCGCCTGGCCGAAGATCTGTTCGGCTATGTCGCCGCCGATGCCATCGCCAAGGTCGATATTCTCTTTTCCCGCTCGATCGCCGGGCAGGGGATCGAAGTCGACAGGCATTCCCTGCTGCCGATCGACTTCACACGGTTCGCACGTCCGGTCGAGCTACTGGCGCCAATGATCACGCTCGGGGCGCGACAACTGATCGAAAGTCTCGCCGAGGAATACGTCTATGCCCAGCTCTGCGAGGCGGCATTGCACGCTTTCGAGGCGGAGAACCAGGCCCGCATGATGGCCATGGCCGCCGCCAAGACGAACATCGAGACCAAGCTCGCGGAGCTGGTGCAGCATCAACATCAGCTCCGTCAGGACGACATCACCACCGAGATCATCGAGCTTGCCGCCGGTGCCGAAGCCTCGAAGGGCTGAGGCCTCGGGCCTTCACGTCATCGGTTCCATGGACGACGCATCTGGCCTGAGCTGCCGCCATGACAGCCGCCGCACCGCATCGCGACCCACCAGCAAGGCATCATAGTCGTCGGGGAAGAGCTGGGCGATTGCCGGGTCGAGGGCATTGAGGCCGCCGGCATAGGCACCGAACGCGGGCAGGATGAGCCGATAGCCGTCGGTCAGGAAGCAGCGCCGCCGGAACCCGCGGCCGCGCACCGTCAAGGCGGCGACGGGATGGAAATGGCCCGACACTTCGCCGTGTACCGTTCCGAAGTGCGCCTCGTGGCGGAACACCAGCGGCGCCTCGTCGATCTCCTCCGCGACCTCGCCCCATCCCGCCGGCGGCGGCGCAGGATCGTGGTTGCCGGCGATCCATACGAAGCGCACGCGCGCGGCCAGGCGCTCGATCTCGCTGCGGTCCTCGGTGGCCAAGCGCGCAACGGCGTCGCGGTCGTGAAACGAATCGCCCAGGCACACCACCGTCGCCGGCTTCAGCGCATCGATCAACGCCGCCAGGGCGGTGAGCGTCGCGCGCGTGTCGTGGCGCGGCAGCAGCTTGCGGGCACTGACGGCGTAGGAGGAACCCTTCTCGAAATGCAGGTCGGCCACCGCCAGCAATCGCCGCGCCGGCCAGTAGAGCGCGCCCTGGGGCAGCGCCTGCAGGGACTCGCCGGCGCATTCGAAGGCGAGCGCCCCCTTCATGGATGGATCACCACGCGCGCGCCGGTCGGCACCCGCGACCAGATCTCGCGCATCTCGGCGTCGGTGACGGCGACGCAGCCGGTGGTCCAGTCCCTGTCGGGATGGCCGACCAACCACTTGCGCGGTCCATTGGGCTGGCCGTGGATATAGATGTCGCCACCCGGCGGCACGCCCAATGCCTCGGCGCGCGCCCTGTCCCTGTCGTCGGGATAGGAAACGCGCAGCGAGAGATGGAAGGCGCTTCGCGGATTGCGCGCATCGATCCTGTAGTCGCCTTCGGGTGTGCGGCCGTCGCCTTCACGTTCCTTATGACGTTCCGGCGCGAAGCCCAGCGCCACGCGATAGGCTTTCAGCACCCTGCCCTCACGTTTCAGCTCCAGCCGGCGCTCGGCTTTATGGACTTCCACCAGGTCAGCCTGTTGCTCCGGCGCGACCGGCTCAGGCGAATTCCCATGCCACAAACTGAACTGGCGCCAAAATCCCGCCACAAGTTGCCGCCAAGTCATGGCGCGC
>CALFRN010000207.1 GCA_937919085.1 uncultured Reyranella sp.
CTGATCGCCCTAGCAGAAGAATCGATCCCGCTGCCGGCAACACAAAAAAACTCGGCTTGCCACACCATCAGGCAACCGCGATGACATGGACGCGTTGCTCCATCACACCACAACAAAAAGGAGTTCAAACGATGATACGCACCAACGTTTTGAGGCCCGTGGCAATTGCCGCAATGATGGCGACTTTCGGTGCCAGCGCGGCCTATGCTCAGACTTCGCCGCCGGCGAAGACTGCGCCACAGAACATGGCGAACGCGGCGTCAGGACAGAGCACCCCGGCGAGCAAGCTGATCGGCCGCAATGTGCAGAACGCCCAGAACGAGACGATCGGCGAGATCAAGTCGATCTACCTCGGCAAGGACGGCAAGGTCGACAGCGTCATGGTTGGCGTCGGCGGCTTCCTGGGAATGGGCGAGCGCGAAGTGAAACTCGCCTGGAAGGACCTCAATATCACGAACAACGGCGAGAAGGTCACGGTCGACATGACCAAGGACCAGCTCAAGGCGCAACCGGAGTACAAGTATCCGAATACGGCCTATCGAGGCCAGGTGTTCGATGACAAGGGTGTGTCGACCGACAATCAGCGCGCCACGGCACCGACCAACCGACCCGCGACAATGGTCTCGACCGGCGATTTCAATGCCGACGGGCAGGTGTCGGCGAATGCCGTGGTCGGCGCCGCGGTGAAGAACAACAACAAGGACACGATCGGCACGATCGAGGATGCCTATGTCGACAAGAATGGCGCCATCAAGGTGGTTATCGTGTCGGTTGGTGGCTTCCTTGGTATCGGCGACAAAAACGTCGCCGTCAAATGGAGCGACATCAAGTTCGGTCGCGACGGCAACGATGTCGTGGTGATGACCGACTGGACGAAGGACTCGCTAAAGGCCATGCCCGATTACAAATACGAGCGGCGTGTCCCCGCCAAGCGCGGCTAACGGCGGCGCGAAATCGGCAACTCGAGAAAGAACGGAGTCGCCTGGCGACTCCATTCTGCTTGAGACGAATTGCTGAAGCATGCAACTTTGTGTTTGATCGCGCTGCCATATGGCAGCAACCTCGCCTATATCCTGTTCACCCTTCGCGATGGAGTCGCGAGCCCGGGGAAATGCACCGAGATACCGGGCCGGTCGGACTCGGTTGGCCTGCTTGTGTACCGCCGCGGCGCGACGCCGGACTACGTGGACGCGCCGCACATCACATCCTACGCTTGTCTGCGGGTGGCATGATTGCTCCCCAACAAGGGAACATTGGGATGGATGACGGAATATTTTCGGGGCTGCGGGTGATCGATTGCGCGAGCTGGATCGCCGGTCCGGCGGCAGCGACGATCCTCTCGGACTTCGGCGCCGAGGTGATCAAGATCGAGCCGCCGGGTGCGGGCGATCCGTGGCGGGCGTCGGCGCCGGTGCCCGGCAAGACCACGGACCACTGGTGGCAGCTTACGGCCCGCAACAAGCGGAGCCTCGCCATCGATCTCAAGCGCCCCGAGGGGCTGGCGGTGCTTCAGCGCCTGCTCGGCACGACCGACGTCTTCATCACCAACTTCCCGCTGCCGGTGCGCGCGCGCCTGAAGATCGCCGCAGCCGATCTCCTGGCGGTCAATCCGCGCCTCGTCTATGGCTCGATCACGGCCTATGGCGAGGCAGGTGAAGAGGCGGCCCGGACAGGTTTCGACGCGACCGCCTACTGGGCGCGCACGGGGTTGATGGACATGGTGCGGGCCACGGCCGAGACGGAGCCGGTGCGCTCCATGCCGGGCATGGGCGACCATCCGACCGCGACGGCGCTCTATGCCGCCATCGTGACCGCGCTCTATCGTCGCGAAAGGACAGGGCGCGGCGGCGTCGCACAGACGTCGCTGCTGCAGAACGGTCTTTGGGCGAACGCCTGCTTCGTGCAGAATCGGCTGTTCGGCGAGCACGTCCGACACCGGCCGCCACGTACCGACACCCCGAGTGCGCTGGCCAACCACTACCGCTGCCGCGACGGTCGCTGGTTCCTGATGGCGCTGCACAACGAGGCGCGTCAGCTGACGAGCTTCCTGAAGGCGATCGACGCCGAGCACCTTGCCCAGGATGAACGCTTCGCCACCCAGCCGGCGCGGCGCGTCAACCACAAGGCACTGACCGAAATCCTCGACGGAATCTTCGCCCGGCGCGACCTGGCGGAATGGAAGCCGATCCTCGAAGCGGCCGGCGTCACCTTCGGTGCGGTGTTCTCGGTCGACGAAGCCGCCGACGACCGCCAGGCACGCGAGATCGGCGCCCTGGTTCCCTTCGCCGACGGCGCCGGCTTCACCGTATCGAGCCCCTTCGACCTCGACGGCGCGACCAAGGTCGCCGCGCGCCGTGCACCCTCCGTCGGCCAGCATTCGGAGACGGTGCTGCGCGACGCCGGCTACGCCGCCGACGAG
>CALFRN010000208.1 GCA_937919085.1 uncultured Reyranella sp.
TTCAGCGCCATCGACCGGGCCCGGAGACAGTTGTCCGGGACGGTAATGGCGGAGGGAAAGGTCCTGAAATCCAACGGTCTCTTACGCGGGCGGGGTGTTGCGGAGCTCTAGGAGGTCGTGTCCAAGACGCGGCGAATGAGGCCGATGATCGGCACGCCTGTGCCACCGCCCGTCGACCGTCCGATCCACGATGACCCGAGCGCCGTCGACCAGCACGATCTCCATCGCGCCCCCTGGGGGCGGCGGCACGGGCGTCGAAGCAGCCTCGACTTCGGTGCTGATCACGGCCGGCACGAACCTGGTCGGATCGTCCGCAGATGCCGGCACAACCGGCCCCATCACCCGGCGCCACGAGAACAGCAGGTTCGCATTGAGGTCGTGACGCCGGGCCACCGCCGATACCGACGCCCCGCGCTCGTACGTCTCCGCTACGATCCGCCGCTTCTCGTCTTCAGGGCGCACCCGCCGCCGGCGTTTAGCGGCGGAACCCGATCTCGAAACTGACATCTACGATCGTGTCCATCTGGGCTACACGGACACGATCATCGTGCACGCGACACCCTCAATCTTCACGATCAGATCTTCTGCGTACAGGCGGCCCTCGCCGGAGGGGTAGGCGTCCATTCGGTCGTCTTACTTCGAGTATCTCGCATCTGACGGTCTTGTACGATGATCTGTCATCAAACCAAAAGGCAGAAAATCAGCTCTGTCTGAAACGGTTTCCGGTAGCTCGTCCTTGCTCAAAACGCCAAAAAGCCGAGAAAGCATAGCATCGGCAAACCGCTTCCATGGCCGGATGGGATTTTGAGCAAGGACAGCCAGTCAACTGATCCAGCGGGTCGTATCTTGCGTAAGCAGTCAATGCCATGCACTGGGTAAACATGCTGGTAGCAATGTCTCTTACTGGCTTGATCGCAAGTGGCACTTCCAAAAAAAGGGGAACCTAGAATGTCCGTGAAATTTGAGAAACTGATGAATGGAGCTGATGGTAGTTTGGCCCTGCTCCAGGTTTTGGCAGAGAACAGCTTCGACTCGGTGCTGATCACGGATGCATCGGCGGAAGGAAAAATCATCTACGCCAACAAATCCTTCAAGAAACTAACGGGTCACGACCCGTCCCAAATCATCGGCAAGACGCCGCGGATTCTTCAAGGACCGGGAACAGATTCCAAGGTGATTGCGAGGCTTTCCGACGCACTGAAATCAGGCGGCAAATTTGAAGGCAAGGCGATCAACTACAAGAAAGATGGCACACCTTTCATCATGTACTGGCGTGTACTGCCGATCAAAGTTGGCAAGAAAATAGCCGCCTGGGTTGCCATCCAGCGCGAGGGAGCAGTCATCTGAGAGGCCGTCTCGAAAGGGCAAGGCTATCGCGGCGCGCGGTCGTGGCCGCGATGCTCACCCTGACAATGGGGGCTGGCGGGCGCGCCGTGCCGGCCCAAAGCGATCCTTGGGTGGCTTTGCGCAGGCCCGGGCACTTCGCCTTAATTCGCCATGCCTTGGCGCCCGGAAACAACGACCCTCCAGGCTTTCGCCTCGACGACTGTGCGACACAGCGCAATCTCTCGACCGAGGGCCGCACGCAAGCCGTCCGCATCGGCAACCTGTTCCGCGCCAACGGCATCGCCTCGGCCCACGTACACTCCAGCCAGTGGTGCCGCTGCCTCGAGACCGCGAACCTGATACGACTGGGCGAGGTCCAACCGCAACCGCTGCTCAATTCCTTCGTGCAGGACCCTGCGCGCGGAGCCACCCAGATCGAGGCGCTGCGGCCGTGGATCGACCAGATCGACCTAGCGACACCCACCGTGTTCGTGACCCATCAGGTCGTGGTGACGGCGCTCAGCGAGATCTTTCCCGGCAGCGGCGAGATCGTGGTCATGCAACGCACGGCCGACGGCCGCCTTGCAGTTCAGGGCCGGCTGTCGACCGCCTGATTGCCCGGCGCCAGGCAATCAGCGCTTAAAAGCATTGTGCAGTCACCGTCCGACCCTGCGCCGGCGTGAAACATCTGGCGATCATACGAAGCAGACAAAGCCCACGGGCGAGGTGTGTCCGGAAGAACGAAAAACCGACGAGCCCAGCGCAGAACGCCCGGCCGTCGCCGGTTCGGATGGCCGTCGGTCCCAGTCGCCGCCGCGTCGGCATTCCAGGACGCCGTCCAGCGAGGCAATCTTACCTCAACAGGCCGGTCATCCGGTGAGTGTCGGCTCATATAGCTTGCGCGCGCCCATCAGCGCCGCCGGACCGACCGCTTCGTCGACGAAGTCCTTGTTCGTCAGGAACTTCTCCAGCAACACGCGCACTTTCTCGGGACCCGCCGGGCCCGAGGTGCCGGCAAGTGCGGCCTTTGCGTCCTTGGTGAAAGCGTCGAGCGAGTAGGTCATGGCGGCGGCTCCCTGGATGCAGGCAGAAATGATCCGCCCGCCCGGCTGTGGGTGTCAACGTCGGCGTCTAGCGCCCACCGAGAATACGCCGCGCGATCACCATGCGGTGGACCTCCGACGGGCCCTCGTAGACGCGCATGGTGCGCACCTTCTGCGCCATGATCGACAGGGGCAGTTCCTGCGTCACGCCCATGGCGCCGAAAGCCTGCTGGGCATGGTCGATGATCTCGGTCGCCATTTCGGTGGCGTAGACCTTGATCATCGAGGCTTCCATACGGACGTCGCGGCCATCGTCCTGCTTCACGGCGGCGTCCATCACCATCAGCCGGCAGGCGTGCAGCTTCATGGCCGCGTCCGCCACCCACCACTGGATGGCCTGCCGGTCGGCGAGCTTCTCGCCGAAGGTGACGCGCTGGTTGGCATGCTCGACCAGCATGTCGAGCGCACGCTGAGCCATGCCGGTGCACCAGGCGCCCATCTGCAGGCGGCGCACGGTGAGGCGGAGCTGCATCGGCGCGAAGCCTGCACCGACCTTGCCCAGCACCTGACTCTCGTGCACGCGGCAATCCTCGAACACGACCTCGTAGGTGCGCTGGCCGGCCAGCATCGGGATGGCGCGCGCAACGACGAGACCCGGCGTGCCCTTGTCGATCAGGAAAGCGGTAATGCCACCCCTCGAGCCGAGCGCGGTGTCGGTCACCGCCATCGCAATGGTGAAGTCGGCCTTGGCGATACGGCTGATCCAGATCTTGCGGCCGTTGATCACCCAGTCGTTGCCGTCCTTCACCGCGCGCGTCTTCATGCCGGCCGGATCGCCGCCGGCGCCGGGCTCGGAGATGGCAATGGCCGAGCTGGTGAGGCCTGCCGCATAGGGCTCGAGGTATTTCTTGCGCTGCTCGGGACTGGCCGTGGCCAGCAGCATGTGCAGGTTGGGCGAATCCGGCGGGAAGGTGAAGGGCACGCAGGTGTAGCCGATCTCCTCGTTGACGCCGACCAGCGCCACGGCCGGCAGGTTGGCGCCGCCCACCTCCTCCGGCACGTCGAGTGCCCACAGGCCCAGTTCCTTGCACTGATTGAAGAGCCGCGCGTTCTCCTCGTCGTTGAGCGCCGCCGGCTGGCCGGCGGCGAAGCGATCGAGGATGTTCTTCTCCAGCGGCAGCAGTTCGTTGCGCACGAACTTCTTCACCAACTCGCGCAACATCTGATGCTCTTCGCTGACCTGATGCATTGTCGTTCCTCCAAATACGTCAACCCGAGCGTAGCCGAGGGGCCTAGTCTATTCTCCACAGAAAAAGAGATCCCTCCGCTCCGCGCTTCGCGCTGCAGTCGGGACGACGATTACGTCGCCTTGCCGATGCCCTTGTTCACGAATTCCAGCGTATAGGCCTTGGCGAAGTCCAGCCCTTTGGGCAGCACGTCGACATCGGCCATCTGTTCGTAGAAGCCCTTCCAGCGCGCGGCGCTCATGGCGCCGACGCCGTCTCCCAGCGCGTCGCCCGACATCACGATGCCGCGCTCGTTCAGAACCTTAAGCGCATAGGCGATACGGTCGTCGGTCTGATCCGGATTATGCTTCTTGATGAGATCGTTGGCGGCGGCCGTCGCCGGCCCGCCCTTGAGATACTGCGCCCAACCCTCGAGCGTGGCGTCGACGAAGCGCTGCACCAGCTCCTTCTTCTCGACCGCCATCTTGCGCGAGATCGCGATGGTGGTCTGGTAGGCGCTGAAACCGGCATCGGCGATCAGCAGCACTTCGGGCGGGCGGCCGAGCGCCTGGCCGAGCGAATAGGGCTCGGACGACAGGAACCCCTGCTGCACGGCGTTCTTGTCGGCCAGGAACGGCGCCATGTTGAAGGTGTAGGGCCGGAGCTGCTCGTCGCGGAGCCCGTACTTCTTCCTGAGATAGGGCCAGTAGGTCACGCGCCCGCCGTTGCCGATCAGCAAGGTGCGGCCCTTGAGCTTCTCGAAGCCGTCGAAACCCGAGCCGGGATGGCCGATCAGGACCTGCGGATCCTTCTGGAAGATCGCGGCGATGGTGAAGAACGGCGCGCCCTCGCGCACATAGGTGAAGGTCTCGAAACTGTTCGACATGATCATGTCGACACGCCCGTTGAGCAGGAGCTGGCCGATGTTGAGGCTGGGCCCACCCTGGCGCAGGTCGCACTCGATCCCGGCCCTGGCGTAGAGGCCGGCGGCGATCGCCTGGTAGTAGCCGCCATGCTCGGCCTGGGCCCGCCAGTCGGTCTGGAAGCTCACCTTCTCCAGCGTTTGGGCGTGCGGCCGGCGGGCAAGTGGCACCAGCAGCGGGCCAGCCATCGCTAAACCCAGAGCTGCCCGCCGGTTCAGACGCCAGGCCGTCTCATTGGCGATCATGGCGCGAGACTCGCGCCACGGCGATCGAAAGTGTTGGCCATGAGCTCCTTTCTTCGGAATCGTGTTCATCGTCGAATCCCCATCGGTCAGCCGAAGTAGCTGAATATTAAGGCGGCGAGGACCACAGCAGAAAGCGGTCCACGAAGGCGCGGATACCAGGGCGGAGCCTCGCCGGCGCTCGTTGCACGAGTGTCGACGTAGAGCATGGCCGCAAACCCGACCGCCAGGACCAGCAGCCCGACCCTGAATGGCAAGAGTAGCCCGGCCCAGGCGACCAGGGAGGGCGCCACGCTCACGACCAGCCGGCGCGGCAATGTGCCGTTACCGGGATCGCTGGCGATGGCCAATCCCCAGTGAATCCCGCCGAGGAACGACAGAATCACCGCGCCATAGGCCACGAGCGCCGTCATCGCCCCGACGCCATACTGGTTGCCGAGGAAAGCAGCCGCGAAGGCGGTACCGCCGAAAGGCAGAAGCCCGAGGACGCCGAGCCAGATTGCCGTTTCCGGCACACCGATAGAATTTCTGGGGCTCGTAGGCGACTTGTTCATGCCACCGATACGGCGCGCCGACGGCACCGGATGAGGCGCGCCTCCGGCTTTCAGGAGATGCGACCAAACGCCCACTCCAGGAAACGCTGGGGGATGTCCCGGCCTCTGTTGAAATTGTGAAGTAGGCGTTGCTCACCTTGAGCC
>CALFRN010000209.1 GCA_937919085.1 uncultured Reyranella sp.
GCCGCGGCGCCGCCCTCGGCGTGCCGCTGTTCGCCGCCACCGGCGGCTTCCTGACCGGCAGCGGCGCCGCCGCAAACGCCATGCTGATGCCGATGGAGATCGCGCTGGCCCGTACCCTGGCACTCGATCCGGCCTGGGTCGCCGCCGTCCAGGCCAGCCTCACGGCGAACCTCACCATGCTGTCGCCGATCCGGGTGTCGATGGGCGCGGCGATCCTTGCCCTGTCGGCATCCGACGCCGTGCTCTACCGGCGCGCCTGGCCACTCGCCCTGCCGCCGCTGGTAACCGGCTTCGCGGCCGTGGCCGTGCTGCTGGCGTATGACTGATTTGGCCGTATGATCGCGCCCTCAACACGAAACAGCGGGAGAAGACGATGGCCAAGGTGGCATTTCTGGGTCTGGGTGTGATGGGCTTTCCAATGGCGGGACATCTCGCCGCCAAAGGCCATGACGTGGTCGTCTACAACCGCACCTTTGCCAAGGCCGAGGCGTGGACGAAGAAGCACAAGGGAACTGCCGCCAAGACCCCACGCGAGGCGGCCGCGGGCCGCGAGATCGTGTTCTGCTGCGTCGGCAACGATGCCGATCTGCGCTCGGTCGTGCTGGGTCCCGATGGCGCCTTCGCCGGCATGGCAAAAGGCACGATCTTCTTCGACAACACCACGGCCTCGGCCGATATCGCGCGCGAGCTTCACGCCGAAGGCAAGCAGAAGGGTATCGATTTCGTCGACGCGCCGGTCTCCGGCGGCCAGGCGGGCGCCGAGAACGGCCAGCTCACGGTGATGTGCGGCGGCGAGCAGGCGCCGTTCGACAAGGCCAAGCCGGTAGCCGACGCCTTCTCCAAGGCGGTGACGCTGATCGGCCCGCCGGGATCGGGCCAGATCACCAAGATGATGAACCAGATGTGCATCGCCGGCATCGTCCAGGGACTGGCCGAAGCGCTCAATCTTGGCCAGCGTGCCGGCCTCGACATGGACAAGGTGATGACCGCGATCTCCAAGGGCGCGGCACAGAGCTGGCAGATGGAGAACCGCTGGCAGAACATGATCGCCGGCAAGTTCGACTACGGTTTCGCCGTCGACTGGATGCGCAAGGACCTCGGCATCAGCATGGCCGAGGGCAAGCGCCACAAGGCGCAGATGCCGCTGGTCGCCCTTGTCGACCAGTTCTACGGCCGCGTCCAGGAACGTGGCGGCGGACGTTGGGACACGTCGAGCCTGATCCAGCCCCTGCAGAAGCCGTGAGTCCCATGCCATGACCTACAAGCTCTGGGGCCGCGCGGGCTGGGGCTCCGCCATCGTCGAGGCGCAGCTCGCATGGTACGGGCTGCCCTTCACCTTCGAGCCGGTCGAAGACCTGTTCCGGACGCCGGATGCCGGTGCCCGGCTGGAGAAAGTGAATCCGCTGGCCCAGGTGCCGACGCTGGTGATGCCGGACGGCAGCGTGATGAGCGAGAGTGCCGCCATCACGCTGCTGCTGGCCGACCTCACGGGCAAGGACTCGCTGGTGCCGGCCGCGGGATCGGCGGAACGCGCCCGGTTCCTGCGCTGGATGATCTACATCGTCGCCAACATCTACCCGACCTTCACCTACGCCGACGATCCGTCGCGCTTCGTTTCGGTCAACGCCGCGCGCGATCCGTTCCGCGCCGCCACCGATGCCTATGCCCAGCGGTTGTGGCGCCAGATCGAACGCGAGGCTGGCGCGCCATGGTTTCTTGGCGAGCGTTTCACGGCCCTCGACATCTACGTCGGTGTCATGACGCGCTGGCGGCCCAAGCGGGGCTGGTTCGAACACGAAACGCCCCGCCTCTTCGCCATCGCCCGCCGCGCCGACCTGATTCCCGAACTCGCGCCGGTATGGGCGCGAAATTTCCCGTCATGAGCGGCGCCTGCGTCGGCATCGTCGGCGGCCTGGGGGTCGAGGCAACGATCCACTACTACAAGGCGATCACGGCCGCCTTCAAAGGCCGGCCGGCGCCGCGCCTGCTGATCGCCCATGCCGACGTCGATCGCGGCCTCGCCTATGTGCGGGCGGGCGAAGCCGACAAGCTCGGGGCGTATCTGGCGTCGCTGGTCAACCAGCTTGCCGACGGCGGTGCCGAAGCCGTGGCGATCCCCGCCGTCACGCCGCATCTGTGCATCGCCGAGGTGAAGCGGCTGTCGCGCGTACCGCTGATCAGCATCATGGACAAGATCGCGGCCGAACTTCGCAGGCGCGGGCTCGCGCGCGTCGCGGCGTTCGGCACGCGCTTCACGGTCGAAAGCGGACTGTTCGGCCTGGTGCCGGGGGTCTCCTTTGCCAAGCCGTCGCCCGAAGAGATCGACACCATCCACGACAGCTACTTTACCGTCGTCGATACCGGCCAGCTCGGCGAGGACCGGATCGCCGGCCTGCGCGCCATTGCGCACAGGCTCTGCCGCGACGAAGGCGCCGAAGCCATCCTGCTCGCCGGCACCGAACTAGCGCTGGTGTTCGACGAAGCCAATGCGGGCTTCCCCGCCATCGACTGCACGCGCCTGCACCTCAATGCCATCGTCGAGCGGCTGGCCGGCTAAACTCTTCGGCGCTCGCTGAAGTCCCCCACCAAATCCTCGGTACCGATTTCAGCTGTCCGCTCGCCGGAAGGCCAATGACCGCGGGCTCGAAGCCCGACAATCGTGGACACCCGAATGTAACGCGTGGTGTGCGGGACAGTATCCACAAACCCGGGATAAGCCTGATTCCGTTGGCTTTTACGCAACTCCCGGTTTCTTCGATCGCACGAGCCCCTTTGCGCCGTGTTGCTCAGGCGTCGTTAAGTGTCTGTTTTGGCGTCGCTTTTTGACGCCGAATTGGGACGAGGTCGTTGTTGGGACTATCCACGGCTCAGAAACCGTGGCGGCTGCACCAGCACATAGCGCGAACCCGCGGGCGGCTGCGGACAGGTCGTGCCGGAAACGAAAACGGCCGACGCGTTCCAAGCGCCAGCCTGCCTGAACCACCAGCATAATCATGCTGATCCTGCACATCACGTTTGAACGAGCAGATGCTGGTAGCGCCTGCACTCCGCGCTTTGCGCTGCGGCCGGAACGACGAAAATCAGAACGTCTGCCTCACGCCCACGATCTGGCTGAGGCAGAGGCCGACATGATCGGCGGTGTCGGGCGCCAGACCCTCGACCTCGATTTCGACCGACAGCTGGTCGTCGGTGGCCTGGGCGAAGACACGGCTCGGCACCAGGCCACGCTTTGCCAGAAGCTCGAGCGCGCGCGGCAGCACGCCCGGCTCGGCATCGGCCTCGAAACAGTAACGGACGGCGGAATTGCTACGCTTGAGCGCGAGAACGGACGACATGGAACGACTCCTGGAATGACGGACGAAGGGCGACGCAGCGGTTTGCAGAGCAAACCGTGGTGCTAATTCGCCGTCCAAGGAGGTCCATGCGGGCCATGTCGTCACTATAGCGCCGAGACCCGGTCGCGAGCTACCCTCGCCGACAACGGCTCACCCGGAAGGAAACAAAAATGCGTTCGACGCCCATCTACGAGGTCCATGCTGTCAAATACGCCCACCTGCCGCGCAAGGCCTGGGAAGTGCAGATCATGCCCGACCCGCACGACGCCGACTTCCCGATGGACTATTTCGTCTGGGTGGCGATCCCGCTCGACGAGAACGGCCACCGCGCCATCGGCGGCAAGCCGATCGTGATCGACACCGGTTTCAACGCCAAGGTCGGCAAGGAGCGCGGCCGCGAGGTGAAGAAAAATCCCGCCGACCTGCTGGCCGAGGTCGGCGTCGATGCCAAGACGGTCGAGGACGTGATCATCACCCATCTGCACTACGACCACGCCGGCAACTGGGACCGCTTTCCCAAGGCACGCTTCCACCTGCAGGACAGCGAGATGAATTTCGCCACCGGCCGGCACATGTGCAAGGACCCGTTCCGCCACGCCTACGAGGTCGAGGATGTCGTGGGGCTGGTACGCGCCGTCTACGGCAAGCGCGTCGTGTTCCACGACGGCGACGAGGAGTTGCAGCCAGGCATCTCGCTGCACCTGATCGGCGGCCACACCGCCGGCATCCAGTCCGTGCGCATCAACACGCGCAACGGCTGGCTCGTGCTGGCCTCCGACGCCAGCCACTACTTCTGGGGCGTCAACAACGACAAGCTGTTCGCCATCGTCTACTCGGTAGCCGACATGCTGGCGGGCTACGACAAACTGAAGAAGCTTGCCGACGGCCGCGTCGAGATGGTGATCCCCGGCCACGACGCCGAAGTCATGACGCGCTATCCGGCGTCGAAGAAGGGCCTCGAGGGCATCAGCGTGCGGCTCGACTGACCCCCTCCGGCCTGCGGCCACCTCCCCCG
>CALFRN010000210.1 GCA_937919085.1 uncultured Reyranella sp.
GCGTATCCGCCGGTCCAGTCATGCAGGAGGCCGCCGAGCCAGGCGCCGAGGAAACCGCCCAGCCCCATGCCGATGCCGATCAGGCCGTAGATGCGGCCGAAATGGGCGCCCCGGTACCGCAGCGTCGCGAGCGTCGAGATCATCGGGCCGCGCGAGCCCATGCTGCCGCCGAACAGCAGCACGTAGAGCCACAGCCAGAGATCGTCGGCCGGACCGTCCACCAGCGCCAGCGCACCGACACCGGCGATCGAACAGGCATAGGCCAGCAGCGCCGCGAGGCGCCGGCCGCCGCGATCGGAAAGCCAACTGAAGCCGACCATGCCGAGCGGCGTCAGAAACCCGGCGACGGCCAGCGCGCGGGCGGCATATGGGCCGTCAATGCCCCGATCCAGCAGATAGACCATCGCCTGGGGCACCAGCGCGAAAATGCCAACCGACGTGAGAGCGAACGACGAGGTGAGCGCCCAGAACGGCCAGCCGCGCACTGCCTCGGCAACGGTCGGGCCGCGCGCCGCGGCAGCGCGCGTCAGAGCGAGGCCCGGCGCACCACGTTCGATCCGCGCCCACGGCAGCAGCAGCAACAGCGGGATAAACACTGCGCTTGCGATGGCAAAGACGACGTAGGCGCTACGCCAACCTTCGGTAGCGATGATATGTTGCGCCATCGGGAATGTGACCATGGCGCCGACTCCCGCTGCCGACCAGGCGACGGCGAGTGCCACGCCCAGCCGTCGCGCCGGGAACCAGCGGCCGAGCAGCGAGGAGCTCAACACGCCGGACAGCGAAGCGCTGCCGAACCCCATCACGACGCCGAGGCCAAGATAGAGGTGCCAGAGTTGTGTCGCCTGCGATGCACTGGCCGTGGCGAGCGCAGCGGACGTCATGCCCACGACCGTGAGCGTGCGCAGACCAAAGCGATCGACGATCCATCCGGCGATCGGCGCCGCAATGCCGCCCACCAGCAGGGCGAAGCTGTAAATCAGGGTGACCGAGCCGCGGTGGGCGTCGAAGGCCTGCTGCAATGCCGGCACGAACACCACGAAAGTGTCGCTGATCGAGCGGCTCGCTACGCCGAGCGCAAAGCACAGCGCCACCAACGCCCACGGCATGACCGATCCCATTGTTCCAACCTCGACGAGCACCGGCTCCGGCGCAAGTTGCCTGATGGGCCGGCAGGCTTGCATTCTCCGCATACGCACGCCACGTTTCGCGCCGCGGAGGAATTGGTGGACGACACACTCATCATCGAACGCGGCTTCAACGGGCCGCGAATGTCGGGAAACGGTGGTTATGTCGGCGGCGTGCTGGCTGGCCGCCTCGCGCGGACCATCGGCGGGGAACGTGCCGTCGAGGTCACGCTGCGTGCGCCAATCCCGATCGAGACGCCTCTTCAGGTGACGCGCGACGGCGAGGCCCTGCTGCTGAAGCACGGCGCGACCCTGCTGTGCGAGGCGCGTGCCGGTTCAGTCGACCATCTCGAACCGCCGCCATCACCCAGCGACTGGGCCGAGGTGATGCGGCGCGGCGAGGAAGGCGGCAGCCCCGAAGACAGTGACTTCCACTGGTGCATCGTCTGTGGCCGCGGCCGCGCAGTAGGCGACGGCATGCGTGTATTCGGAGCGCACGGACCCGGACCGGGCCGCTCGCTCTCCTGCTATCTGCCGCACGCCGCGCATGCCGACGCTGAGGGCTATATCCGCCCGGAATTCCTGTGGGGCGCACTCGATTGTCCGGGCGCGTGGGCGGCCCAGGACGCCGACGACTGGCGGCCGGCCCTGACCGGGCGCATGACCGCCAAGGTGCTGAGCCCGCCCAGGGTCGGCGAACGCTGCGCCGTGGTTGGCTGGCGCATCGGCGCCGAGGGTCGCAAGCTCTACTCCGGAACGGCGCTCTATACCGAGCAGGGCAAGCTCTGCGCGATCGGCCACTGCACCTGGATCGTGCTCAGAAGCTAGCGGTCGCGCACGAAGATCATGGAGGCATCGTCGCTGTAGGCCCGCCGCCAGCCCGGCAGATGCGCCAGCAGCTTGTTGATGGGCTGGTCCTTGGGAAACAGCGTCCAGTCGATCGCATGGCGTTCGATCAGCCGCTCCAGCGGTTCGTCGCCGCGCAGATTCACCGCTTCGGCGTAGCGCTTGATGAAGTCCCCGCCATAGAGTTCGCCGCGACCGTCGATGAACGTGGGCACACCGGCCCGGATCAGATAGCCGCCATAGTTATAGAAATTGAGCACGTTGCCGGTTCGGCCATTGTCGAGGGCGTACTGCAATGCCGCCGCGGGCATCGTCGACGTCGGCGCGGAAATTCCGGCGAACGCGATCATGCCGGCGGCATAGAGGCCGGCCAGCGCGAGACAGAGTGTCATCACCGCATGACCCGCCGGGCGGGCAAGCTCGTGCATGCGGCGCCTGAATGGACCGGCCTCGGTGGTTGCTTCGGGCCGGGGCCGCAGCGACGGCCATTGCCGGGCAAGCAGCGGTGCGATGACGAGCGGCACCAGCATCGCCAGCAGTTCGGCATTTCGGGCGTGACGCAGATAGAGATGGACGAAGCCGATCACGATCAGCAGCCGTATCAACGGCAACTTGAGCCCGCGCGACAGCACGCCGTAGAGCGCCACCAGCAGGATCAGCTCCTGCATCGGCTGGCCCTGGAAGTCGGGGGCTTTCCATTCGGAAACCACCCCGAGCGCCTCGCCGAGACCGAAGATGCGCAATGTCACCAGGATCGACTCGGGGCCGTAGGGCGTGATGCAGGCGACCAACACGGCGGCGCTGCCGAATTTCACCCAGCCGATGAACAGTGCCCTGCGCTCCACCGCATCGCGCGCGCCGGTCAGGGCATCGAGGGCAAAGGCCCCGCACAGCAACAGGCCAAGCGTGAAGCCGCCATGCAGGTTCGCCCACAGCAGCATCGCCAGCAACAGCAACGGCTCGGGCGCCCGACGTTCTTCGACGGCGCGGACCAGGCCCGCAACCCACCACAGCATGACGGGAAAGGCGAGCACGTGCGGACGCGCCAGGAAATGCGACGCACTCATCACGATGGCCGCGATCGTGAACATGGCCGCTAGCAAAGGCGTGAGATCGCGCAGCAGGAGACGCAGCAGGAGCGCAAAGCTCGCCGCGATGGCGGCGGCCGCCAACGCAGTTACGCCACCCCAACCGCCCAGATTGTAGGCGAACGCGATCGGGAGTTGCGACAGCCACTCCTTGGCGATCCACGGCTGGCCGGCAAAAGTGAAGGAAAACGTGTCGACGGTCGGCACCGAGCGATGCGCGAGGATCCAGTTGCCGACCGCGATATGCCAGTGACTGTCGGGATCTCCGAGCAACGGCAGGCCGCCAGCATTCATCAGGCAGACGAACAGGACCATCCCGACGCCGAGCGGCCATGACAGTGCCCACGCCGAGCGCGGCCCGGTTGATGCGATGGTGCTGCCGTGAAAATCGGGAGGAACCGAAAGGCCGGAAGTCACGGCCATGAAGTGGCTCC
>CALFRN010000211.1 GCA_937919085.1 uncultured Reyranella sp.
TCTAGGCCGCGTCGGCGAGGATCCGGTCGGTCTCGTTGTCGACCACGACGGCGGTCTCGAAATAGCGCACGTCGGGCGGCGCGCCGTAGCGTTCGGCGATATAGGCCTGCCAGGCCGGCGTGTAGACCGCTTCGGCCTCGGCGCGGCTCTTCCAGAGATAGACGCCGCCGCCGATCCGGTTCTCGGCGTCGAACAGGTAGTACTTGCGCACCAGGCCCTTCATGCCGCGGTACTTGGGCGCCGAACCCTTGAACAGTTCGGCGGCTTTCGCGGCATCGATGTCGGCCGGCAGCCTGAAGTTCACGATGGCGGTGATCATGCGGCCCTCCCTCAGGGTTGGGCGCGCTCCTCGCGCACCCGCCAGAGCAGGATGAAGCCTAGCACCAGGAATATCAGCACGCACGCCATGCCGAGCCGGGTCGACTGGGTGGCGGCGGTGACGATGCCGATGGCCAGCGGCGCCATCCAGGCCGTGGCGCGGCCGGAGAGCGCGAACAGGCCGAAGAACTCGCCCGACATCTCGCGCGGCGCCAGGCGGCCGACCAGCGTGCGGCTGGCGGCCTGCATCGGGCCCATGCAGAAGCCCAGCAGCAGGGCAAAGCCCATCAGGGTCTTTTCCTGGACCGAGCCGAACAGGCCGCGCGTCGGGCTGATGGGATCGGCGGGAATGACGTAGAGCACGTGCGTGGCCGTCACGCCGACGATGCCGAACGTCGCCACGATCACGCCGGCGATGGCGAACTGGACCGTGCGCTTGCTGCCGATCCAGTCGTCGAGGCGGCCGCCGAGGAAGGCGCCGGGAATGGCGAACACCGTGAGGATGATGCCGAAGATGCCCAGCGTCACCGTGCTCCAGCCGAAGGTCGCGGAGGCATAGACACCGCCGAAGGCGATGATGGCGGCGAGGCCATCGTTGTAGAGCATGAAGCCGATCAGGAAGGTGAGCGCGTTCCGGAAGCTGCCGAGCCGGCGCACCGTCGAGACCAGCGAGGCACCGCCCTGCCTGGCAGCCACCCACAGCGACTGGCGCCGCGCGCCGGCCGAATCGGGCGTGAACAGGAACATCGGGATGACGAACACGGCGAGCCACAGCGCCGAGGCCGGACCGACGAGGCGTTCGAGTTCATGGCTCCTGGCATCGAGGCCGAACAGCGGCGTGTCGTTGTTGGTGGCCAGGCCGAACAGCGCCGGCATGCTGACGACCAGCACGGCGATCAAGGCGAGGAGTCCGCCGCAGTAGCCCAGGCCCCAGCCGAAGCCGCTCAGCCGGCCCATGCGTTCCGGCCGGACGATGTTGGGCAGCTGCGCGTTGTTGAACACGATCGACATCTCGGCGCCGACGGTGGCCAGGATCACCGCCCAGCTGATCGGCATGATCAGGTCGGGCCGGTTGGGATAGGCGAACCACAGGCCGGCGCAGCCCAGCGCCAGCAGGAGCTGGAAGGCGAAGATATAGGGCTTCCGTCGCCCGCCGGCGTCGGCCATGGCGCCGAGAAAGGGGCTCATCAGCGCGATCAGGATGCCCGATGCGGATTGGGTGAAGGCCCACGCCGACTGGCCCCGTACCGGATCGCCCACCAGCACGTTGGCGAAGTAGGGCGCGAAGATGAATGTGGTGATGATGGTGAAGAACGGCTGGTTGGCCCAGTCGAACAGCGCCCAGCTGAACTGGCCGAGCTTCGAGGCTTCGCGTGGTATCTCGGTCATGCGCCGTCACTATGCCCCAGAATGCGCCTCGGCAGTTGCCAGATCGCATCGCGGTTTGTGGGCGAAAACACCTTCTTCATCGCGTCCTGCCAGGGCAACCAGAGCTGGGCGACGTGTTCGGCCGGATCGAGGGTCGCGACCGTCTGCTGGGAAACCTGGAAGCCGAAGACATGCTCGACATTGTGCGTGACGTCGGCAGCGTAGCGCGCGCGCCACTGCGCCCAGATCTCGTAGCGGTTGACGAGCCGCCAGTCGGCGAGCGTGCCGACCGACAGGCCGGTCTCCTCCAGAAGTTCGCGCCGCGCCGTGGCCTCGAGGTCCGGGTCGTCGGGCTCGCGCGAACCCGTCACCGATTGCCACAGACCGCCACCCCCGGCCCGTTCCAGCAAAAGCACCTCGAGCCGCAGCGTGTGGACCACGACCAGCACCGATTCAGGAAGCTTGAAGGCCATCGGGACCAGCATATAAGGTCCCGCGTCAGTTTTCCGAGGGAACAATGAGCAAGCAGCTACAGGCCACCATCGACTCGGCGTGGGAAAAGCGCGACGGCATCAGCAGCGCCACCAAGGGCGAGATCCGCGCGTCGGTCGAGGCGGCGATCGCCGGCCTCGACGACGGCTCGTTCCGCACCGCCGAGAAGGTGGGCGACGAATGGGTCGTGAACCAGTGGCTGAAGAAGGCCGTGCTGCTGTCGTTCCGGCTCTACGATTCGGTGCCGATGGACGGTGGCGCGTCGTTCCCCGGCCTCGGCGCCGCGCCGTGGTTCGACAAGGTGCCGCTCAAGACCACGGGCTGGGATGCCGCACGCTTCGCCAAGGCGGGCTTCCGCGCCGTGCCGGGCTCGGTCGTGCGCCGCGGCTCCTACATCGCGCCCTCGGTCGTGCTGATGCCGTCGTTCGTCAATCTCGGCGCCTATGTCGACACCAACACCATGGTCGACACCTGGGCGACCGTGGGCTCGTGCGCCCAGATCGGCAAAAACTGCCACCTCTCGGGCGGTGTCGGCATCGGCGGCGTGCTCGAGCCGCTGCAGGCCAACCCGGTGATCATCGAGGACAACTGCTTCATCGGCGCGCGCTCGGAAGTCGTCGAGGGCGTGATCGTCGGCACCGGCGCGGTGCTGTCGATGGGCGTGTTCATCAGCGCCACCACCAAGGTGGTCGACCGCGCGACCGGCCAGATCCATGTCGGCAAGGTGCCGCCCTATTCGGTGGTGGTGCCGGGCAACATCGGCGGCGGCCCCGACCGGCCCTCGACCTATTGCGCGGTGATCGTGAAGACCGTCGACGAGCGCACGCGCTCCAAGACCTCGATCAACGAGCTGCTGCGCGACTGAGCCGGGCAGGATGACGGAGCCGCTGCCACCCCAGGCGATTCCGCAGCGCCTTTTGTGGCGCGGCGATGCCCTGCCCGCCGACACCGGCAAGATCGCGCTTCCCGGCGACGTCGAGGATGAGCTCGACCGGCTCGTGGCGTCGCTCGACCGCGATCCGGTGCCGCTGCTGCTGCTGCGGCCTGAAGATTTTGCCCTCGAGGCGGCGCGCGCCTTCATGCGCGAGGTGAAAGCCAGCCTCGACGACGGACCCGGCTTCGCCATCGTCGACCGCCTGCCCGTCGAGCGCTGGTCCGAGACCGGCCTGCGCGCGGTGTGGTGGCTGCTGGCCTCGCTGATCGCCCGGCCGGTGGCGCAGAAGTGGGACGGCACCTCGATCTACGACGTCACCGATCTCGGCCGGCCGCCGGGCAACGGCGTCCGCCCCGACGTCACCAACGCCGAGCAGAATTTCCACACCGACAACAGCTACAACCTCGTGCCGCCGCACTACGTCGGCCTGCTGTGCGTGCGCACGGCGATGGAAGGCGGCGTGAGCGGCATCGTGAGCTTCGCCGCCGCGCACGAGGAGATGCGGCGGCGCCATCCCGACCTGCTGCCCCGGCTCTATCGCCCGTTTCATTTCGACCGCCAGCGCGAACACGCGCCGGACGATGTCATGACGACCCACCATCCGATGCTCGAGCGCGAGGACGGCCGCCTGATCGCGCGGCTGTCGCGCTTCCAGGTCATGAACGGCTACAGGCTGGCCGGCGTCGCGCTCGATCCGGAGGGGACCGCGGCGATCGACGCCTTCGAGGCGATCCTCAATGCGCCGGGCATGGCCGCGCGCTTCCAATTCGAACCCGGACAGATGCAGATCATCGACAACCGCGCACTGGGCCACAAGCGCTCGGGGTTTCGCGACTGGCCGGAGGCGGAGCGCAAGCGCCTTCTGATACGGTTATGGCTGCGCGACCACGGGAGGCGTGCCTACAACGGCTGAAGCGGCGCCGGGGACGGCGCTCAGGATCGCAGGCGGGACGGGCGCAGGCTTCTGCCGCGAAAGCCATCCGCTCCATTCGGCCTGCATTTCCGTCCACTTGAGGCGCGCTTCGGGGTGGATATAGAGCGCATTTGAGAACAGGACGAATTCCTTGCGCGGCCCGTATCGCATGAGGTCGTAGAATCCGCACAGGACGAAGCCGCGTTTTTCGAGATGGCCGTGCAGTCCGGCGAACTGCTGCATCTCGTTCTGGTCGGACCGGAAGGCCACTTCGGCGAACACGAAAATCAGGTTGTGGTTGGCGATCAGGTCTGCCGCGCCCTTCATCACCTCCAATTCCCATCCCTGGACGTCGAGCTTGAGAAGGTCCACGTGCGAGATTCCGTGGGCGGCAACGACGGCATCCACCGTCGTGACTTCGGTCATTTGCGTCGACTCCGGAGCACCGCCGGCACCGCGCGACACCAGGGTGTTGAGTTCCGAGTCTTCGCCCAGCTGCAAAGCAAGCCTGCCGTCCTCCGCGCCGAGCGCGAGGTTGAATAGATGAACGTTTTTGCGGCCTCCGAATTTCGACTCGAGATGGCGAAACGTGGTAGCCGCCGGTTCGAAGCAGTAGATCTCGGCATCGGGCGCATGGGCCATCAGCGTCTTAAGTGTCTGGCCCGTATTGGCGCCGACATCGAACAGGACGCCCAGCGATCTGGTTCCCAGGAACCTCTGAATGTCGAAGGGCCAGGAAACGCCGCGCGGAAAGGCGAGGGTCAGGGGAAAGTATTTCGAGCGGAGAACGGCGTCGATGCACCGGGAAAACGTGGCGCCAAGGAAATGCCTGAAGGTCAAAGACGTTGCTCCTGGGGCGGCCGGAACTCCGGCGGCCCCGCCAGATTTCCTACCCGGTGTGCCGGGCCCACTCAGGCTGTTTCTTCAGATGAGCGCCTTCCTTGGCGAGTATCTTGGCGATGCGCTCCGGGGCGAAGCCGATCTCGACGAAGGCCGGGCCGGCGTTGGCGACCTCGCGATACTCGGCGATCCTGCCGTCGCGCAGCGTCATCATCGACACACCCTCGAAGCCCACGCGCCTGCCCTGCGCCTCCGGAAGGGTCGAGACGTAGCTGAAGGTGTAGTAGGCGTAGAGCATGTGGCCATCGCTCACCGGCCGGTGCATCTCCCAGCGAAAATCGCGGGCGGTGCGATGGAACCAGTCGTCGATCATCGCGGCGATCCTTTCGGGGCCCTGGAAGGCGCCATAGAATACGTCGTGATAGACCCCATCCGCGGTGAACAAGGCGGCGAAGGCCTTGCCGTCACGACGTTCGACGGCCGAGCAGAAGGCCTTCAGCAGCGCTGCGATGTCCATCGTTAGTCCTCCCGGATTTGCCGCAATCATGACTAAACTGGCGGCTGCGGCCAAGTCAGCGAATAGGAGTCAATTGCATGGGTTTCTGGATCGTCCTCGGCGTCATCGCGGCCATCGGCCTGTGGCTGGTCGCCCTCTACAACGGCCTGGTCGCCGGCCGCAACCAGGCGCAGACGGCGTGGAGCCAGATCGACGTGCAGCTCAAGCGCCGGCACGACCTCATTCCCAACCTGGTCCAGGTGGTGAAGGATGCCATGGGCTACGAGCAGGAAACCCTCACCAAGGTGATCCAGGCCCGCAACAACGCGGTCGCCGCGACCGGCAATCCCGCCCAGGCCGGGCCGGCAGAGGCCGCACTCACACAGGCCACGCGGGGCCTGTTCGCCCTGATGGAGAACTATCCGCAGCTCAAGGCGAACGACAACGCAATGCAACTCCAGGAAGAACTGACGACGACCGAGAACAAGATCGCCTTCGCGCGCCAGTTCTATAACGATTCGGTGAACAGCTATAATGTCCGCCGGCAGAGCTTTCCGGCCGTGCTGGCCGCCGCCTCGCTGGGCTTCGGTCCGATCGAACTCTTCAACATGCCCGAGACCGAGCGCGAAGTGCCCAAGGTCGCGCTGCGCTAGGGCCGCCCGGGTAGAGGGGCATGAGCGCCACCACCGACTTCGTCGCCGCCCAGAAGCAGAACCGCCGCAACACCGTCCTGCTGCTGGCAGCCCTGACGGTCCTGGCCGCGGCGGTTGGCTATGGCGCGGGTGCCCTGCTGGAAGGCCAAGCCTCCGGCGACATGCCTCTGGTGAGCAACGCCGGCATGGCGGCGGCGGCGATCATGGCGGTCGTCAGCGTCGGCTGGAGCCTGCTGTCGCTCGCATTCGGCGACAAGATGGTGCTCGCGATGTCGGGCGCCAAGACGATCGACAAGGCGGATGCGCCACAGCTCTACAACGTGATCGAGGAAATCTCGATCGCCTCCGGCGTGCCGATGCCCAGGGTCATGGTGCTGGAGACCGACGCGCTCAACGCCTTCGCGACGGGAAACAGGGTCGGTGGCGGTACCATCGCCGTGACGCGCGGCCTGATCGACACGCTCAACCGCGATGAACTGCAGGGCGTGGTGGCGCATGAAATGGCCCATCTCGCCAACCTCGACACCCGCTACATGGTCGTGGTGGGTGTCACCGTGGGGCTGATCGCGCTGGTCTGCGACATGCTGCTGCGGTCCATGGCCTGGGGTCGGGTGGGGCGTAGCAGCGGCAACAGCAACAAAAAGGGCGGCTCGGGCGGTGGCATCCTGATCATCCTTTTGATCGTGGTGGCGATCTTCGCGCCGCTGGCCGCCAAGGCGGTCCAGATGGCGGTGTCGCGCCAGCGCGAGTATCTTGCCGATGCAACGTCGGTGCAGTTCACACGCAATCCCAACGGCCTGATCCAGGCACTCGGCAAGCTCGCCGAGAAGGCCGCCCCCTTCCCCGGAGTGAGTCGTGCCACGCAGCATCTCTTCATCGTCAATCCCGTGCAGACCTTCACCACCAGATCGTCTGCGCTTCTGGCGACGCACCCCGACATCGCAGATCGCATCGCTCGCCTGCGCAATCTGGGTCGCTAGCCTCGGGGTCTCCGCTGCCTTCGACCTGCAGGGCCATCGCGGCGCGCGCGGCCTGGCGCCCGAGAACACGCTGGCGGGGTTCAAGCTGGCCCTCGATCTCGGCGTCAGTACCCTCGAGACGGATCTGGCGATCACCAGCGACGATGCCATCGTCATCAGCCACGATCCGGTCCTCAATCCTGCCGTGACGCGCGGACCGGACGGACAATGGCTGGCGACCCCCGGCCCCGCCATTCGCTCGCTCAGCCTGGCCGACCTCGGGAAGTACGATATCGGCCGGCTTGATCCGGCGAGCAAATACGCCCAGCAGTATCCCGAGCAGAAGCCGGTCGACGGCCAGCAATTTCCGACCCTCGCCGCATTCCTGGCCCTCGGCGGCCCCGAAGTACGCTTCAACATCGAGATCAAGACCGACCCGAACAAGCCCGACCTCACGGTCGATCCGACTCGCTTCGCGCGCCTCGCCGTGGATGGGATCCGCAAGGGCGGAGCGGCCAAGCGCAGCACACTGCAGTCCTTCGACTGGCGTGGCCTCATCGAAGCGAAGAAGCTGGCACCCGATATCGCCACCGGCTGCCTCACCATAGAGAGCACCAACTTCGACACCGTTGGCCGCGCCGGCGGACGTCCGTCGCCATGGCTGGGAGGCCTCGATCTGGCGGCGCACGGCGGGTCGGTGCCGCAACTGGCGAAAGCCGCCGGGTGCGCCACCTGGTCGCCGTTCTGGCGCAATGTCACCGTCGAAAACGTGAAGGAAGCCCAGGCGCTCGGCCTGAAGGTGGTGCCGTGGACGGTGAACGTGCCGGCCGAGATGGGCCGCCTGATCGAGCTCGGTGTCGATGGCCTGATCACCGATTATCCAGACCGCGCACAACAAGTATTGGCCAACAAGGGCCTCAAATCCCGGTAGGCGATTGACTCGAGGCTTGTTGTGTTCTGTATACAGAATCCATGCGCCCTATTCCCCTCGAACCCGACCTCTCGGAACGTATTCACGATTCCGTCCTCCATGCCATCTGCTCCGGTAAGATCAAGGCCGGCGCCCGGATCACCCAGGAGGAGCTTGCCCAGAAGTTCGGTGTGTCGCGGCAGCCGGTGCTACAGGCCATGATGCTCCTGCGACGCGAAGGCTTCTTGATCGACGTCGGCCGCAAAGGGGTGTGCGTGGCGCCGCTGGACGTCGACCATGCGCGCAATCTCTACGTCGTTCGCGGAGCCCTCGATGGCGTGGCGGCGCGGCTGGCGGCAGCAGACTACACGCCGCAGCTCGTCCAGCGGGGCCGTCAGCTAATCGATGTCGGCCGGCGCGCCATCGCGATCGGCCATATCCCGTCGGTCATAGAAGCCGACATCGATTTTCATCTTTTTGTCTATGAAGCGTCGGGCAACCCCCTGATCGGCGACACCGCCCAGCCGCTTTGGCAGCACCTGCGCCGGGTCATGGCTGCAGCTCTTGGCGAGAGCGATCTGCGCGTCAGCGTCTGGGACGAACACGAGGGTATTCTGCGCGCCCTGGAGGCTGGCCAGGCGTCCGAGGCCGAGGCGCTTTGTCGTGGCCATGCCGATCAGATGGCCGACATTCTCACTGGCCGCCTGAAAACCCTGATTTCGCACGCGGCCTGAAGCAACGACGCAAAGGAGGAACCGCCATGAAGCTCACTCCGGAGCAACTGAAGCAGTTCGACGACGACGGATATCTCTTCTTCCCCAATTATTTCTCGTCCGAGGAAACGGCGATCCTGAAGTCGGAGATCCCCGGTGTCTTCGCGCAGCGCCGCGAAGAGAACGTGCGCGAGAAGACCGGCGGCGTGGTGCGCACCGCCTTCGCGGTACACACCTATCACCCGGTGTTCGAGGCACTGGTGCACAGCCCACGCTTCGTCGGCCCGGCCGAACAATTGCTGAAGGACAAGACCTATATCCATCAGTTCAAGATCAACGGCAAAGCCGCCTTCGACGGCGACGTCTGGCAGTGGCACCAGGACTACGGCACCTGGAAGGCCGACGACGACATGCCCGAGGCGCGGGCGATGAACCTCGCGGTGTTCGTCGACGAGGTGAACGAGTTCAACGGCCCGCTGTGGTTCATTCCCAAGAGCCACAAGAAGGGCGCGATCGAGGCCAAGCACGACCTCACCACGACGTCCTATCCACTGTGGGTAATCGACAACGACACCATTGCCAGACTGGTCGAGCAGGGTGGCATCGTGTCACCCAAGGGGCCGGCAGGTTCGGCGATCTTCTTCCATGGCACGCTGGTGCACGGCAGCCCGCCCAACATGTCGCCATGGGACCGCCAGATCATCTATGTGACGTACAATTCAGTGCAGAACGCCATCCGCCGCTACAAGCGTCCGGCTTATATCGCGCACCGCGATTTCACCCCGCTCGATGCCTGGGAGGACGATTGCGTGACGCGGGCGGCACGCGGCAAGGTAGCGGCGGAATGACGTATAGCTCCGGGAGGAATCAATGAGTCTCCATCGCATGCTCCTGGCCCGAGCGGCCGAAGCCAAGCCGCTGCGCATCGGCGTGATCGGCGCGGGAAAATTCGGCTCGATGTATCTGTCGCAGATCCCGACGACGCCGGGCATCCACCTGCTGGGCATCGCCGATCTCTCGCCGCCGCGTGCGCGCGAGAACCTGGCGCGATTGGGCTGGAAACCCGAGGTGACCGGGGCTACGTCGTTCGCCGAGGCGCGCCAGCACGGTAGCACCTATCTCACCGAGGACTGGCGCGCGCTGGTCAGCCATCCCGAGATCGACATCATCGTGGAATCGACCGGCGATCCGATCGCCGCTGTCGAGCACGCGCTGGAGGCATTTCGGCATGGTAAGAGCGTGGTGATGGTGACGGTCGAGGCCGACGCCTTCTGCGGTCCGCTGCTTGCCCGTCGCGCCGCCCAGGCCGGTGTGATCTACAGCCTCGCATACGGCGACCAGCCGGCATTGATCTGCGAACTGGTCGACTGGGCGCGCACCTCGGGTTTCGAAGTGACGGCGGCCGGCCGCGGCCACAAGTGGCTGCCGCATTTTGCGCAGTCGACGCCCGAGACCGTGTGGGAATACTGGGGCCTGAACGAAGAGCAGGCCAAGCGTGGTGGGCTCAATCCCAAGATGTTCAATTCCTTCCTCGACGGCTCCAAGCCCGCCATCGAGAGCACGGCGGTATCCAACGCCACTGGCCTCACGCCGGCGCCGGATGGACTCGCCTTCCCGCCCTGCGCGGTCGACGATCTGCCCTTCGTCATGCGACCGGTCTCCGAAGGTGGTCAGCTTCATCACAAGGGCCAGGTCGAAGTGGCCTCGTCGCTGGAGAAGGACGGTCGCGCGATCCCCTACGAGATCCGCAAGGGTGTGTGGGTCGTGTTCGAGGCCGCCACCGAGTACCAGAAGAACTGCTTCGAAGAATACATGCTCTGCACCGACCCCAGCGGCCGCTATTCCGTGATGTACAAGCGCTGGCATCTGATCGGACTGGAGGTCGGCATGTCTGTCGCTTCGATCGGCCTGCGCAAGGAGCCGACCGGTTGTCCGATCGGCTTCCATGCTGACGTGATCGCCACCGCCAAGCGCGATCTCAAGGCCGGCGAGATGCTGGACGGCGAGGGCGGCTACACTGTCTATGGCAAGCTGTTCCCATCGGAGAAATCGACATCGCACGGCAGCCTGCCGCTCGGCCTCGCGCATAACGTCAAGCTGCTAAAGCCGATCAAGGCCGGCCAGTCTCTCACCTACGCCGATGTGGCGATGGACGAGACGCTGACGGCGGTAAAGGTGCGGCGAGAGATGGAGCGGGAGTTCGCCCCAGCGGCGGCCAGGATTGCCGCACAATGAGGCTTTCATCCTCCCCTCCCCTTGGTAGGGGAGTGGATTGCCAGGAGCCAGGCCGCCGTCATCACGCAGGTCCGTGTCGTATTTGATTCTCAAGCAGCCTAAAGCGCGTGCTCCGGATCCTGGGCCTTGGCAGGCGCCTTGCCTTCAGCCTCGTCGCGCTCCTTCTCCTTCCGTGCCTTGAGCAGCTTGCGGAGGATCATGTTGCGCTTCAGCGACGAGATGTGGTCGATGAACAGGATGCCGTCGAGATGGTCGATCTCGTGCTGGACGCAGGTGGCGAGCAGACCTTCGCAGGTCATCTCCTGACTGTTGCCCTCATGATCGAGGTAGCGCACGCGCACTTCCGCTGGCCGCGCGACGTCGGAGTAATGTTCCGGCACCGACAGGCACCCTTCCTCGTAGATCACGTCGTCGTCCGACGCTTCGACGATCTCGGGGTTGGCCATGAACAGCGGCCCGGTCTTCACGTCCTCGCGGTCGATATCGAGCACGATGACGCGTTTCAGCACGCCGACCTGGGGAGCAGCGAGACCGATGCCGGGAGCTGCGTACATCGTCTCCAGCATATCGTCCATGAGCTGGCGCACGCCGGCATCGACGGTCTCGACCGGCAGGGACTTCTTTTTCAGGCGCGGATCGGGCGCGGTCAGTATGGGCAGTATGGCCATGGTCACTAAATATGCAGGAGAACCGGGCTATTCAAGAGTTGCGGGGCAGACGGGCACACTCACGTCCGGGTGACCATGGTGCCGATTCCGGCCTCGGTGAAGACTTCGAGCAGCAGCGCATGCGGCACCCGACCATCCATGATGACGGCCGCCTCGACGCCGCGGTTCACCGCATCGATGCAGTTCTCGACCTTGGGAATCATGCCGCCGGAAATCGTGCCATCGGCGATCAGGGCGCGCGCCTGTTCGACCGTCATGTCCTCGATGAGCTTGCCGTCCTTGTCGAGAACCCCCGGCACGTCGGTCAGGAACAGGAGCCGTTTGGCCCTCATGGCGCCGGCGATGGCGCCGGCCGAGGTATCGGCGTTGATGTTGTAGGTGAGTTCGTCGTCGACGCCGAAGCCGATCGGCGCCACCACGGGAATGACATCGGCCCGGCGCAGCTGCTCCAACACCATGACGTTGATCTTGGCGGGCTCGCCCACCTGCTTGAGGTCGACCTTGAGGAGTTCGCCGGTCTTGGGATCGCGCATTTCCGTTACCTTGCGTGCCAGGATCAGGTTGCCATCCTTGCCGCAGATGCCAACGGCGATGCCGCCGCACTCATTGATGTCGGCCACGATCGCCTTGTTGATCGATCCGGCCAGAACCATTTCGACGATTTCCATGGTGGCAGCGTCGGTGACGCGGAGCCCATTCACGAAGGTGCTCTTGATACCGACCCGGTCCAGCATCTTGTTGATCTGCGGGCCACCGCCATGAACCACGACCGGGTTCATGCCGACCTGCTTCATCAGCACGACGTCACGGGCAACCAGGTCCCCGAGCTTCGGATCGGTCATGGCGTGGCCGCCGTACTTCACGACGAAGGTCGCATCGTTGTGCCGGCGCATGTAAGGCAGCGCCTTGGAGATGGTCTCCGCCATGCGGATGAGCCGCCTCTGTTCCTTGTCGGTCCGAACCGGCTCGGCCATGTGTTGTGCCCCGATCATGAAAAGCCCTCTCCGCGCCGGGAGAGGGCCAAGGTCAGAAAGGCAATATATCAGTCACGTGCCGGATAGAAGAGCGTCCTTCGACACGGCAGGATGTCCGGATGATCGATTCAGAGTCTCTCTCGCTCCGCGGTTTTGCCGTAATTCCCAACCTGATCGGGGCTGGCGAATGCCGATCCCTGGCCGCGTTGTGGTCCGACAAGGCCAATTTCCGCAGCCACGTGGTCATGCAGCGGCATGGCTACGGCCGTGGCGAATATCAGTACTTCACCTATCCGCTGCCCGAACCGGTCGAGCAGCTGCGCCAGACCCTGTACCCGCCGCTGGCCGGGATCGCCAATCGCTGGAACGGGCTACTGGGCCGGGAAAAGCACTTTCCGCCGACCCTGAAGGCCTGGCTGCGGGAGTGCCATGCCGGCGGCCAGAAGCGCCCGACGCCGCTGCTGCTACGTTATGGCTCCGGCGACTACAACTGCCTGCACCGAGATCTCTATGGTGATCTGGTTTTCCCGCTGCAGGCGACCATTCTCCTGAGCGACCCCGCCCGCGATTTTAGCGGTGGCGAGTTCATGCTGGTAGAGCAACGACCGCGCATGCAGTCGCGCGGCGAGGTGGTGCCGCTGAAGCAAGGCGATGCAGTGGTCTTCGCCACGAACGAGCGGCCGGTGGCGGGAACGCGGGGCTTCCACCGCACGGCGATGCGTCATGGCGTTTCGAGCCTGCATGAAGGCGAGCGATTCACGCTGGGCATCATCTTCCACGACGCCGCGTAGCCCCTTCCGGATCTCAGTGGTCCCGGCGATAGCTGACGACCTCGTATTCTATTCCATCGGGATCGAGGAAATAGAACCGCCGACCGGGATCGTAGTCGTCATGGGCAAACGGCTTGAGGCCGGCCGCCACGACGCGGGCCTCGACGGCATAGAGATCGTCGACTTCCACGCCAATGTGGTTGAGAGGCCGGCCCTTGGTGAAGTTGTCCGGCGTGTAGTTGACGCCGCGCCCGGCATAGAGCGCTACATAATGCTCGTTCGATCCGACATGGATCGTGTGGCCGCCGCTTTGTGCGGCACCGCTCCACCGGACATGCCAACCGAACAGCGCCTCCATCAACTTGGCCGTGCGCTCCGGGTCCGTAACGGTGACATTCACATGCTCTATGCGCGGCTTCGACATCGCAATTGGCTCCCATGGGAAAGTGCTGGATTGCACTTGCTTGCCGACGCTACAACCTAAAGTTAACTTGAGGTCAAGCTTGTCGTGGAGATCATTGATGCCGCAATCACTTCTGTCGATCGGCGACCTTTCCCGCCGCACCGGGATTTCCGTTTCGGCGATCCGCTTCTACGAGGCGCGGGGCCTGGTGCAGGCCATCCGCACGCGCGGCAACCAGCGGCGCTTCATGCGCGCGGACATCCGGCGCCTTTCCTTCGCGCTGATCGCCCAGCAACTGGGGCTGAAGCTCACGGAGATAGAGGCCGAGCTGGCAACGCTGCCGCAGGGAAGGCCGCCGACGCGACGCGATTGGCAGGCCATCAGCCGGCAGATAAGGACAGCCCTTCAGGCGAAGATCGAGATGCTGGAGAAGACCCGCGATCTGCTGGAAGGCTGCATCGGTTGCGGATGTCTGTCGCTCGATCGATGCGCTCTCTATAACCGCGACGACCGGGCCGCGCGGGGTGGCGCCGGGCCACGATTCCTGCTGGGCGATCGGCCGCAGGACTTCGACGATGACCGGCGCCTATCGACAGGGTCGCGTGTCAGCCCGCGGCAACGGCGGCGATCTCCGCCCTGAGTTCGGGAATGCCGAACCTGGTCTCGCTGCTGGTCGGCAGGACCTCGGGATGCGCGGCGCCATGTTTGCGCGCGGCGGCCTCGGCGGCGGCGATGGCACGCGGGATTTCGGCCTGCCGTAGCTGGTCAGTCTTGGTCAGAATGAGCTGGTAGGACACCGCGGCGTGGTCGAGATTCTTCATGGTCTCGTGGTCGCTGTCCTTCACGCCGTGTCTCGAATCAATCAGCAGACAGACGCGCTTCAGGGTCGGGCGGCCACGCAGATACGCCGACGCGAGATCCTGCCATGTCTCCTTCATGGACTTGGAAACCTGGGCAAAGCCGTAGCCGGGCAGGTCGACCAGGTAAAGACGGTCAGCGAGATCGAAGAAATTGATCTGTCGCGTGTGGCCCGGCCGGGCGGAAACGCGGGCAAGCGTACGGCGGCCGGTCAATGCATTGACCAAACTCGATTTGCCGACATTGGAGCGTCCGGCGAAGGCCACTTCGGGCAACGCAACGGGCGGCAGCGATTCGACCGAGGCAGCACCGGAGATAAACTCGCAAGGGCCAACGAACAGCTTGCGCGCCGCCTCGAGGTCCTCGGGCGGGCGCTCTGCCATCAGCCCTTCTTGCCGGAACCCTTGCCGCCCTTCTTGTTGCCGTTGCCGTTGGTCGCCGCCGGGGCCGGTGCCGGAGCAGCCGGAGGCTTGGCCTTGCCGCTGCCGATCGGCGTGCCGTGACGACGCATGATCGTGTACTGCTGCGCGATCGATAGTGTGTTGCTCCACGCCCAGTAGATCACGAGGCCCGCCGAGAACGGCGCCAGCATGAAGGTGAAAAGAATCGGCAGGAACTGGAACACGCGCGCCTGTATCGGATCGGTCGGCTGCGGGTTCAGCTTCTGCTGCAGGTACATCGTCAAGCCCATGATGATGGGCCACAGGCCGATGTTGAAGAAATGCAGGAACTCCGGGACCTGCCAGGAGATGAGGCCGAACCCGGTGAGGATGGTCAGCGGATCGGGTGCGGCAAGATCCTTGATCCAGCCGTAGAACGGCTGATGGCGCATTTCGATCGTGGTGTAGAGCACCTTGTAGAGGGCAAAGAACACCGGGATCTGCACGATGATGGGCAGGCAGCCGGCAGCCGGATTCACCTTCTCGCGGCGATAGAGCTGCATCAGCTCCTGGTTCATGCGTTGGCGATCCTCGCCATAGCGCTCCTTGAGCTTCTCCATCTCAGGCTGGAGCAGCTTCATCTTGCTCATCGCCGCATAGGACTTGTTCGCGAGCGGGAAGAACACGGCCTTCACGATCACCGTCAGCACAAGGATCGACAATCCGAAATTGCCGAGATGGACGTACAGCCATTCCAGCAACCAGAACAACGGCTTGGTGAAGAACCAGAACCAGCCCCAGTCGATAGTGAGGTCGAACTTCTCGATACCGTACTTCTCGGTATAGGAATCGATGATGCGCACGATCTTGGCGCCCGCGAACAGGCGGGCTTCGGTTCGGCCGGTGGCGCCCGGTGCGATCGTTTCACCACCGCCGACATAGTCGATCTGGTACTTGGCGCCGTCGCCCGAACCGGTGCCCTTGATCGTCACGTCGACCTTGGACTTCTGGTCGGGCACCAGCGTCGCCATCCAGTACTTGTCGGTGATGCCGACCCAGCCGCCGGTGGTGCTGAACTTCTGTTGCTTGTTGTCCTTGAAGTCGGAGTAGCCGAACTCCTTCAGGCTGCCATTGAAGACACCGTAGGGACCCTCGTGCAGGATGTAGATGCCCTCGGCCGGGGGCGTGCCGTAGCGCACGACAAGGCTCCAGGGAAACACCGTGACCGGCTTGTCGGACCTGTTTTCGACGCTTTGCCTGACATCGAACATGAAGAATTCGTCGAGCGCGACATCGAGCGCGAACACCAGTCCATCGCCGTTGTCCCAGGTGAGCCGCACCGGCTTGCCCGGCGCGACGGACGTCCTGTCGGCGGTCCACATCGTGTCCGGCCCGGGCACCTTGACCGCAGGATCGGAGGCCGACCAGCCAAACTCGGCGTAGTAGGGATGAATGCTGCCGATCGGCGACAATACCGGCACCGGTGGGCTCTTGGGATCGATCGTCTCGCGATACTTGACGAGCTGGACGTCGTCGATGCGGGCGCCCTTGAGCGAGATCGAGCCGAGCAGTTCGGGCGTGCTGAAGGTCACGCGCGGTGTGCGGGCGAGGGCTTCACTCCGGCTGACGACCTGTGACGCCGGCGCGGCCACGCCGCCTGGCTGTACGCCGGGGGCGACAGGCTGGCCGGTCGGCGCCGCCGGCGCGCCGGGCGTGCTGGATTGGGTGGCGGCCTGCTGCTGCGGTGTGACCGTCGGCTTGGCCGGCGGAAAGGCCGCCTGCCATCCCACGATGATCAGCACCGAGAGAACGATGGCGACGATGAAATTCTTCTGGTCCATTTGAGGCTAACTCTCGTGACGCGTCAGATGCGCTCGGCGGGATGGCAGGACAGCGGCCGGCGGGCGGCAGCAGGCGGAACCGGATCGTAGCCGCCGGCGCCCCACGGGCCGCAGCGGCACAGGCGATGAGCGGCCAGCCAGCTGCCCTTCAAGGCGCCGTGACGACTCACCGCTTCGATCGCATAGCGCGAGCACGACGGTTCGTAGCGGCAAGCGCCGACGAAAAAGTAGGCGAGCGTCAGTTGGTAGAAGCGGATCGCGCCGCGCAGCAGCAAAGACATCATGCGGCCCGGAAACTGGCGATTTGCCGGGCCCGGCGCAAGCCGTCCTTGCGGGTCATGGCGTCGCGACAGGCGTCGCGACGGAGAGCGCCTTGAGGCGCTTCAGCGCCTCCTGCAGTTCGCGACGCATATCGGCGAAGTCGCGCGCAAGGGCCCCCTGGCGTCCGACCAGCACATAGTCGAGATCGGGACGGGCCTCGTTCGGGATGACCATGCGGGCGATTTCCCTCAGTCGACGCCGGACCCGGTTGCGGGCGACCGCATTGCCGACCTTGCGGCTGACGGTGAAACCGACCCGGACAAGCGGCTGGGTCGGCTCGGCCGGCACTGGAGCGATCTGGAGGACAAATCCGGGCATGGCACAGCGGCGCCCGGCCTGGACGCGCAAGAAGTCTCGGCGATTCGGCAAACGCCCGAGGCGTGCCGCGGCCAATTTTACTAGGCCGACAGGCGCTTGCGGCCCGACCTGCGGCGGCTGGCGATAACCTTGCGGCCGCCGACCGTTGCCATCCGAGACCGAAAGCCGTGCCGGCGCTTGCGCACCAGCTTGCTCGGCTGATAGGTGCGTTTCATCACGCAACTCCTTCAAACACAAGGCCCCCGCGCGGAGCGGCGGGGGCGAATTCCGTGGGCGAGGGTAATAAGCGGCTGATCCTCCAGAGTCAACGTTTGGCGAGGACTTGCCGATTGCCGCCAAAGCCCCGAACAATCGGATTCATGTCGATTTTCCTGCATGGCTACCGCTACAGCGTCTATGTCCGCATCGCCCGTCTCGTCCTCGAGGAGAAGGGTCTGGCCTACGAGCGGGTCGAAGTGAACCCTTTCAGCCCGGATGTTCCTGCAGCCTATCTCGCACTCCATCCGTTCGGCCGCGTGCCCACGCTCGTTCATGATGGCTTTGCCATCTACGAAACCGGCGCCATCACCCGTTACATCGACCGCGCATTCCCCGGGATACCGTTGCAGCCAGACGACGTGCGTGCCCTCGCCCGGATGGACCAGATCATCGGCGTCGTCGACTCCTATGCTTATTGGCCACTCGTGCGTCAGGTGTACGTACATGGCGTATTTCGCAAGCACGTCGGCGGCGAATGCGATGCGGCTGAACTGGCAAACGGTCTCGCCGGAGCCGCAAAGGCTCTGGCCGCCCTGGAGGCGCTCGGCCATTTCGATCCCTTCATGGTCGGTCCCGATATTTCGCTCGCCGACCTTCATCTCGGCGCGATGATCGCCTACTTCGCCGCCGCGCCCGAAGGTGCTGCGATGCTGAAGACCCATCCAAGACTCTTCGGCTGGTGGGAAGTTCTACGTGCTCGTTCGTCCTTTGCAGCGACCGAGCCGGGCCTGCCGGTCACTCAGGTGTGAGCGAGTTTGCTTTGTGGCGGGCTCGATGAGCGTCAATATCGATCCTGCCCGACCTGAAAGGCCCCATGACCCCGTCGATGTTGCGCCGACTGCTTCCCGTGGCGATCCTGCTGCTGGGGCTGGCGCTTTTCCTCCTGTTCGGTCTCGAACGGTACTTCTCCTTCGAGATGCTGAGCCGTCACCATGCCGAACTCACGTCGTGGGTTGCCGCCCACGCGGCGGCGGCGGCGATGATCTTCGTGCTGGCCTATGCGCTGGTGATCGCGTTCTCGCTGCCGGTCGCGGTGGTGATCACGCCGGTGGGCGGCTTCCTGTTTGGTGTCTGGCTGGGCTCACTGCTGTCGGTGATCGGCGCGACGCTGGGCTCCGTGGCAGTATTTCTGGCCGCCCGGTCGGCGCTCTACGATATTTTCCGCGCGCGGGCCGGGGCAACACTGGCCCGCCTGGAGGAGGGTTTTCGCCGCGACAGTTTCAACTATCTCCTGTTCCTGCGACTGGTGCCGGTGTTCCCCTTCTGGCTGGTCAACATCGTGCCGGCATTGCTCGGCATGAAGCTCGGGCCCTATTCCCTGGCCACCCTGATCGGCATCGTTCCGGGTGCCGTCGTCTATGCCAGCGTCGGCGCAAGTTTCGGCATGCTCATAGAGCGCGGCGAGCGGCCCGATTTCAGCGTCATCTTCGAATGGCGCATTCTGCTGCCGTTGCTGGGGCTGGCGGCGCTGTCCTTGCTGCCCGTCCTCTACACCCGCCTGCGCGGCAGGAAGATGGCGCCCTGACATGAGCACCGAACTGAAGCCCGACGTCTGCATCGTTGGCGGCGGCTCGGCCGGCCTCGTGGCCGCCGCCGGCGCCGCCCAGCTCGGCCTCGACGTCGTCCTGATCGAACGCGGATTGATGGGCGGTGATTGCCTCAACTTCGGCTGCGTGCCGTCGAAGGCGCTGATCGCCGCTGCCAAGGCCGCCCAGGCACAGCGCACCGGGGCCGCGTTCGGCATCGCACCGGTCGAGCCGAACGTCGATTTCGCCAAGGTCATGGATCACGTCGCCGGCGTAATCGCCGCCATCGCGCCCAACGATTCGGTCGAGCGCTTCGAGAAGCTGGGCGTGCGCGTCCTCAAGGAAGAAGCACGTTTCATCGGCCGCACCGCGTTGCAGGCCGGACCACACCGCGTCAGCAGCCGGCGGATCGTACTGGCGACCGGTTCGCGACCGACCACACCGTCCATTCCCGGCCTCGCCGATGTCCCCCACTTCACCAACGAAACGGTGTTCGCCAATCGCGCACTGCCGGACCATCTGATCGTGATCGGCGGCGGCCCGATCGGCCTCGAAATGGCCCAGGCCCACCGGCGTCTTGGTGCGCGCGTCACCGTGCTGGAAGCGTTCGACTTCCTGGCCAAGGACGATCCCGAGCTGTCGGCGGTCGTCGTCTCCCGGCTACGGGAGGAGGGCGTCGTTCTGCGCGGCCGCGTGAAGCTCGCCGGAGTCGAACGTGCGGCGGCCGGGATCGCCGTGATGCTGGAGGGCGGCGAGCGCCTGGAAGGCTCGCACCTGCTGGTCGCCACCGGCCGGGCACCGAATATTGAGAGTCTCGATCTCGAAAAGGCAGGCGTCCTTCATACCAAGCGCGGCATCTCGGTCGATGGATCGTTGCGGACCTCAAACCGGAACGTCTGGGCGATCGGCGACTGCAACGGCCTCTATGCTTTTACGCATATGGCGGGATACGAGGCCTCCCTGTTCATCCGCGGCGCGTTGTTTCGCGCACCGGCGCGGCTCGATACATCGATCGTGCCGTGGGCGACCTACACCGACCCCGAGCTGGCGCAGGTCGGCGTCAGCGAAGGCGAGGCGCGCAAGGCGCACGGCGAGACAATCCGGGTGCTGCGCTGGAAGCTGGCCGAGAACGACCGCGCGCAGGCTGAACGCGAAACCGACGGCTTGGTGAGGGTCATAACCGATTCGCGCGGCCGCATTCTCGGCGCTGCCATCGTCGGTCCCCACGCCGGAGACCTCATTCAGCCCTGGTGCCTGGCGATCTCGCGGCGCCTGAAGATCTCGGCGATGGCGAGTTTCGTGCCGCCCTATCCGACCCTGGGCGAGGCCAGCAAGCGCGCCGCCGGCAGCTATTACACCGAAACCCTGTTCGGACCGCGGACGCGCTGGCTGGTCCGTCTGCTCGCCCGGCTGCCGGTCTGGTGAAGACAGGCGATAGCCCGCGAACATTGATCCCATAGGGACACGATATTTCAGATCGCGACGCGCTCCCGGCATGGTGCTGCCACCCGCAAGGGACACCATACCGATCAACGAGATCCGTCATGAAGACTTCACTCACCATCGCCGCCGCCCTCAGCACCGCACTTCTGCTCGGCGCCACGGCCCAGGCCCAGGGCAACATCGAGAAGTGCTACGGCGTGTCGACCGCCGGCAAGAACGATTGCCAGACCGCGACCTCGTCGTGCGCCGGCACGTCCAAGAAGGACGCGCAGAACGATGCCTGGCTAAGCGTGCCCAAGGGCACCTGCGAGAAGATCGTCGGCGGCAGACTGACGGGCGCCAAGGGCTGATCCCCCGCCCCAGGTCCACGTCACCCGCCATCGGACGCCGTACC
>CALFRN010000212.1 GCA_937919085.1 uncultured Reyranella sp.
CACGTCATGCTGGTCGACCTCCGGCCCAAGAAGGCGACCGGCGTATCGGCCGAGAAAGTCCTCGACCGCGCCGGCATCACGGTGAACAAGAACAGCATTCCCGGCGATCCTGAGAAGTACACCATCACGTCAGGCGTGCGGCTGGGTTCTCCGGCCGGCACCACGCGCGGCTTCGGCGTCGCGGAATTCCGCCAGATCGGCCACCTGATCGCCGACGTGCTCGACGGCATCGCCAAGAACGGCCCGGACGGCGACGCCCAGGTCGAACAAGAGGTTCGGGCCAAAGTACACGCGCTGTGTGCCCGTTTTCCGATCTACCGCGACTGATGACGCGCCACGCAAAGAGATAAACGGGGGACGACATGCGCTGTCCATTCTGCGGTCACGAGGACACCCAGGTTAAGGACTCGAGGCCGACCGACGACAATTCCGCGATCCGCCGGCGGCGCTATTGCCCGTCGTGCGGATCGCGCTTCACGACCTTCGAGCGCGTGCAGCTGCGCGAACTGACGGTCGTAAAAAAGAATGGCCAGCGCGTCCAGTTCGACCGCGACAAGCTCGCACGCTCGATCTCGACCGCCTGCCGCAAGCGGCCTGTCGATCCCGAGCGGGTGGAGCGCGTGGTCAACGGCATCGTCCGGCGGCTCGAAAGCTCCGGCGAAAGCGAGATCCCTTCGACTCAGATCGGCGAACTGGTGATGGACGCGCTGCGTGCGCTAGATCCGGTGGCCTATGTGCGGTTCGCCTCGGTTTACCGCAATTTCCGCGAGGCCCGGGACTTCGAGGAGTTCGTCTCCGACCTCGCCGAGACCAACCTCAAGGACTGACCGGCATGATGCGCGCGGCGCTCGCGCTGGCGCGCCGGTCGCTCGGGCGTACTTGGCCCAACCCGGCCGTCGGTTGCGTGATCGTGCGAGACGGGCGCGTGATCGGGCGTGGGCGCACGCGCGATGGCGGTCGGCCCCATGCCGAAACCGATGCGCTGGCCAGTGCGCGGGAATCGGTGGCCGGGGCCACGGTGTACGTGACGCTTGAACCTTGCGCGCATCACGGCAAAACGCCGCCTTGTGCCGACGCGCTGATCGCCGCCGGCGTGACGCGCGTGGTATCGGCGCTGGAAGATCCCGACCCGCGCGTGAAGGGCCAGGGTCACTCACGGCTAAAGGCGGCCGGGATCGCCGTCGAGATCGGCGAAGGAGCTGCGGAAGCCGCCGAAATCAATGCCGGCTTCTTCCTGCGGGTGAGGGAAGGCCGGCCGCTTTTCCATCTGAAGCTTGCCAGCTCTCTCGATGGCCGCATTGCGACGGCCTCGGGCGAGAGTAAATGGATCACGGGCGATGCCGCACGTGCCGATGGCCACCGCCTGCGCAGCATTCACGATGCGATCCTGGTTGGCGCCGGGACCGTGGCTGCCGACGATCCCGAACTCACCTGCCGGCTTCCGGGTCTTGAAGCCTATTCGCCGGATCGCATCGTGCTCGATTCGACGGGAGCTATATCGGAGACGTCGAAACTGGCGACAACCGCGAGGGCCACGCCGGTGCTCCTGTTTCATGCCGGTGCGCCGCCAGCACGGACTGCACTGTTGCGCAAAAAGGGGATCAGCGTCATTGAAGTGCCGGCGCGAGGCGAGGCACGGGTCGATGTTGTCGCAGCGGCGAGGGAACTTGGCGGCTTGGGATATTCGAACGTGCTGATCGAAGGCGGCGGCCAGATTGCGGCGGCTTTCCTGAGAGCCGGCCTCGTCGACCGGATCAGCAGCTACCGCGCTGGCCTCGTCCTGGGGGAGGATAGCCGCTCTGCGGTTGGCCCCCTGGCGCTCACCGGTCTTGATTTCGCGCCCCGGTTCAAGCTGGTCTCCAGCCGGGCCGTAGGCGCCGACACGCTGGAAACTTGGTACAGGCGGGCATAGGTAGACTCATGTTTACGGGTATCGTCACGGATATCGGGGAGATCACCGCGATTGCGCCGGGCGGCCAGACCGGCGATCGCCGGTTTGTGGTGCGCACCAGGCACGACATGGAGCCGGTCGCGATCGGCGCATCGATCGCCTGTTCCGGTTGTTGTCTCACGGTGGTGGAAAAAGGCGGCGACTGGTTCGCAGTCGAGGTTTCGGGCGAGAGCCTGGCCAAGACGCATCTCGGCGACTGGACAGCCGGAAGTCGGCTCAATCTGGAGTTGTCCCTAAAGCTTGGCGACGAGCTGGGCGGGCACCTGGTCTACGGCCATGTCGATGGTGTGGGAAAAGTCGTCTCGATGACGCCGGAGGGCGGCAGCGTGCGCTTTGTGTTCGAGGCGCCTGCCGACCTGGCGCGGTTCGTCGCCGCCAAGGGCTCGATTGCCATCGACGGCGTGTCGCTCACGGTCAACGAAGTCGACGGCAATCGCTTCGGCATCAACGTCATCTCGCACACCCAGTCGGCGACGACCCTCGGGCAGGTCAGATCGGGGCAACGGGTCAACCTTGAGGTCGACATGCTTGCGCGTTACGTTGCGCGATTGTTGGAGCATGAAAAATCATGAGCGCGCTCGAAAAGGACGCCTGGCGGATCACCTTCGGCGAGGTGAAGGCTGCGGCCGAGGACATCATCGAGGAGGCCCGCAAGGGCCGGATGTTCATCCTGGTCGACGATGAGGACCGCGAGAACGAGGGCGACCTCGTGATCCCGGCGCAGTGGGCGACGCCCGAGGCCATCAACTTCATGGCCAAGCATGCGCGTGGCCTGATTTGCCTGGCCATGACCCGCGAGCGGGTCGAGCAACTCGGTTTGCCGCTGATGGCCCAGAACAACGGCACGCGCCTTCAGACGGCGTTCACCGTGTCGATCGAGGCGCGCGAAGGCGTGACCACCGGAATTTCGGCTGCCGACCGGGCTCGCACCGTGCAGGTGGCGATCGATCCGTCATGCGGTCCCCAGGACATCGTGACCCCCGGCCATGTCTTCCCGCTGGTCGCCCGTGACGGTGGCGTGCTCGAGCGCACCGGGCACACCGAGTCAGCGGTCGATCTGGCGCGGCTGGCAGGCCTCACGCCGGCCGGCGTGATTTGTGAGATCATGAACGATGACGGCACGATGGCGCGCCGCAACGATCTCATCACATTTGCGCAACGCCACGGTCTCAAGATCGGCACCATTGCCGACCTGATCGCCTATCGCCGGCGCTACGACTCGATCGTCAAGCGCATCAGCGAAACCGTACTGGACAGCACTTGGGGCGGCGATTTCCGCTGCGTCGTCTACGTGAACAAGGTGACGATGGCGCAGCACGTCGCACTCGTGAAGGGCGATCCCGCGACGGGCGGACCGGTCATGGTGCGCATGCATGCCGTCAATCTCTTCACCGATACACTCGGCCAGCGCAGCGGCGGCCGCGGCGGCGAGATCGAAGCCTCGATGCGCGAGCTTTCCAAGGAAGGCAGAGGCGTCATAGTCCTGATCCGCGAGCCGCTTACGGTCGTGCTGGCCGAACAGCGTCGTCGTGCCGGCGAGCCGATCGAGCCGGCCGGCCAGGAATTGCGCGACTACGGCGTCGGCGCCCAGATCCTGATCGATCTTGGAATCAAGGAAATGGTGCTGCTTACCAACAGCAAGAAGAGCGTGGTCGGCCTCGAGGGCTTTGGCCTGAAGATCGTCGGCCAGAAACCCGTTCCCGGTCGTCCGGCGCGCTGATCATGTCGACACGGACTGAAACCCCGACGGCGCGCCCGGCGGTCGACGGCGTCAAGGGCGCGCGCATTCTGATCGTCGAGTCGCGGTATTACACCGACATCGCCGACGCACTGATCACCGGTGCCGAGCGCGAGATCAAGAAGAACGGTGCCACTTCCGAGCACGTCGTGGTGCCGGGTGCGTTCGAGATCCCGGGTGCCATCGCGCTGGCGGCCGGACGCTACGATGGATTCGTGGCATTGGGTTGCGTCATTCGCGGCGAGACCAGCCACTACGACTATGTCTGCGGCGAGAGCGCGCGGGGCCTGATGGATCTTGCGGTACGTGAGCGGCTGGCGATCGGTTACGGAATCGTCACTGTCAACAATGCCGACCAGGCGAGGGCACGTGCCAATACCGATCGCGGCGACAAGGGTGGCGACGCAGCGCATGCCTGTCTCACCATGGTGGCGCTCGGCCGCCGTTGGCCGAAATCGTGAGTGAACAGACGACGCCAAGTCGCCGTCAGGCCGCCCGACTGGCCGCGGTTCAGGCATTGTACCAGTGGCAAATGGGCGAACACGGTCCGGCGGAGATCATCGAGCAGTTTCTCGGCGTTCGCACCAGCGAGGCTGGGGAAGGAGGGATGCGTCGCGATGCCGACCGGCCCCTGTTCAAGGACGTGGTCGAGGGCGCCGCTGCCCGCAAGGACGAGCTCGAGCAGGCTGTCTCCTCGGCGCTGACGGCGGATTGGACCTGGGCGCGCATAGACCGGCTGGTCCGCGCGATATTGCTGGCCGGCGCCTACGAACTCGTTCACCGGCGTGACGTGCCGCCACGCGTGGCGATCAACGAGTATGTCGAAGTCGCCCATGCGTTCTACGACCAAGGCGAGCCGAACTTCGTCAACTCGGTGCTCGACCGTTTGGCGCGCCAGGTGCGGCCGGCCGAACTCGCGAAGTAATCGGGCGATGGTCTCCCGTCGGCGGGTTGGTGAATTCGAACTGATCGACCGGTACTTCGCGCCGCTGGCGCGGGCCTTCCGCGGTGCCGGCGGCCTCGAAAGCGACAACGCCTTCCTGCCGGCCGACGCGCGGTACGACACCGCTGTGAAGACCGACACGATCGTGTCGGGCGTTCATTTTCTGGCGGACGAAACCCCGGAACGCGTGGCGGCAAAGGCACTGCGCGTATGCCTGTCGGATCTGGCTGCGGGTGGCGCTGTGCCGTTTGTCTATCAATTGTCGCTCGCCCTTCCCGCGGGCTGGCGGGAAAGCTGGGTCGGTGGCTTCGCGCGCGGCCTGGCGGCCGACCAGCGGCGCTACGGCATCGTGCTGTGCGGCGGCGACACCGTGGTGACGCCGGGTCCACTTACGGTCACCATTACCGCCTTCGGCCGGGTGCCGCGGGGCAGGGGGCTGGGGCGCACTGGTGCCCGCATCGGCGACGATCTCTGGGCAAGCGGCACCATCGGCGACGCAGCACTTGGCCTGCTGGTGGCGCGCGGCAAGCTGAATGGGCTCGGCTTGCGCGACCGCAAATTTCTCGAGATGCGCTACCGCCTGCCGTGGCCGCGCACGGCAATGGGAAGACGCCTGATCGGAATCGCGCGCGCGACGGCCGACGTATCAGACGGGCTGCTGGCTGATGCTGGCCATATCGCCGCCGCCTCACGGCTTGCCGTGCACATCGAACGCGACTGGGTACCATTGTCGACTGCAGCGCGCCGGGCGCTTGCCGCCGATCCGGAACTGTGGCCGACAGTGCTAGGCGGGGGCGACGACTACGAGTTGGTGATCTCCGTTTCGCCCCGGCGTGCACATGCCCTGTTCAATGCTGCCCGGTTGGCCGACGTCGAGGTGACGCGTATTGGCCGCTTTGCCGGCGGTCGCGGCGTGCGCCTCACGGCGGCGGGCCGCGCCGTGGCGATCCCGCAGGCGGGCTACGTCCACTTCTAGCGGTCGCGGTTCATAGCTGAACTGCGTGTGGCGCGCGGCGCCCGCGGCTATTTGCTTGGGGCGGGCAGGGGCACAAGACTAA
>CALFRN010000213.1 GCA_937919085.1 uncultured Reyranella sp.
CCTACCTGATCTCGCTTCTTGCGCCAGCACGGATGGAGTATTCGGTAAGGACAGGGCTTTTTCGATGCGGACAAGCGTTTATCGATGCTGTCGGCGAAGGGCGACCCGTTGGTTTCGATCGGCGCGCTGGTGCCGTGGGAGAAGTTTCGCGGCGATATCGAGGCGGTGGTGTTGACGGCCGACGAAGACAGGAAGAGCGGTGCGGGCCGTAAGCCTATCGACGCGCTGGTGCTGTTCCGAATGCTGGTCTTGCAGTCTCTTTACAACTTGTCGGACGAGCAGATCGAGTACCAGGTGCGCGACCGGCTGTCGTTTACGCGCTTTCTCGGGTTGGGCTTCGAGAACCGTATTCCCGATGGCACGACCCTGTGGCTGTTCCGCGAGAAGCTGGCCAAGGCGGGTCTGATCGACAAGCTGTTCAAGCGGTTCGGCCAGCATCTGGAGGCCAGTGGCTACATCGCGCGCGGCGGCCAGATGGTCGATGCCACGATCGTGGCGGTGCCCCGGCAACGCAACAGCCGGGACGAGAACGAGCAGGTCAAGGCTGGCGCCACTCCGGAGGACTGGAAGAATCATCCGGCGAAGAACCGGCAGAAGGACAAGGACGCGCGCTGGACCCAGAAGAACGGGCGCAGCTTCTTCGGCTACAAGAATCATGTGAATGCCGACGCCCGGCACAAGCTGATCCGCGTGAGCTGATCCGCGAGTACGGCGTTAGCGATGCCAGCGTGCATGATAGCCAGGTGTTCGACGAACTTCTGAACAAGGGCAACACGTCGAGCGAGGTCTATGCCGACAGCGCCTACCGCTCGGCGGAGATCGAGCGGAGTCTGAAAGCGCGAGGCTTCAGCAGCCGCGTCCACAAGCGCGGGCACCGCAACAATCCGTTGAGCGAAGCGGAGACGGCGGCGAACACCCGGAAGAGCAGGGTGCGAGTGCGCATCGAGCATGTGTTCGGCGCCCAGGAGAACGCGCCGGGCGGGCGGCTGGTCCGCACGATCGGCATGGTGCGGGCGAAGGTAAAGATCGGGCTTCAGAATTTCGTCTACAACATCCGCCGCCTCGTCATTCTCGAGCGAGCTGCGGCCGCGTGAGAGGAGGACTCCGTCCGCCGCATGTCAATCGGCGCGGCGGCGGAGCAAAAAGCCGCTGACGGCGGCGGAAACGCCGGGAATGCGACGCGCCAGAGAGAAGCGTACTCGACTGCAGCCGATATCCGTCAGAACGGATTATTCTTCGAGGTGCCCGTAATATAAAAACGCGTTTCGTTGGTGATCTTGCCCGCGATTTCGCGCTTGCTTTCCACTACGACGACGCCCTTCAGGCCGGGCCACTTATGTCGTTCCTGCAACCACCCGACATCGTGCAGGACGGTGTATTTGCGGGTTTCGATGCGGCCATGATTAGCGTCCACCGTTTGGTGCGTGCTGATCGTTGCATCCCTGTATTGCAGCGGTTTTTGCTCATCGACGAAGATCTCGACATCCTCGCGCAGCTTCGTTTGATTGCCCTTCAGCGCGAGAATGTAATCCGCCTTCTTGTCGATGATCTTGCTTGCGATGTTGCGCTGACATCCCATCGCGTCGATGGTCACGACGGCGTCCTCGATCGATATCATGTCGAGCAAGGCGGGAATGGCGACGATCTCGTTGGATTTTTCGCTCACCTTGACCTGACCCAGCACGATGCGTTGGCGTGCGGCGAAGGCGCTGACCATGTGGATCGCATCCTTCGACGCCTTCGTCTGGCCCGACCGACGCGAGGTCTTGCCATCAAGGCTGATCAGCTCCACAGGCGTGTTGGTTCGCGCGGCGACCCAGGCCACGAAGCATCGGTGGAAGGCTTTGGGGTCGAGCGTGGCGAAGATATCGCCAAGGTGATCGTGGGCGGGCGTGCCGTTTTTGAAGGGGCGGAACCGGCGCAGAAGCTCCAGCTTCTTCTCGCCAAACCGGGCGATGTCCGTGAACGTCTCCGCCCCCGCCAGAACCGCCAACAGTATCAGCAAGAGCACCTCCGGCAAGGGATACTCCACCTTTCCCGGCTGCCTGTAATCCGGCAGATCATTGAAATAGTGGAGAAAACTCGTCGTCTCGGCAATTGCCTCGAAGCCAGCCGCACCATCCTCCATCGCCACCCTCCACCAAGAGAATCAATGGTGACCGAGTGATTCAGCACTTTGGCGATTTGTCACGCTGTTGTTCAGCCGATTGCCCTGCCCCCGCCATCGGGTTGCCTTGACGGCCGGCCGGCCGTGCTGTGAAATGCAATGGACAGTGGGCTATGCAGAGGGGAATTCACGATGATGGGAAAGTGCGGCGGGGCAATTTCACTCGTTTGTACGGCACTGTTGCTCGCGGCGCCGCAAGCGGCGGCGCAGGAAAAGAAGACGCTGACCATTTCGTCGTGGGGCGGCGCCTTCCAGAAGGCCCAGAAGGAAGCGTGGTTCGGTATCGTCGAGAAGGAGCTCAATGTCGTCATCAAGGAGGACAACACCTCCGGTATCGCCGACGTGCGCACGCAGGTCGCCTCCGGAAAGCCGACCTGGGACCTCACGACACAGGGTGCCTACAGCTGCGCGCTGCTGGAAAAGGAGGGCCGCCTCGAGAAGTTCGATGCCGAGACCATGAAGGCACTGACCGACATCCCGACGACAATCGGCCGCTCGGAGCACTGCGCGCCGCAGATCGTCTATTCGGTTGCCATTGGCTGGCGCGACAAGGCGTACCCAGGCAAGGTACCGGAGGGCTGGGCAGCGTTGTGGGATGTAAAGAACTTCCCCGGTCAACGTTCCATCCGCAAGCATCCCATCTATGCCCTTGAGATGGCGTTGATCGCCGACGGCGTGCCGATGGACAAACTCTACCCGCTCGATGTTGAGCGCGCCTTCAAGAAACTTGAGCAGTTGAAGCCGCACGTTCTCGTCTGGTGGAGTTCGGGCGCTCAGTCCGCGCAGGTGCTGAAGGACGGCGAGGTCGACATGGTGGCGGCATGGAACGGCCGCATCCAGGCACTCGAGAACGAGCCCGAGGGCAAGGGAGGGAAGATCAAGACCACCTTCAACCAGCAGATCATCGTTTCCGACAGCTGGATGATTCCGAAGGGCGCGCCCAACAAGGAACTCGCCATGAAGGCGATCGCGATCATGTCGCGGCCCGAGGTGAACGCTCGCATCTCGAACTACATCAACTACGCGCCGTCCAACACGAAGTCCTACGACACCGGCGTCATCCCGAAGGAGAAGCTGCCCAACCTGCCGAACTCGCCCGAGAACTTCGGGAAGGGCTTCGTCCAGGACAACTCGTGGTGGGTCAACAACGCGGACGCGATGGTGAAGCGCTTTGACGCCTTCCTGCAGAGGTAGCAGTTCGCCCAGCAGGAGCCGGCCGCTCAACGGCCGGCTCGGCTTCCGCGTGCACGGGAGGCCGAGGTGACAGCAGTAAACGGGAAAGGCTCCGCCATATCGCTGCCGATCTCGATCCGAAACGTCACCAAGACTTACGGCACCTTCACCGCCCTGGACAACGTCAGCCTCGAGATTGCGAGCGGCGAGTTCATCACCCTGCTGGGCCCCTCGGGATCCGGCAAGACAACGCTGCTCATGGTGCTTGCCGGCTTTATCAGGCCAGCAAGCGGTGAAGTCCGCTTCGGCGACCGCGACGTCTCGCTGTTACCTCCCCACAAGCGCGACGTCGGCATGGTGTTCCAGAACTATGCACTCTTCCCGCATATGACGGTCGCCGGCAACGTCGGCTATCCCTTGCGGCTCCGTGGGGTCGCCAAGTCGGAGATCGCCGACCGCGTGCAGAAGGTGCTGGCGCTCGTGCAACTCGGCGAGCTCGGCACCCGCAACATCGACCAACTCTCGGGCGGTCAGCGCCAGCGCGTTGCGCTTGCCCGCGCCATCGTCTTCGAGCCGCGCATCCTGCTCATGGACGAACCCCTGTCGGCGCTCGACAAGAAGCTGAGAGAGCAAATGCAAATCGAGGTTCGCCACCTCCATCAGCGCCTAGGCATGACGACGGTCTATGTCACGCACGATCAGCGCGAGGCACTCACCATGTCGGACCGCGTCGCGGTGATCGACAAGGGCCGCTTCCACCAGATCGGCAGCCCACGCGATGTCTACGAGCGCCCGGAAAGCCGCTTCATTGCCGAGTTCATCGGAGAATCACATCTGGTGGCGGTCTCCATGCGCGGCGGGACCGCGCACTACCGGGACAGACCGTTGCAGCTTGCGGAGCCGCCACGCCATCCATCCGGCCAGCAATTTCTCGTCATGCGGCCCGAGAAGCTCAAGCTCCTCACCGGCGGGGAGGATGGCCTCAACGTGTTCGAGGGGACGGCGCGGGAGATCGTCTACCAGGGCGAGAGCACACTGCTCTATGTCGACCTGCCCGACGACGTCGAAGTCGCGATCCGCCAGCCGGCAACAAGTGTCGGACCGGCGCTGCCGGCCCCAGGCACGCCTGTACGGCTCGGCTTGCCGGCTGGCGACACGATGCTGGTGCCCGCCGAGCGGGCGCCATGACCACGACCAGCCTCGCTGACGAGGTTGGCCGGCGCGACCACGCGGCCTGGAAGGCACCGAACGAGGCCGCCTACCGCAGGCGGGAGCGGAGCGAGACGACGGTATTGGCGGCGCTCGCTGTACCGGGCCTCCTGCTGATCGGCGCCATTGCGCTGACACCGATCGCCTGGCTGTTCTGGCTTTCCTTCCGCAGCGGCTCGGACTTCACGTTCGAGCACTACGAGCGCCTGCTGCACCCGACCTACACCCTGACGCTTCAGACGACGTTCGAGCTTTCGTTCCTGGTCACGGCCATCTGCATCGCGCTCGGCTATCCCCTTGCCTATCTCATCTCGCAGGTGCGCCCGCGGCTAGCCGGGTTCCTCTTGCTGCTGGTGCTGTTCCCGGTTTGGACGTCACTGCTCGTACGCTGCTACGCTTGGCTCGTGTTGCTGCAGCGGCGCGGGGTGGTCAACAGCTGGCTCCAGGACATGGGCCTGATCGACGCGCCTCTCAGGCTCATGCACAACTTCACGGGCACTACGATCGGCATGGTCCACATCATGCTGCCGTTCATGGTGCTGCCGCTCTATGCGACCATGCGCTCCATCAACCGCGACTACATGCGCGCCGCGGCGAACCTCGGCGCCTCGCCGGTGAAGGCGTTCTGGGGCGTGTTCGTGCCGCTGTCGTTTCCCGGCCTCTTCGCCGGCATCATAATCGTCTTCGTGCTGTGCCTCGGCTTTTATGTGACGCCGGCGCTTCTGGGCGGAGGGCGCGTGATGATGTGGTCGATGCAGATCGAGCGCAATGTCACCTATCACTCCGACTGGGGAGCCGCGAGCGCGCTTGGCGTCGTGCTGCTCGCCATGACGCTCGCCATCCTGTGGGGCGTCGGCCGCCTCATCGGCTTCGACCGCATCGTGGGAGGCCGGTAGATGCTGAGACGGCCCGCGACGGAAACGCAGATCACCCACGGCGGCCGGCTGTGGCTCTATGTGCTCGGCGGGCTGACCCTGCTGTTCCTCATATTGCCGAGCTTGCTCGTCATCCCGCTCAGCTTCTCCGACTCGCGCTACCTTGCATTCCCGCCGCCCGGCTGGTCGACGCGCTGGTACGAGGCCTATTTCGACGCCATCGAATGGCGCGACGCGACGGCGATGTCGTTCACTGCGGCAACCCTGACGATGGTCATCTCTACCGCGCTCGGAACGCTTGCCGCCTATGGCATGCATACTTCGCAGTCGCGCTTCACCCAGCTCGCCTACGCGACATTCATGCTGCCGCTCATTATTCCGGGCATCCTGATCGCGATTGGCATTTTCCTCCTCTATGCCCACCTAGGGCTCAACAACACGCTTACCGGCATTGTGCTGGCGCATTCGGTGATGGCGATCCCCCTGGTCGTGATCCTGGTCGCCTCGAGCTTCAAGAGCTACGACATGAACCAAGAGATGGTGGCGCGCAGCCTCGGCGCCAGCCGCCCCTGGGCTTTCCTCACGGTGACGCTGCCGCAGATCAAGACCTCCGTGATATCGGCTGCGCTGCTCGCGTTCATCACCTCGCTCGACGAGGTCGTGATCTCGCTTTTCATCGCCGGCGGCGACAAGGCGACCCTCACGCGACGCATGTTCAACGCGCTCCGCGATGAGATCGATCCGACGATCGCTGCCATCTCGACGCTGCTGATCCTGATATCGATATTCCTTCTCGGCTTGACGCAGCTCCTACAGCGATCGCCAAACCAGCAGCCGACTCCGGGCAACGAACCCTCGCCGCGACAATCCGCCAAGGCATAGGAGACGGAACATGGCAACGAGCGATCGCGAGCAGCTCAAGGCCTGGATCGACGAGGATCGCGACACCCTGGTCGCCTTCCTGAGAGCCTTCGTGCGCTGCCGGGGCCCGAACCCGCCGGGCGACACGCGCTCGACAGCCGACTTCATCACCGGGGAGCTCACAGCGCGCAGCATCGACTATCGCATCATCTCGCCCCACCCCGAGATGCCGAACATCATTGCGACCTTTGCGGCCGGTCAGCCTGGCAAGCACCTCGTGCTCAATGGCCACATCGATGTGTTTCCCGTTGCAGACGACGGCTATGGATGGACCAAGGACCCGTGGGGCGGCGAGCTTGTCGACGGCAAGGTCTACGGCCGCGGCGCCGCCGACATGAAATGCGGCACCTCGGCGTCGATCTGGACCTATATCTATCTCTCCCGGATCAAGGACCGCCTCAAGGGCCGTCTAACCCTCACGGCCGTTTCCGACGAGGAGACGTTCGGCCCCTATGGCGCCCGCTATCTCATGGAGCACCACCCGGAGGTGCATGGCGACGCGCTTCTCAATGGCGAGCCGTCGAGCCCCTTCAGCGTACGCTTCGGCGAGAAGGGCCCGCTGTGGCTCGAGTTCACGGTGCGGACGGCGGGCGCGCACGGCGCCTACACGCACGCGACGGCGAGCGCCACCAAGATCGCCATGGCCCTCGCATCGCGCCTCGAGGATGTGACGAAGATCAGACCCGAGCTCTCCGACAACATCTCGCGCGGCGTGATCGACACACGGGACCTGGTCTACTACGCATCGCTCATCTTCCTGATGCTCTATCTTGCGCACCGGGCGCTCGAGAGCAGGAAGTGGAGGTGATGGGAGATGGCAATGACACGTAAGAGCTTCGGAG
>CALFRN010000214.1 GCA_937919085.1 uncultured Reyranella sp.
CCAAGGGCGGTGCGGCGGTGATGCGCAGCGTGATCGACCTAAGTGTGTTCGTGGTCGGCCGTCTCATTTTTTGTTCACGGCCCAACACGACAAACGCTCCGGGCTATCTTGTCGATGACGCCAACATCACCATTCGGAATGCAGGCGGGGGTGTTCTCGATGTCTCGACCATCGAATTGCCTAGCGCACCCGCCCTCGCACGGCACCGACAGGCGACTGGCGAGACGCTGCGCTTCACGGGCACCGGTGCTGCCTCCACAGGCCTGCTGACGCTCACCACTCCGATCACACGTCGCGGCACGGTACGGACGGCGGGCGAGTGGCTAGCCGACATGGTGCCGGGACAGAGTTTGCGCTGCGAGGCTCCGTTCCGGGAGAGCGTCAGCGAGGCCGGTTTTATCAAACGCACTGAGACCGGGGGCTTCGTCCACGATGTCGGTACCGCCACAACATATCTGCTGCCTCGGGAAAGTGGCACGCAGGTGCTTGGCAGCGAGGGGCCGCGGGCCGTAGTCGCCGTCGGCGAAGCGGCAACGCGGAAGGCGATGCAGGCATTTGACTGCAGCTACGGCCTCGCCGCCCAAAACGCCGAGGGGCTGGCCGATGTCTTCGTGCCCAAGGCCGCGCGGCGGGTATTCGTGATCGGCAGCACGGCGGCGGAGATCGAACCCGGCCGCTTGCTAGTGGCCAAGCTGCAACGCTTTCGCTTTAAGGCCACGCTGATGATCAGGAAGAAGAGGGTTGGCCCTGACTCGAATTTGGCTTCACCGACCCTAGACCTAGGCGCTGTCACCGGCACGACTACGCTTAGTGCGGGCCCAATGGAGTCCGGCAATGACCGAGAATGACACCGGGTTGGACGAGGACATCACTACACTCGCGAGCGACTACACCCCTGATTTTGAGACCGGCGCAACTGCGGGGGGCGGCACGGGCCGTGGAGCGGTGAATGCTGTCCGCAGCTTCTCGCGGGCGAGGATCGAACTTCGCCCCGAAATACCGGAGATGAAGGAGGAGACGTTGGCGGCGCTGATAGCAATGGGCGGCATTTACCAGCGTGGCGGTAAGATCGCCACGGCTGGGCGCACCCTGATGATTACGCAGCAGGGCCCAGTCGTAGCGCTTCAGGCAGTTCGCATGCAGCGTGGCTCGCTGCTTGACGCTATGGCGAGGGCGGCGGAGTGGCACCGCCGCGTCATGGGCAAGCACGGCCCCGAGGAGGTGCCCTGCAATCCATCACGCGATGTGGCCGAGGCATTGCTGACACAGACAGTCGATCTCCCGCTGCCGCCGCTCAGTGGCATTGCAACCGCTCCGTTCCTGCGCCGCGACGGCTCTCTCTGTATGCCGCCGGTCTCGGGGGCACACTACGATTCCACTACGGGGCTCTATCTGGATGGGGCCGGTGTGGTATTCGAACCGCCGGTGGCGGGTGCGACGCGCGCCGACGCGCTGGCAGCAGTGGAGGAGTTGTTCGCGCCGATGCGTGAATTCGACTTCGTTGGCGGTACGCGCGGCATTGCAGCCTGCGCCGCGATGGCGGCATTGCTCACGCCCTTCGCTCGCCCCGCCTGCGCGGCGGTGCCGGGCTTCTTGTTCACCGCGCCGGTCAAAGGCAGCGGAAAGTCGATGCTGGCATCACTCGCGCCGCTTCTCGCGACGGGCAGCCCGGCGGGCCTCATCAGTCCGACGCGTGGCGAGAGCGAAGAGTTCGAGAAACGCCTCAATGCTGCTCTTTTGACGGGCAGGCCGCATCACCTGATTGATAACATAGAGAACGATCATTGGGGTGTGCCGCTGCTGTGCTCGGCCCTGACGGAGCCCGTCATCGACCTGCGTCCACTCGGGACATCGGACCTCGTGCCAACGCCCAACACCTACCAGTTCGCGTTGACGGGGAACAATGTGACGCCGCCGGGCGACGTGTCGCGCCGGGTGGTCACCTGCAGGCTTGTGCCGGACACCGAGGACCCGGCGGCGCGCGAATTCGATTTCGATCCACGCGCCGAAGTCCTTGCCAAACGTGTGCCGCTGACCCGTGCAGCCCTGACGATCCTCATGGCATATCAGGTCGAGTACGGCGCAGGCCGTCGTATGCGGGGGCGCGAGATGGGCTCGTTCGAGGATTGGACACGCCTCGTGCGTGATGCGCTGGTGTGGTTGGGTTTCGACGATTGCGTGGTGGCGTCAGAGGCGGCCCCCGACGAGAAGCGCGACACGCTGGCGGCCTTCCTCGCGGCGTGGCGCGACCTCCCGCGCGCCGCCCTGTCGAGCGACGGTGTGCCGGTCGCCGATATGGTACGGGTGGCCGCGGCCACGTCGGAGCGCGACGAGGGCAGTGACGGAGGCGAAATCGTCCATCCGGCGTTCCGGGAGGCATTGCTGGCAGCAGTGCCTGAACGCGGCGGTGGTCTGCCCTCGGCCCAGCGAATTGGGAAATGGCTAGCCTCGGAAGTTGACCGACGGGTGCCCGGTGGGCAGGGCGGAACGCTCTATGTGGCGAGGGAGGGCGGATCAAATATGGGGGTCAGGTGGTCACTTCGGAGCAGCGAAAATCGCTCGCGCCAGAGCGGCTCGCTTCTCTGAAAAAGTGATGATGAGGTGATGGTGACGATGATTCCCTATACGCGATTTTCACCCCCCCGCCGCACGCCTAAAGGAAACATCGTCACCATCACCTCAATCCCCAGATTTTCCGTTCGTTGGGTACGATCCCTTGGCGCGCCGGGCGTCGATTGATCGTCACCACCACCACCCTTGACCGGAAACCCTCACCATGCGGCACGTCACCGCCGATCTCGCCACCGTTCTCGCCTCGGCGCACGCACTTAGGCCGGGCCTTACCCTGCTCGACGGCTGGGCGATGCAGCTTCTCAACTTGCCGACGACGCTGCCCGGCGGCCCCCGGAGGTGGCGGTTTGAGTGCCCCGGCTGTGGCCGTAACTGCACCTTGCTGAGGCGTCCCGCGCACACCGTAGGCGGCCACGGTTCCGTGCCTTCGCAGAACCCTTGGCGCTGCCGGTTGTGCCTGCCGGAACCTCGCCACCGCCCCACCCGTCGCAAGGAGCGCCAGCAGCGGGCAGAGAAGGCGCTGGAGGCCCTTCGCCGGATACCGGCACAGCGGCAGCGCTATGAGCACTGGAAGGTCTGGCGGGCCCGCCTGAAGGCCGAGAGCGAGGCCATGGCGGTACTGGTGGCCGAAGCCCCGGTTCTTGCGGCAAGTTTTCGCCGGGGCGAAGGTAGATGATGTCTGAAGTGCAGCCCCTCGCAGTCGAGACCCTGATTCGCGTCATGCTTGGCGACGAGGACGCCCAGTTCGACCGGATGTTGGCCCTACTGCCGCCCCAGCAGCCCCTGCCTGCCGCGTTACAGCAGTTCCGCGACAATCCGGCTAGCTGTCCCAGCCACGCCAAACCGTTCACCACGGCGCTGATCTTGGTGCTGGCGCAGCCTCTCGAAGAACCGAACGTCGGCCAGAATGCCCTGATGGCCATGGCTGGCTCCTTGGTGCGCAATGCCATCGCGGGCGACGTCCCCGCCCAGCGGATGATCGGTGAGCGGCTCCCGGCCATGACGAAGTTCGATCCAAGGCTTAGCGCCTTGCTCGCCGTTCTGGTGCAGCCGATGCACCAGCAGTTCGCTCGTGAGGAGGCGAGGGCTGAGGTCCGGAAGACAGAGGAACGGCTTCGGCAAGCCCGTGCGAAGCTGGCAAAACTGGAGGCAGCGCCCGATGCCTGAGGATCAAGAAACAGCCGCCTTGGTAATCGCGCCGCAGCCTAAGGAACATGACGGGGGTCGGCAGCGCCTGCTGGACGAGATCGCCGCCTGCCGGGCCGACCCGATCAAGATGCTGACGCACCAGCGCCCGGTCACGATGGCCATCATGATGGCGCTGACCCGCCCCGCATCGGAGGTCCTCGATCTGGCCGAGGAGGGTTTCACCACGCCCGCGGCCACCGGAATGAGCGCCATCGAGGCCTTGGGGATTGCGGCCGTCGGCGGGGCGCTCAGGGGCTCGACCAACGCGGCGTCATTCATCACCGAACGGCTGGAAGGTCGCCCCGGGCAGCGCGCTGGCGAGACCTCACCCGAGTCGATAGCGGCCCGTGAAGAGACGCAGGCGACAATCGAGTCGCTAGTCAGGACCATGACTTCCGCGAAGTTGAAGCTGGGCACCGATGACAGCCTGCCCGTCGAGACGGCGTCGGGTTAGTCGCCTAGTTCCTCACTGCCGCAGTAGTAGTTCCCGTCATGCTGGCGTTCGCACTATTTCAAGCATTTATCTGGAGGATGCCAGTTTATGAGTGAAGATAGCCAGCCGCGCGCCTTTCGGTCAGCCCCCAATTCACCACCGGCCGCACCTTTACGCTTCTCAACGAACACAAGGTCCCCGTTTCGGCCAGCCCCCAATTCACCACCGGCCGCACCTCGATGGCGTCGCTGTAACCTTCAGTTGACGTTTCGGCCAGCCCCCAATTCACCACCGGCCGCACCGTCCGATGTTCGACATAAACGGAACATCTACGTTTCGGCCAGCCCCCAATTCACCACCGGCCGCACCTGCCGCGTCCATCTTCGAACGCATGCTTTAGTTTCGGCCAGCCCCCAATTCACCACCGGCCGCACCCAATGGCCCGATCTGTAATAAGTGCCAACTTGTTTCGGCCAGCCCCCAATTCACCACCGGCCGCACCCGCGACCCCGCACTTAGAACTCCGTAGCGTTCGTTTCGGCCAGCCCCCAATTCACCACCGGCCGCACCGTCCGGCGGAAACGGGCAGATAATGATGCAGTTTCGGCCAGCCCCCAATTCACCACCGGCCGCACCGAAGGTGTGCCATCGAAAGTGTCGGTGACGTTTCGGCCAGCCCCCAATTCACCACCGGCCGCACCTGCGTTCACGTCCTCAAGAACGATCTGGTCGTTTCGGCCAGCCCCCAATTCACCACCGGCCGCACCGTCAGTGGGCGTCCACGTCCACGCTTGGCGTTTCGGCCAGCCCCCAATTCACCACCGGCCGCACCCGATGCAGCGTCAAGCCATTGGTCTGGCTTTCGAATCTCTCCTTCGGCGGTGACAAAAAGAGACGACAATGCGCTCCGCGCACGCGACGGGCTGCGAGGCTCGCCAGCGTTGTTGCCGCCTGTAGGACTGTTCGCCCCACCGGCACCGCGCGAGGCGGCGTCAGCAGAAACGGGAGCCGAAACAACCCCTGCGCCTTCATCAGACGCAGGGCCTCCGCCCCCACTGCGAGGAGCCTTTCGGCTCTTCGCAATCTCGTATTTGCCTTGGTTTTCTCTGCCGCGTCGCGCGATGTTGCGCGCGGCGTTCACGTCGGCGTGGTCCTCATGCCCGCAGGCCACGCACTTGAAGATGTCGCGCTCCGGTCGAGAAGCCTTGTCGACCACTCCGCACACAGGACAGGTCGTGCTGGTGTAGGCGGCTCGAACCTCCCAGTACCTCTGGCCGCCGCGCTTCATCGGCGCGCGGCCTGCCAGTTCCAGACGGTGGTCGATTGCCGCCAGCAGCGCGGCGTACTGCGCGCGCGCGAGGACAGGGCTGTAGCCGGTGGCGAAGGCGCTGAGGTCCTCGACTGCCAGCATCGCGCCGCGCGCCACCACGACCTTAGCGATGTGCTTGGCGATGCGGTTGACCTCGTTGCGCGCCGTCTCCCGGTACGAGCGCTTCGCGGCGCGGATGGCGCGGCCGCGTCTCTGCGCGGTTTCGCGGGCACCCCGGACGCGCTTCTCGATAGGTGCGAGCCGGTTACCGGAAATGAAGGGGTTCACGCCGGACTCGTCCGCCGCCACGGCGATGTGCTCGACGCCACGGTCGAGGCCGATCCAGACTTTGTCGCTGGCTTTCGTCACCGCGATCTCGCGGGCGAAGGCGACATGCAGTTCGTACTGGCCTGCCTTGCGCCACACCAGCTTGGCCGTGCGCGGCTTCCAGTTGTCGAGATACTGCCACGCCGACTTCGGGAACGAGACTGGGACGCGGATGCCGACAGTGTTTGGCATCTTCACGGGTCCATTGACGCCGTGCATCAACTTGGGGGCATCCCACCGGGGCTTGTGCAGCCGCCGCGACTCGGCGGGAAGCAGTCCCGGCAGAAAGGCGACGACCGATCCGTCAGGCATCCGAATCAGCGCGACGCCGCGTGTCAGGTCGCCCGATGCGCGCGACCACGACAGCGGGGCGCGTCCCACCTTGGGATCGAACGCCAAGGCATCGCGCGCGGCGTCCTCGTCCGCCTTGGTGGTCGAACTTGCCAGCGCGGCCAGTGAGGCGTTTCTGTCCAGAACGGGCTGGACGAGAAGAGGGCCAGCCGGATAGGCAGGCGGCCTGCGCTCACGGCCGCGTTTCACACGGCTCCGCGCGGACGTCAGCACGTGCTCGATTGTGATCGCCGCGTTCCTGCGCCTAGCCTGCAACGCCTTCACCGCCGCATCCGGGTCAGCCAGCACCTCGGCCAACTGCTGCTCCGCCCGCTTCACGCGGCCCGGCCGCTCGCGTCGGAATCGTAACCGCCACCCGATCCACGACTGGATCGTCGCCTTCACGCTCTCGACGAGTCCATCTGCCATCACCGACGAGCACGAAGCCCCACGCGCGGCAGTGTAGGCGGCTTTGGCAATGCCGGTAATCGCGGCACGCTCCCGCAGTCGCAGCGCGTCGCGCGCTTCCTTCAGCTTGTTGCGGGGAAACTCCATCGCTGTCTGGACGATCAATTGCTCGATGGCAGACGACTTGGCGGCATGAAGTGCGCGGCCGTAGGCGACGGTCTGACGACGCGAGGCATCCTCAAGCATGGCCTGCTTGCGCTTCGATGGCGCATGCAGTCCCATCTTCACGACGCGGACGACGATTGTCCTCGAAATTTTTTGCGCCACCATGAGGTGAGAGTGTGGGCTCTTGCCGGGAGTTTGCAAGGTGAGTTCGATCTCTTTCGGCAGGATAGTCGAGGTCGATCCACTGACCCTCTTGACGTGCTGGCCGCGCGTCTCGTCCTGACCGCAATCGGCGGCGACATGCGCGCCGTCAACATGATCGCGAACCTGATAGACGGCCCCGTGCGTCGGCGATTGGACGACCCGCCGGGCGACGGCTCACAGGGCGTCGAACGCGAGCGCGTGATCGCGGAGATCGTAAAGGCGTTGGCTGCCTAGGCATTGCGTGGAGCCGT
>CALFRN010000215.1 GCA_937919085.1 uncultured Reyranella sp.
ACATTCCAACTTGATCGCGGCCACCGTTCCAATCTCATCGCGGCCAGGTGACGCCGTCTCGTCAGGTCGGTTTTGGTGATGTCACGGCAATGTGCCTGGGGTCAAGCGGCAGCACGCTGCTTGCGCAAGCTTTCGCCTTTCAGTTCGATGCGGTAGGCGCTGTGGACGAGGCGGTCGAGGATGGCGTCGGCCAGCGTGGGATCGCCCACGGTCTCGTACCAGCGTTCGATCGGCACCTGGCTGGTGATGATCAGCGAGCCACGATCGTAGCGGTCGTCGACGATCTCCAGCAGGTCGCGGCGTTGCTCGGCGGTCAGCGGTTCGGGCCCCCAGTCGTCCAGGATCAGCAGATCGACGCGGGTGAGTTGGCGCATCAGCCGGGCATATCGGCCATCACCGCGAGCCAGCGCCAGGGCGGCGAACAGCCGCGAGCTGCGCTGATAGAGAACCGATAAATTCTCGCGGCACGCCTTGTCGCCGAGCGCGCACGCCAACCACGATTTGCCGACGCCGCAAGGCCCGGTGATCAGGCAGTGGCGGTGCTCGCGGATCCAGTCGCAGCTGGCCAGCCGCAAGAACAGCGTCCGGTCGAGCCCGCGGGCGGCCTTGTAGTTGACGTCCTCCATCGAGGCCGCCTGCCGCAGTTTGGCGGTCCGCGTGCGTGCCTCGAAGCGCTTTTGCCGACGCAGGGTGACCTCCTGTTCCAGCAGCAGGCCCAGCCATTCGGCGTGGTCCAGCCCTCGGCTCTCGGTATTGGCCGCCAGATCGCGGAAGCCCTTGACCATCCCTTCAAGGCCAAGCTCGTGCAGACGTTCGAGTATTGGGTGGTGCAGCAATTGCTTTCTCCTCAGTGGAAGTAGCCGGAGCCGCGGATGTTGTCGTGCACAATGGGCGTGCCGTCCGCGGCTTGCGGCGACGCCTTGCGGTCGAGCCCGTGCTTCAGGATTGACGCCACGCTCTGGTAGGAGCGCGCCCCGATCTCGAGCGCATAGATGCAGACGGCTTCTGCCCGGGCTGCCTCGATGCCGCGGAACAGGCGCAGCACCCCGACACATGTCCGGAAGCCCTGCTCCGGATGGGGCCGGTGGGCCAGCACGGTGATGATCAGCGCCTCGGTGTTGGGCCCGATGGCCCGGGCCTGGCGCTGGAACCGCTCGGGGGTCCATTCGGCGTATCGCCGATGGGCGCTGGGCATGTGGTCCGGCTGCGTGCCATGCCGCGGACCGCCGTAACGACGGGCATGTGCCGCCACCAGCTTGCCACGGTGGAACACCTCGACCGCGCCCACGGTAGCCCGTGTGTCGACCTGCTCACGGATAAGCCCGTGCGGCACGGAGTAGAAAAAGCCAGCGACCTCGACGTGGTAGTCGATGCCCACGCGGCAGAGGTGCCAGTCGGCGTATTCGTAGTCGTGGTCTGGCAAGGACTGCATCGCGGGCCGCTCGACAGCTTCGAACAACTGACGCCGGCTGACCCCCAGGCGGCGCATCACGCGCCCGTTCATGCGCTCCATCACCGCCTTGATCGCCGTGTTGCACTCGTCCAGCGAGAAGAAGGTGACGTTGCGCAGCCGGCCCAGAATGTAGAACTGGGCGAACTTTACCGCCGCCTCGACCGAAGCCTTGTCCTTTGGCTTTCTCGATCTCGCCGGCACCACGCCGACCCGGTAATGCGCCGCCATGGCGCTGTACGTCCGATTGACCTCAGGATCGTAGAACGAGGCCTTGTTGACGCCGCTCTTGAGGTTGTCGGGCACCAGCAGACGGGGCGCCGCGCCATAGAAACGGAACATCCGTACATGAGCCCCGATCCAGTCCGGCAGCCTCTGCGTCCACGTCGCTTCCGCGTATGTCAGGTTCGACGCGCCCAGCACGGCCACGAAAATCTCCGCCAGGCGCACCTCGCCGGTCGCCGAATCGACAATCGGGACACGCTTGCCAGAGTAGTCGACGAACGCCTTGTGCCCAGCCACATGGGTCTGCCGCATGGTTGGCGACAGACGACGCTCGAAGCCGCGATACAGCTCGCAGAACCGACTGTAGCCATACCCTTCCAGGTGAACCGCCTGATATTCCTCCCACAGGATCATCAGGTTCATCCCCGGCCGCTTCATTTCCTGCACCAGCGATGCCCAGTCCGGCTCGGTGTAGCGGCGCACGCCCCGCTTGAAGCTGGCCGGCGGGAACAGCCGCTCCTCCAGCATCTGATCCGTCAGGTCCGCAGGCAGTGGCCAGACAAGATCCGCCGTCGCTACCCTTGCAAGGTAGCCTTGTACCGTGCTGCGCCCGATGCCCAGCTCGCGCGCAATCACGCGTGCGCTCGCATGGGCTTCGAAATGCAGCTGCAAAATCTGTCGTATCCGCCGCATGGACAGTCTCTCCGTCGGCATTCCATTCACTCCATCGGTTGCGATGGAGCACTGGACGCCAGGTGACACTGACCCGCGAGACGACATCCTCCGCCGGAGGCTCCCTGTCCTCGAGGGGGGCCGCGATCAAATCGGAATGGTGGCCGGCTTCAGATCGGAAGGGTGGCCGCGATCAAATCGGAATAGGTGGCCGGCTTGCGTCGGAATCTGCA
>CALFRN010000216.1 GCA_937919085.1 uncultured Reyranella sp.
ATCAAGCGCCATCCGGTCGAGTTGGCGGCGCTCCTGCGCACCACCAAGGGCCTGACGGCTGATGATATCGCCCGGCTGGCGCGGCAGGCGCAAAAGGCGAAGGACGACTGACGGCCCGCCGACCCGGGCTTCAACGATGCAGATGAAAGGCTGCGTCTTCCTCCACCGGCTCTTTCGGCGCGCGGTCATAGCAGGTCGCGCATAGCGTCACGTCCTCGCCCATGTAGGGGTCTGGATCGTCGTTGCCGATCAGTTCCTCGCACCCTTCGCACTGGCCGTAGAAGCCGCCGGGCAGTTCGTCCTCAACGAGTTCCATCAGTTCGTTCAAGGACGCCATCGCCGGGCGCGCCGTTCGGTAAGGCAGTTCCTCTAGCGCCTTGTCGACGCTGGCGATCAGATCGCGCGCGGCCTTGATCGTGTTTCTGTCCATCCTCTCTCCTCCTGACTGGCGCGCCCCGGTGGACTCGAACCACCGGCCTCTAGTTTCGGAAACTAGTGCTCTATCCAACTGAGCTAGGGGCGCTCTCTCGTCTACTCGACCGGATGGACGGGGCCGGGAGTCACCCGGCATTCCGCTCCCGAGGGCTTGTCACGGCATTGGGCTGACGATGCCACGCCGCCCGTCCACCCGGTCCAGTAGAGAGAACCGCTGGGGTGTATCTGGGGTGAATACCCAGCCAGAAGCGGTCGATCTCCCGCGCCGCATGGCCCAGATAGTCCGGCGCGAAGCGGGCATAGGTGTCCGTCTCGCCGTCGATGGTGTGGCCCAGCATTCCCTGTATGTCGGCCCAAGGCACCCCGCATTGGCGCAGATGCGTCGCCATCGTGTGCCGGACCGTGTAGGCGGTCGTCTCGCCGGGCAGGTTGGCCCGCCGGGCGGACCGCGCCACGGCCCGTTTCATGCTCCCTACCCGCTGGCCCCTGTAGGCCACGACGTGGCCCGTGGCGGCCGGCGTCGCCCCGGCCTGCGCCAGTCGCGCCGCCTCGGTCATGGGCACCACAGGGCGATATTTCTTGGTCTGGCGCCGACCTGGTGGATTGAGGTCGATCAGCCGGCGTGCCCGGTCAATCTGGGGACCTTCGCGAAGGTCGAGGATTGCCCCGGGGCGCGCCATCGTGGCGCCCAGCAACACGAGAAAGGTAAGGCAGTGCGGATCCGCCGCGTCCAGCCAGCGGCCGATCTCGGCGCGGGTCAGGATCAGGTCGCGGTCCCGCTGGCCCTGCAACTCGGCAAAGTCGCCAACGAGGATCGCCGGGGCGTTGCGGACTTCCTGATACCGGGCGGCGCGGCGGATGGCGGCGCGGACGGTCTGGAATATCCTGCGGGCATAGGCTGGCGAGCGCCCTTCCCTTGCCAGAGTCTTGCGGGCCCACATTTCGCCTGTGGCCCCCTTGAGCCACTCCGGCCGAACGTCGAGCGCGACGACAATTGCCGCGTCCAGCGTGCGATCCGGCCCGGTCGCCTTTTCCAGCCGCGCAATGAGTTCATCGTGCATCTACTTTCCCTCCCTTACCAGAGCGTCGGAGGCGGCGAACGAACCCCACTCGCACCACCGTTCGTGCGCCTTGTCGGTGCCAGCGCAGCCGCAGTCGCACTGAGCCAATTCCAGGTTCTCGAACGCCTCCAGCGGCACAAGGGCGGGCGTGCGGGAGAGGGCGGTGAGCATCGCCTTGAACATCGCGGCCTTGGCCGGGCCAGCCACGCGCTCCACGATCTCGTCCAGTTCGCTCGTCACCTTGGGGGCGTCAGGCATGGTCGGGCTCCATTCGCAAAATGATAATCGCTGCGATGAACAATCCGATGATCGAGAAAAACAGCCATACAGGCATCACTCCCCTCCATGAACAGGATGGTTGCGGGGGAGGGCGCAGACGGACCCCGTCAGCAGGCCATTCGTACAAATCTCCGGGTATGCCTGCGTGGCGATGAAACGGTGCCTCTCCCCGCCCTTGTCGGCGGCGGGTGGGGTGGCGTGTACGGGGTGGTCGCGGTTGATGCCGCAGACCAGCCCGTGTATCGGGTGCGTGGCACCGCACAGGCCATCGCTGCGATCTTGAAAGGCGTGCGCGCCCGGTTCGGCAGGCGCATCGTCCTTGGCCGCGCGGGCGGCGTTACGGGCGCGCATAGCGTCGTCGTGCTCCTCTCGGGCGGCGAATATTGCGCGCCCCTTTGCCCGCTCCACATCCTCCGCGCTCGCGGGCGCTACAGGGTCGGTCATGTCAGTTCCTCTCGCTTCGCTTGCTCGGCCTGAATCCGCGCCAGTGCTGCGCGTCGGTATTCCTTGGACAGACGGCTGGGGCGGGCGGGCTTGTCGGCGCCGATGTGCTTCTTCCGCATGTCGTAGGTCTTGGACTTGATCGCTACGTCCGTTGCCGTCTTTGCTGCATGGCACGGGTTCTGGCAGAGCAGTTGAAGGTTGCCTTCCCGGTGCTCGCCGCCGTTCACCAGCGCAATCTTGTGGTCAAGGGCGTAGGGTTCCCCGCCCGGCCCGACGCGGCGCGTACAGGCTTGGCACCGGCCGCCGTCGCGGAGAAAAATCCGGTCTTTGACGCGGCGCGGCACCGCCTCGTCGGGGTGCTTGCCTACCCATTCCGGCACGGTGCGGGCGGTGGTCATGTCAGCACGCAGACCCCGTATGCCTTCGCCAGTAACGGCGGCAGGGCAATCGGGTAAGCCCGCGAGGCCAGCCAGCCGGCTTCGCACTCGACGACATCGCCCCACATGGCGACTTGGCCAACCCACGCATCCCCCTCACTCCGCCGCTGCCACAGGGGGAGGAAGGCGCGTCCATATCGCGCTGCTGCCAGCGACGTAGCGGTAATCCATTTCCGCCAGCCACTGCGCCGTGCCTTCAAGCGTGTCCGCGAACAGCAGCGCGCCATCGGCCTTGTCGCGGGCTTCCACCGTGACCTTCCGCTCTCCTGCCGCAGGCGACCGGAACCGCAGGACTACCGTCGTGTCGCGCTTCATGCTGCCCTCGCATCATTGCTCTGAGGCGCCTCGGCCTCATCGTGGAACGTCACGCTGTGCTCCGCGCCAAAGGCCGCCATCAGTTCCATCAGGTCCGACATCTCCTGCTTGGAGAGGGCGGACGAGGAACGGCCCAGGTTGACGAACCCGTTGCCGGCCATGTTCGGGACGGCGCGGACTTCCCGGTTCAGGGCGTCGAGAAAGACGAGCTTCCAGTCGTCCGTTGTCAGCTTGACGCCATGCCATGCGAGCTGGTCCGCGATGTCGGTCAGCATCGCCCACATGCGGGCGTTCTGCGGCAGGCTGCGCTTGCTCGCCTTGAACTCGACGCGGGTTCCAAGGGGCGCCTTGGCAACCCACCGGGCGGCTTTCTCCCGGTCCTGCGGCGTGTTGAGAACGATGAGGGCTCGGCTCATGGGAGCGCCCTGCGCCTGCGCCCCTTGATGAGGGGATTATTCTCGCCGCGCCGACCGTGGCAGTATTCGAGGAAGCCCGGCGCGTTCAGGTTCTCCTTTTGCGTGCCCCATTTGAGATTTTCCGGCCGGTTGTTCCGGGCGTTCTCGTCAATGTGCAGGCAGTAGGGTTCGCCGGTTGGCGCGGGACCGTGGAACGCTTCGCATACTAGCCGGGCAATCTTGTAGGTCTTGCCCCTGTAGCGCATCGTGTAGCGCGTTCCGGCCCATGATCCGGGCCACGGTTTGCCGCCATAGGCCCGCGTACCCCCGTAGGGCATCACGCCCTTGAACAGCCGGCGCCGCACACGGCCATGTGAACTGGCCTCGTAGTCCGGCAGCGACGGAATCTGGCGCCAGATTTCCTCGTCCACGATCTCAGTCCTTGCAGGCAGCGAACGGGATATCGTCGTCCAGATCGTCCACCGCGCTCCCGCCACCGCGTGGGGCCTGCCGTGCCGGTGCGGGGCGTTCGTCGCGCTCGCCCTTGGGCTTGACCGACAGGCTCATGTATTTCTTGCCGGCGTTGCTGGTTTTCAGCCACGCCGCAATCTCGTAGTCGATGCCGCCGACATTGAGCGCGCCCTTGTAGTCGGGGTGCTTGTCGGACTCCTTGCGGTCGTTCTTGAACAGCGCGCCACGGTCGGTGTTGTCGTAAGTCATGTGTCGTTACTCCGCTGCGACGGCGCGTGCCGCGTCGTCCATGTCCTGCATCGCCTCGCGTTCCTCGATCTCGACGCGCTTGGCCTCGATGCGCTGCCTGAATCCAGGCGTATCGCCTTCGTTGTCCCACCACTTCGGCAGGTCGCGCTTGCACTGGTCGAGGATGGTCTTGTGGGCATTCAACAGCGCGTCGAGCGAGCCCAGCCCGTCGATGCCGGCAAGTTCGGTGGCGACCTTGCGAAGTTCCATTGTGAGCGCCGTCTTGGTCAGGCCGCTGGTCAGGCCCGGCTCGACCTTGCGCGGCTGCGGCACGTTTGCCTGCCGCTGTTCGTCGCCGGCCTTCTGGCCTTCCTCGCCGTCGTCGTCATCCTCGCTGGCGATGCCGACGATGGCGGACAGGCAGTAACGCCGGGCATAGGTAAGGGCCGATCCCATCGCCTGCGGTCGGTCGACCGACAGGGGAAGCGGATACTGGCTTTCGATCCACTGCCCGCTCATGTGCGTCAGCCGCGTGCAGAGCATGAATTGCGCGCCGTCGCCGTGAACCTCGGTCGTCTGCGTGACCGCGATGTTCTGCTTCGCCAGCGCGGGCATGACGGCATCACGGATGGCGGCGAGGTCCGCATACTTGTTCTTGAAATGCGGGTTGACCTTGTTGAGAGTGGCGTTCTGGATTTCGCCCTGTGCGGCGGCCAGAGCCTTCGCCAGTTCGGCGGTATCGGTTGACGTGCTCATGCTGCATGTCCTTCTGTGCTGCTGTGCCAGACGGCATCGGCGGCGCGACTGGCGAGCCTTGCCAAGCCTTCGTCACGGGAGAGGGCGAGACGGGTAAGGGCTGCGGAGGCTGTCTCACGCGACAGCGGCCTTGGGCTTCGCTCCCGTATCGCCAGCGCGGCATCCCAGTACGCGCGGGTGTAGGTCTCGCGGAGGGTCATGTCTCTCTCCTATTCCGCTGCCGTGGCGAGGGTGGGGGTGGTGGCCTCGGCCTCGGCCAGTCTCCTCCGGCCGTATTCGACGCCCTCGCGCCAGTTGGCCGTGCTGTAGGCGTGGCCCGCCGCGAAGGCGGCGGCGACCAACTCGATCTCGCGCATGGTGCGGCAGGCTTGGAGTGCGGCGGTTTGCAATGCCATCGCCGCGTCGTGCTGTTCGCGCCAGTCGTCGGCCATGTCCGTCACTCCGCCACGCAGTTGATGTTGTCCCATCGGTCCATGCCGTCTCCGCGCCGCCATGCAGCGACAGCGTTGCGCTCGTCAGCCGTGCAGCGGCGGTATCTGACGGCGCGGGACTCCTGCACCTTCCGCAGCGCGGGAATGTCGCCGGCTCGCCGGTACTCCCTGCACAGGGAGAGGATGGTCTGGCGCTCGGTCATGCCGTGCCCCCTGCCATTTCCCGTGGCGTCCACAGGTTCTGTTCGGAGTCCCATGCAAAGCGCACCACCATGTTCTCGCGGTAGTCGTGCCGCTTCGGCACGTGCAGTTCAGGTACGTCGCAGCCTTCCATGTACCGGGCCAGTTCCTGCGGGGTGTGCTCGGGGACCAGCTTGTTGGCGATGCGTCCATGCCAAGCGCCGGACGCCTCGACGGCGACGCACTCCGCCCACGGGGTTTCACCCGGCAGCCAGGCCTTGACAAAATCGCCTAGCTTCGGCGTCTCGCGCGTCACGCTGCCCTCCCAAGGTCGTCGTTGAGTTCCTGCGCCT
>CALFRN010000217.1 GCA_937919085.1 uncultured Reyranella sp.
GATACATCGTACAGTATCGGGCCGGACGCCGCTCGCGACGCATGAGCCTCGGCCCGAGCACGGTGCTAACCTGCGAGCAGGCGCGCACCCGGGCTATCACCATCATTGCAGCCGCCAGGGGTGGCGATGACCCGGCCGCCAGGCGGGACGCCGACCGACGGACCGCCACCGTCAAGGAACTCGCCGACCGTTTCGACAAGGAACATGTCTCGCTGCGGATCAAGGAAAGCACCGCAAAGGGATACCGCCGCCTCTTGCAGCTGACGATCCTGCCGGCGCTGGGACGTCATCGTGTCACCGAGGTTACCCGGGCCGACATCGCCAAGCTGCACCATGACCTGAGGCATATCCCCTACGAGGCCAATCGATGCCTCGAAGTGATCTCCAAGATGTTCAGCCTTGCCGAGATGTGGGGCCTGCGGCCGGACGGGTCGAACCCACGCAAGCACATAAAAAAGTATGCTGAGGAGAAGCGTGAGCGGTTCCTGAGCCCTGCCGAACTCAAAAAGGTCGGCGAGGTCCTCCGGGAGATGGAATGCGAGGGCATCGAAATGCTTTCTGCGATCGCGGCCACGCGCTTGTTGATCCTGACCGGCTGTCGCCTCAACGAAATCATGACGCTTCAGTGGGAACACGTTGACTTGCCCGGCAAAGCGCTGCGGCTGCCGGATTCGAAGACTGGGGCCAAGGTCGTCCACCTCGGCCAGTCTGCGATCGATGTGCTGGAGAAAATCGCCCGGGTGGAGGCGAACCCCTGGGTGATCGTCGGCACCCTCCCCGGCGCCCGGCTGACCGACCTTCAGCCCTTCTGGCAGCGGGTCAGGGCGCGGGCCGGCCTGAACGACGTCCGCATCCACGATCTCCGGCACACCTTCGCCTCTACCGCCGTGGCCTCTGGCCAGGGCCTGCCGATGATCGGCAAGCTACTCGGGCACACGCAGGTTCAGACGACCGCTCGATACGCTCACCTCGCCTCGGCCACCGTCAAGACCGCAGCCAGCGATGTATCTGCGGAGATTGCTGCCTCATTGAATGGTCTAGCCGCATAGCTGGAAGGAGAGGACCTTACGGCGAACTCTCCTCGGCGGATGCGTCCGCAAAAGCCTACCCGAAAGCGGCTCCTTGGAATCGAGAACTGCAAACCATTCGAGGTATTGAACCTCGGCAAGTACGAACGCCAGTATTGGCAAGGTGTGACGTTCGGCGAAGCGAAGGATAGTCGAGCGAGCCGTCGGGATCGATCAGCATGATCTCGCCCACGGTCGGCCGCGACCGGCTCATCGGATCGACGCCATCGAATAGCGCGCTGCCGAAGTTGGCGGACGCCGGCAGCACGCCGTCGATGAATTGTGCGGCCGGCGTGTCGTCGTTGCCGGTCGACCGCGGCGTCGTCATAGCGAGATAGATCGTCGTCCTGGCGCCGTTCCATCCCCACTCGCCGCCACCCGGTTCCGGCGTCTCGGGCCAGACCGGAGTCCCGAGCGGACCGTAGGGGCCGAGTTCGACACCGGCAGAGGGGTCGGCCGGCTCGACAATCAGCAAGAGGTCCTTGCCGCGATGGGCGCCGAGGTTGATCGGGACCCCATCAAAGAATCCGTTGTTCCAACAATATCGATGCCTTCCAAACCATCAGGGTGGGGTTCCGGCTGGACGCCGATTTACAGTCAAACCTCAGGAACTCTAACCTACTCATTGGTACCGTTCCGGGAGAGCAGACCAACATAGCGAACAGCGCCGGCGAGGGGATTTCCGATCAGCGCCGAGTGACGTGGAAGCTGTCTGTCATCATGCCGCTGAAGCCGCTTCGAGAATCTAAACAAGAGTTCAAGGCCGATGTCACCTATGCTGAAAGGTGGATCAACAAAGTCCGTCCCAATGTAGGTCGGACTTTACCGAACGCTGCAGGTGCGCCGCGAGAGGAGGATTAGGTATGCCCAAGTATTCATTCGGCGACCCTAAGGCGCCACTTGCTGTCCGACTGAAGCAATTGCTGATGGTGTTAGCGGCCATCGCGGCGTTCGTCTTGGTGGTTCCGCCTATTGTGCTGCTCGCGAGCTGGCAGCCCT
>CALFRN010000218.1 GCA_937919085.1 uncultured Reyranella sp.
GGCGACGGTCACCAGGATCATCAGAATGATGAACGAGGCCTGCTGGAGTTCGAGCGTGCGGATCGCCTCCGCGAGATGGAGGCCGATGCCGCCGGCCCCGACGATGCCGATGATGGTGGCCGAGCGTGTGTTCGATTCGAAGTAATAGAGAACCTGGCTGGCCAGCACCGGGAAGACCTCGGGCAGGATGCCGAAGCGCACACCCAGGATCCGGCCACCGCCGGTCGACGTGATCCCCTCGACCGGCTTGCGGTCGGCTGCCTCCATGGCCTCGGAGAACAGCTTGCCGAACGTGCCGAGGTCGGAGGTCATGATGGCGAGTGCGCCGGCGAAGGGCCCGAGGCCGACGACATTGATCCAGATGAGCGCCCAGACGAGGATGTCGACGCTGCGGATCGTGTCGAGCGACCGGCGCGAGAGAAAACGCACGATCCGCGCCGTCGTGATGTTCTTCGCGGCAAGCAGGGCGATCGGCAAGGCCAGCACCGCGGCGACGAGAGTGCCGAGCAGGGCGATGGCCACGGTCTCGAGCAGCGCCATGACGAAAGTCCTGACGTGCCCCCAGCTGCCGGGGTCGGGCGGCAGCATCAGCCCGACGATTTCGGCCAAACGGCCGAGTCCCACGAGGAACGTGCCGCCGAAAAAGCCCAGCTGGATCATCCCGTAGATCAGCAGGATCACCGCGCCGGTCGCGAGCGCCGTCATCGAAATGCCCTCGCGGCTGACTGCCGCGAAATGATGTGGATAGCGGTCGCGGATCGCCGTGAGGTCGATCCTGGGTCGGGCCGCCATCAACGCCTCTCCTCGAGCCCGATCAGATGATGTCGTACGCGGGCCGTGCCGGCGTCAATCAGGGCAACGGTGACAACGATCATCACCAGGATGGCCGAGACGTCGGAGTAGTAGAATTTGCGGATCGCCTCGATCAGATCCTGGCCGATGCCGCCGGCGCCAACGAATCCCATGACGGCCGCGCCCCTCACGTTGATTTCGAAACGCAGCAGCGTATAGCTGACGAAGTTGGACATCACTTGCGGCAAGGCGCCGAAACGCATGCCAACGTGCCACGCGGCCCCGGTCGAGGCCACGCCTTCGACCGGCTTCATGTCGATGTTCTCGACGACCTCGGCAAACTGCTTGCCGAGCGCCCCCAGCGTATGAATCGCGACTGCCAGAACGCCGGCCATCGGTCCCAGCCCGAACGCGATCACGAACATCAGCGCGAATACCAGCTCCGGCACGGTGCGGCAAAGCTCGCAGAAGCGCCGGACGACGATGCGCAGCCAGCGGCGGGGCGCCACGTTGGCGGCTGCGAGAAAACAAAGCCCGAAGGCGCCCGCGGCCCCGAGCAGGGTGCCGACATACGCCATCATCAGGGTCTCGCCGAGGAGGCGCAGCCAGCGCGACAGGCCCCAGTACCATTCCGCCGGATCGGTCCAGACCGGCGCGCCGTTCTCAAGATAGAACAGCCGGCCGATGTAGCTGGTGAAGCGACCGATGTTCTCGATGAAGCGCGTCGGCGCGACTTCGGCTGAAATCGACGACAGGCCCATGGCGACCGCGACGCAGGCAAAGATCAGGATGGTATGCCAGCGGCGGCTGCGCACCGACTCGTCGTAGGCTGCAAGCAGTGGCCGAAGCTGCGCCTGCGGCAGTCGGGCTAGCGTTGAACTCACGAAGTTTCCTGCGCTGAATGAAAGAGACGGGAGGCGGCCGAAGGGCGCGGCCGGCCGCCCCCTGTCAGGGCTGCCGTCAGCTCTTCTGCTTGCGAAGCTGGTCGACGAACTTGATCAATTCCACGACCGGTTCGTAGTATTTCGCATCGACCGACTTGAACTCGCTATCCTTGCCGTCCGACAGCTTCGCGAAGGCCGCTTTGGCCTTGGTGGGTGCTTCATCGAAGGCTTTCCTGATGGCCGCCTTGAGGTCGGGCGGCAGGCTGCTCAGGTAGGCGTAGGGCGAATTCGGAATCAGGTCGGATTTGAAAATAATCCGGATGTCTTCCTTCTTGGCCAGACCCTTCTTGGCCATGCGGGTGAGGTTCGAATCATCGTCCGAATTCCACCAGTTGGCCGCAACGTCGACCGTCTTTTGCTGCAGTGCGATCACCGCATTCTCGTGGCTGCCGGTGTAGGTGACCCGGGCGAAGTAGGTTTCGGGGTTGATCTTCATCTTGTTGAGGACGAAGCGCGGTACGTTATTGCCCGAGGTCGAATTGGGATCGACCAGGCCGAGATTCTTGCCTTTGAGGTCGTCAATCGTCCTGTAGGGGCTGTCGGCGCGGACGTAGAACACCGAATAGTATCCGATGGTGCCGTCGGCGTTGACCGAAGTTGCGAAGGGCTCGACCTTCACGCCGGTGACCACGGCACGAGCGTAGGAAGCGGGACCATAGCCGGCGATGTGGATGCTGCCGTTGCGTTGGCCCTCGATCACCGCGGCGTAGTCGTTGGCCACGCGCAGGGTGACCTTCACGCCGAGTTCCTTGGACAGATATTCGATGAACGGCCCGTAGCGTTCGGTGACCCCCGAGGCATTCTCGGCCGGCACGACGGCCAGAACGAGCTCGGGATAGGCGGTGCGCCAGCCCTGGGCGTGCGCGCTGCCCGTGAAGGCGAGCAGGCTTGCGGCGGCGGTAGTGGCGAGCGTCAGACGGCGGGTCAGCATTTGGCGGTCTCCTTGTCGGGGTGAAGCGTTGGGCCTGGTCAGGAACCGGCGAGGGCGAGGCCTGGTCGCGCGCTGGCGGGGACGAAGTCGGGGCGGGGCACGGCGTCGATGACGTCGGCCGATTCAAGACCGTAAAGGTCACGGGCGACATGTTCGGTAAGGCCGGCCGGCGCACCATCGAACACCACGCGACCGGCCGCGAGGCCGACCAGGCGGTCGCAGTATTTGCGTGCCAGATCGAGGGTGTGCAGGTTGCAGATCACGGTGATGCCGAAGTGGCGGTTGATGTGGAGGAGCGCATCCATCACCACCTGGGTGTTGCGCGGGTCGAGCGAGGCGATGGGCTCGTCGGCCAGGATGATCTCGGGCTCCTGGACCAGCGCACGGGCGATGGCGACGCGCTGCTGCTGTCCGCCGGACAGTGTGTCGGCGCGCTGGCCCGCGAGGCGGGCCATATCGAGACTCTCCAGCGCCGACAGGCCCATTGCCTTTTCCTCGTCGGTCCAGAGTTTTAAGACGGCGCGGCTCAGCGGCGCATGGAAGGCGCGGCCCATCATGACGTTGGTCAGCACGTCGAGGCGGCCGGCGAGGTTGAACTGCTGGAAGATCATGGCGCAGCGCGCGCGCCATTGGCGGAGTTCGCGACCGCGCAAGGCGGTGATGTCGATGTCGCCGTAGCGGATGCGGCCGGCGGTGGGATCGCCCAGGCGGTTGATCATGCGCAACAGCGTCGACTTGCCCGAGCCGGACTGGCCGATCACGCCCAGCAACTGGCCCGCCGGTACTTCGAGCGAGATCTGGTCGACGGCGCGCTTGTCGCCGAAACTCTTAATAACGCCTTCCAGCTGCAGCATCGGGACCTCGATCGTTCGCCTCTTCGGCTGGTACCGGCCGCAGACTGC
>CALFRN010000219.1 GCA_937919085.1 uncultured Reyranella sp.
GTCTGTGCCCAGTCGGGCAGGGATGTGTAGTGGAGATGATGCGGTCCGGCCCAGATGTAGAGGAACACCAGCGACCAGAAGTGCACGATCGACAGCCGGTAGGAGTAGACCGGTCGGTTCGCCGCCTTGGGAATGTAGTAGTACATCATCCCGAGGAACGCGGCGGTGAGGAAGAAGCCCACTGCATTGTGGCCGTACCACCACTGGATCATGGCGTCCTGCACGCCTGACCAGGCGCCGTAACTCTTGGTGCCGACGATCGACACCGGCATCGCTAGATTGTTGGTGATGTGCAGCATCGCGACGGTGATGATGAAAGCGAGATAGAACCAGTTGGCGACGTAGATGTGCGGCTCTTCGCGTTTCAGCACCGTTCCGAGATAGGCAATCAGGTAGGCGACCCAGACGACCGTGAGCCACAGATCGGCGTACCACTCGGGCTCGGCGTATTCCTTGCTCTGGGTAATGCCCAACAGGTAGCCGGTGGCGGCGATGACGATGAAGAACTGGTAGCCCAGCAGCACGAACCAGCCGAGTGGCGCGCCGCCGAACAGTCGGGCGCGGCAGGTTCGCTGCACGACGTGGAACGCCGTCGCGATCAGCGCCGTGCCGCCGAACGCAAAGATGGCGGCGGAGGTGTGCAAGGGCCGCAACCGGCCGAAAGTAAGGAATTCGCTGTCGAAGCTCAGCTGCGGCCACACCAGCTGGGCGGCAATGATGACCCCGGCCAGAAAGGCGGCAATGCCCCAGAACATTGTCAGGACGACGCCCGCGCGGATCACGTCTTCGACGTAGAGCGGGGCCGGCCGCTGGTCGGTTGTCAGGACGACTTGGTTCGACATGGATACTCCCGCGACGGTCGGGCGGAAGCTAGGAGATCACGCGTCCCGTTCCCTTGACCTGGATCAAGGCCGGGCCGGCAGCGGACGGATCAAATGCTGCATGTGTTCGCTACGCGAGGTCCGATGAACGAGACTATATCGGTGTTCCCGGCGCCCCGACCGAGGATCAGGCGAGTTCCCGTGGACCGGCCCTGGGCGTGGCTTTCTGCCGGATGGCGCGACATCGTCGCCGCACCTGGCCCTAGTCTCGCCTATGGCTTGGTGCCGGTGCTGGCCGGATGGCTGGCCGTTTTCCTGATGCTGTGGCTCAACCTGCCCTATCTCGTCCTGCCGCTCAGCGCCGGCTTCTTCTTCATCGGCCCTTTCATCGCCGTCGGACTTTACGAAATCAGCCGCCGCCTTGAGACCCGTCAGCTCGTCAACGGCCAAACCAGCCTGCTGGCGTGGCGGCGCAATCCCGAGCAGATCGCGCTGATGGGCGTGCTTCTTCTCCTCTTTCACCTGGCCTGGATGCGGATAGCGCAGCTTCTGTTCGCCATCTTCGAGTGGCGCACCGTCCAATCCTGGGACCGTTTCGTTGAACTCGTGTGGGCTACCTCGAGGAGCCTGCCGTTCGTGGCGCTGGGCGTCGGATTCGGCGCGGCCATGGCGGCCATCGCTTTCGTGATCGGAGCCTTTTCCATCCCCTATCTTCTGGATCGACGGAACTCGAACATTTTCGAGGCGATCGCGACGTCCGTCGCAGCGACCCGCCTCAATTTCCGTCCGATGCTGCTGTGGGCCTGCCTGATTGTTTTTCTGACCGTACTCGGCATGGTGCCGGGGCTGTTCGGCCTGATCGTTACCCTACCGCTCATCGCGCACGCCACCTGGCATGCTTACCGTGACATCGTGCATTTCGACGGGGAGACCGCTGGACCGGCCACATTGGCCGGATAGATTGGCTTTCATACGCGCTGACTTGCCAGGGCGAGCATGACCAGTGCGTTACCGGCGAGGAGCGGTGCACTCACCCATCTCGCGGCAG
>CALFRN010000220.1 GCA_937919085.1 uncultured Reyranella sp.
AGGAATGGGCCTCGAAGCCGGTGAATCTGGTGAGGTAGGACTGGCTGCCCTTGTGGGCATGGACCACCGTCATCATCGTGGGCTCACCGATGATGATGGCGCGCGGGCGCGGGACTTCGGTGGCCATGGCGGCGGCCAGAGAATGGGCACCGAAACAGCCGATCTCCTCGTCGTAGGACAGCGCGAAGTGGATCGGGCGCTTCAGCTTCGCCTTCTTGAATTCGGGCAGCATGGCGAGCGCGATCGCATAAAACGCCTTCATGTCGCAGGTGCCGCGGCCGTAGTACTTGCCGTCCTTGAGCGTCAGCGTCCACGGATCGGTGACCCACGGCTGGCCGTCGACCGGCACGACGTCGGTGTGGCCGGAGAGCACAACGCCATCCTTCACGTTGGGACCGACGGTCGCGAACATGTTGGCCTTGGTGCCGTCCTCGTTGGGCACCAGCTTCGAGTCGATGCCGTGCCCCTTGAGATACCCTTGGACGTACTCGATCAGCGCCAGGTTGGAATTGCGCGAGGTGGTGTCGAAGGCCACGAGCCTGCGCAGCATTTCGACTGAATTGACGATCTCTCCGGCCATGATGTCCCTTGTTTACTCAATTCCGACCTCGCCCCGAGGAGCCACGCGAAACGTGGCGTCTCGACCCGGGTGGGGTAACCCCCCACCCTTTGGCCGGCAACAGTCCTGGTGTGTCCCATCCTTCGAGACGCACGCCTCCGGCGCGCTCCTCAGGATGAGGTTTTAGCTAGACAGACGCTCGACCAATCATGGTCATGAATTCGCGGCGTGTTTCGCCGTTGTCGCGGAAGGCGCCCAGCATGCGGCTGGTCACCATGGTGACGTCGGACTTGTGCACGCCGCGCGTTGTCATGCACTGGTGCGCCGCCTCGATGACGACGGCGACGCCGCGCGGCTGCAACACCTCCTGAAGCGTGTTGGCGATCTGCGCCGTAAGTTTTTCCTGGATCTGCAGGCGATGGGCGAAGGCGTCGACCACGCGGGCGAGCTTGCTGATGCCGACGACGCGCTTGTCGGGCAGGTAGCCGACATGCACCTTGCCGATGATCGGCACCATGTGGTGTTCGCAATGCGATTCGAGCCGGATATCGCGCAGCGCCACGACCTCGTCGTAGCCCTCGACCTCCTCGAAGGTCCGCTGCAGCATGTCGCGCGGATCCTGGTCATAGCCGGCGAAGAACTCCTCGTACGAACGCACGACGCGGTCGGGCGTGCCAGCGAGGCCCTCACGGTCGGGATCGTCGCCGGACCAGCGGATCAGCGTGCGGACGGCGGCCTCGGCCTCCTCGCGCGAGGGACGGGTGGGGCCGGTGGCGAGCGAGACCATCTCGCCCTTCTTCAGCATCCTGTTCATCGTCGTTCCTCTTGCTCAATTGAGCGCGCGCTTGCCCGCAGGCGTGTCGAGCGAGAAATTCGGGATTTCGATGTCGAACTTCTCACCCGCCTCACTCACCATCTGATACGTGCCGCCCATGATGCCGGATGGCGTGGAAAGCGGCGTGCCGGAAGTGTACTCAAAGATTTCGCCAGGACGCAGCATGGGTGTCTTACCGACCACGCCCGGCCCCTTCACCTCCTGGAGCCGGCCAAGCCCGTCGGTGATCTTCCAGTGCCGGCTGCGCAACTGCACAGTGGAATCGCCCTTGTTTTCAATGCGGACCTGATACGCCCACACGTACTGGGATTTGGCCGGATCCGACTGATCAGGCAGATATTGCGGCCTGACGGTCACTTGAATGGCACGGGTTGTGGCGGTGTACATCGGTCTGCACGATCTCCCTGACCCTCTGACATGCGATCATCCGTCCAAAAGGTCAAACCAGTCTACCGCCATCTCGGATCGGCGGTGAAGTCGACGTTCAACCGGCGCTAAGCGTCGAGCCGCATCGATCGGGGCACACACGCAGTTCAACACGATACCGAACGCCGTCGCAGGACGGCGGGCTAGATCGGAAAGATCAGGCAGGTCGTGGTGCCATGCGCCAGCAGCTTGCCGGAGGCGTCGACCAGCCTGCCCTCGGAGGTGGCGATGCGCGAGCCGACATTGATGACCTTGCCTTCTGCCCGCACCGGTCCGGTCCTGTCGGTCATGGCACGCACATAGTTCACCTTGATCTCGACCGTAGTGTAGCCGGTGCCGGCCTTGAGCGTAGTGTGGATGCAGCAGCCCATCACCGAATCGAGCAGCGTGGCGGCAATGCCGCCATGCACGCTGCCGAGCGGATTGTAGTGATCGAAGACCGGCGTGTAGGCGAACACGACGCGACCAAACTCGACCTCGGCCAACGTCATACCGAGTGCCTTGCCGATGGGCGGCGCCGGAAAGCGGCCTTCCATCAGGCCCTTGAAAAGCGTCAACCCGTCCATGGTGCGCGCCTGTTCCAGCGGCACCACGCCAAATCCGGCCTCTGCGGTCATCGTAGTCTCCTTGGTCTCCTTAAGTGCATATACACATTAAGCCTTTGCCCGGGCAAGCGATGGCAGTAGTCTTGTAGTCATGTCCGTTCCCACCCCGATCCGCCTGTCGCCTGCCGAGTGCACCTGCTTTCGCATGCGCGGCGCGGCGCGGCGGGTGAGCCAGATCTACAGCCGGCGCCTGGCGCCGACCGGCCTGAAAATCTCGCAGTTCTCCGTGCTGGGTTTCGTGGCCGCCCGCGGTCCCATCGCCATCGGCGAGCTCGCCGAGCTTCTCAGTACCGATCGCACGACGCTGACGCGCAACCTGCGGCCGCTGCTGACGTCGGGCTTCATCGAGCGCGCTGTCAGCGGCGACAGGCGTCGCCACGAACTGGTCGCCACCGCGGCTGGCCGGGCGCTTTTCAAGCGGGCGCTGCCGTTGTGGGCCGAGGCCGAGCAGGAAGTACGCGCCGCCATGGGCACAAAGCTCACCGCCGACCTGCACGGCGCCCTCGAACGTTCGATGGAAAGGCTCGGCGCGCTTTAGAGGTTGGCGTCGAAGAAGCCGTATTCGAGATCCATGGCGCGACGGTAGTTGGCACGCACCGCCGGACTGTCGCTGGCATGCCGGTCAAGCAGCGCTTCGAGCTGCACCGCCAGCGCCTCGAAGCCGGGATCGGCGTAGGTCTTCATCCATTCGGCGTAGCGCGGAGCCACTTTGCCGGCCGAGAGCGAGCGGCCGAGAAAAGCGTAAAGCCGCATGCAGGGCGTCATGGCGGCAATCGTCTCGCCGAGGTCGCCGCGTTTCGCCGTCGCCAGCAGAAAATCGACATAGGCCGCGGTGGCCGCGATCGGCACCACGCCTTCCAACGCCACCTGCCAGCGCGCGGCATAGTCGCGATGAAGTTTCAGTTCATCCAGCACACCGACGATCAGGCCGGCGAAGCCGTGGAGATCCTCGCGCGTCGTGCCATGGGCCAGGCAGAAGGCATAGGCCCGGGCAAAGGCTTCGAGGAAATATGCATCCTGCGCGACATAGCGACTGAAGCTCTCGACCGGCAGCGATCCGTCGCCCAGCCCGCGCACGAAACCGTGCGCCAGAATGCGCTCGGCCTGTCCGGCATTGGCCTGCCAGAGTATCGCCGCGAGCGACATCGACGTACCCGGCCGCCCCGTCAGCCGCCCAGCGCCTGCATCAGGTCGGCGATGATGTCCTCGGCATCTTCCAGACCGACCGAGATGCGCACCGTGCCGTCGTTGATGCCGAGCCTGGCGCGCTCCTCGGCGCCGATGCGCATGTGGGTCGTGGTCGCGGGATGGGTGACCAGGCTCTTGGCATCGCCCAGATTGTTGGAAATATCGACGAGTTGCAGGCGGTTCAAGGTCTCGAACGCTGCCCACTTGCCGGCCTTGAGATCGAAGGTGACGACGCCGCCCGCGCCCGACATCTGCTTCATGGCGAGCTTGTGCTGGGGGTGATCGCTGCGGCCGGGATAGAGCACGCGCCCGATGGCGGGATGGCCGGCGAGCGCGTCGGCGACGCGGGCGGCATTGGCGCAATGGCGGTCGATCCGCAGCCCCAGCGTTTCGAGGCCTTTCACCAGCACCCAGGCATTGAAAGGGCTGAGCGACGGGCCGGTGTTGCGGATGATCGGCTGCAGCTTCTCGAGGATGAATTCCTTGGAGCCCAGCACGGCGCCGCCCAGCGTGCGGCCCTGGCCGTCGATGTACTTGGTGGCGGAGTGGACGACGATGTCGGCGCCCCATTCGAGCGGCCGCTGCAGCATCGGCGTGGCGAAGGCATTGTCGAGCACGACCTTGGCGCCGGCCTTGTGCGCGAGATCGCATACCGCCCTGATGTCGACGATGTCGAGCATCGGATTGGACGGGGACTCGAACAACACCGCCTGGGTGGGCTTGCTGAGCGCCTTCTCCCATTGGGCAAGATCGCCGCCATCGACGAATTCGCCCTGGATGCCGTACTTCGGCAGCAGCTCGGCCACGATGTAGTGGCAGGAGCCGAAGAGCTGGCGCGCCGCCACGATGCGATCGCCGGACTTGAGCAGGGCCAGCAGCGAGAAGAACACCGCCGACATGCCGGTCGAGGTGGCGCGGCAGGCCTCGGCGCCCTCAAGCGCGGCCAGCCGGTTTTCGAACATGGTGACGGTGGGATTGCCGAAGCGCGAATACTGGTAGTGGCCGCTTTCGCCCTTGAAGGTCGCCTCGGCTTCCTCGGCGCTCGCATAGGCGTAGCCCGAGGTCAGGAACAGCGCCTCCGACGTCTCGTCGAAATTGCTGCGGAGCTGGCCGCCGCGCACCGCCCGCGTCTGCGGGCGCCAGTTTGCAATATCCGGCGGTGCCTTCTTGTTCGGAATCGATCCGTCCATATCCCTCTCCCCGCGTCCGCGCCCTCCTCACGGGAAAAAGCGCGCAACGCAAAAGCCCCCGACCTGGAAGGACGGGGGCTTTTGCGAGCACCTCCGACCTTTTAGCGATGTTTAACGTGGTCGCAAGCCGGTCGGCTCAAATCTCCACGGATGCCGTCTATATCGCCGAAAACCGACCGGCGCAAGAGCGCCGGCCGGATTCGTTTTCACATCTCAGTTCTTCTTCACCAGCGACTGCTCGCGCAGCTTGCTGAGCGTGATGCGCGAGGTGATGGCCTCGGCGTCGGTTTTGACGTGGATGATCGACGGCTTGCCGACCGCGACGCAACGTTCGAAGGCGGCAGCGAAATCCGCGGTCTTCTCGACCGTCTCGCCGTGCCCACCGAAGGCACGGGCATAGGCGGCAAAGTCGGGGTTCTTGAGTTCGGTGCCATGCACGCGGGTCGGATAGTCGCGCTCCTGGTGCATGCGGATGGTGCCGTACATGCCGTTGTCCACGACGATGAACACGATATTGGCGCCGTGCTGCACGGCGGTCGCGAACTCCTGGCCATTCATCATGAAGCAGCCGTCGCCCGAGAACGAGACGACCATGCGGCCGGGAGCGGCGATCTTGGCCGCCACCGCCGATGGTACGCCGTAGCCCATCGAGCCGTTGGTCGGCGCCAGTTGCGTGCGAAAGCCGCGGTACTGGAAGAAGCGATGGACGAAGCCGGCATAGTTGCCGGCGCCGTTGGTGACGATCACGTCGTCGGGCAGGCGCGTGTTGAGCCAGCCGACAATGGCGGCGAGGTCGGCCGAGCCCGGCTGCATCACGGGCTCGATGTTCTTCAGGTAGTCGGCACGCGCGACGGCGACCTTGTCTTTCCAGGCCGAGGCGTCGACCGGCTTCATCGCCCGAGCCGCGGCGGCGAAGTGGGCCATGCCGCTGTTGATCGGCAATGTCGCCTGATAGATGCGGCCCAGTTCCTCGGCGCCAGCATGGACATGCACCATCTTCTGCGCCGGCACCGGCAGATCGAACATGGTGTAGCCGCCGGTCGTCGCCTCGCCCAGCCGCGGGCCGACGGCGATGATGAGATCGCTCTCCTTGATGCGCTTGCCGAGCGGTGGGTTCACGCCGAGACCCAGGTCGCCCACGAAATTGGCATGGCGGTTGTCGATCAGGTCCTGATTGCGAAAGGCGGTGGTGACCGGCAGGTGGTTGGCCTCGGCAAACGCCCTGATGTCGGCGCAGGCCTCCGCGCTCCAGCCGCCGCCTCCCAGTATGAGAAGCGGCTGCTTCGAGGCGGCAAGAAGCTCGCGCAGGCTCGCCATGTCGGCCGGCGCCGGCGCTCCGCGCGCAATCCGGTAGGGGCCGGCATCCGCCACCTCGACTTCGTCGGTCAGCATGTCTTCCGGCAGGACCACCACGACCGGCCCGGGCCGGCCGTTCAGCGCGGTGTGAAACGCCTGGCTCAGGAGCTCAGGGATGCGACGCGCGTCCTCGATCTGGGTCACCCATTTGGCCATCTGGCCGTACATGCGGCGGTAGTCGATCTCTTGGAACGCCTCACGGTCCGTCGTCTCCCGCGCCACCTGCCCGATCAGCAGGATCATGGGCGTCGAATCCTGGAAGCCGGTATGCATTCCGACCGCAGCATTGGTAGCGCCCGGACCGCGGGTAACGAAGCACACGCCGGGTTTGCCGGTGAGCTTGCCATAGGCCTCGGCCATGTAGGACGCCCCGCCTTCCTGGCGACAAATGACGTAGCGGATCGAGTTGCGTTGCGCGTAGAGGGCGTCCAGCGCCGCAAGATAGCTCTCGCCGGGAACACCGAAGATCGTGTCGGTTCCGTGAATGCGCAGTTGATCGATCAGAACCTGCGCGCCGCTGCGACGCGGGTGTTCGGTTACCATGTTCGTTCCCTTACTTCGTAGGTGAGAAGGCCGTGGGCACCAATATCTTGTTATTCATGTGCTTCATATAATCTCGGCTCTTCTGCAAATAGGCCTGCCAGGCGGGGTCCGCGGCCATCGCAGCCCGCCGCTTGGTGCGGTCGGCGAAGTCGTCGTAGCCCCAGATATGCACGATCTCGTTCACGTTGCCGACCTCGGTGGTGAAAAAACCGACGAGATTGCCAAGATGCTTTTTCTGGATTGGCAGGCCCTCTTTTTCGTAGAGCGCAAGAAACTCGCGCAGCCTGCCCGGCTGCAGTTCGTAGGTGCGATGGTCGACGATCATGAATTCCCTCCCGTTTGGGTTTCGATTGTGTGACCTGCCCCGCACGATCTCAACCCCGGCGCCACCGGTGGACTCAGGCGCTGAATCAGCGCATAAATGCGGCATTGCGACACCGGCCGATGAGTATCATTACGAGTCTCGGCACAGTCGCGGAGCGCGATACCGGTCAAAGTTCGTCGTGAGATTCTTGCTCATCCGTCAAAGATCAGCCAAACGCTTGGACACAGTGGTCCAGCAAGCGCGCGCCGGACTCCGCTCGTTCCTTCCTCCAGCACAGAGCCTTGAATGAGTCGCAAATTGTTTGTGGGCAACCTGCCCTACTCGGTCACGTCCGAACGCCTGTCCGAAGCGTTCTCGCAGTTCGGGACCGTCACTTCGTCGAAAGTAATCGCGGATCGCGAGACCGGCCGCAGCCGCGGCTTCGCCTTCCTCGAAATGGAAACAGACGATCAGGGCGCTGCGGCCATGCAGGCCATGAACGGCGCCCTGCTCGATGGTCGTTCGATCGCGGTACGTGAGGCCGTCGAACGCCAACCCGGCGGCGGTGGCGGCGGATTTGGCACCGGCGGTGGTGGTG
>CALFRN010000221.1 GCA_937919085.1 uncultured Reyranella sp.
TATCGTGGTGGACCAATTGGCTTGATACGGAAGGGCTTCCTAGACGCTTGCAAGGGGGCCAAGCTGAAGGGCGCTTCGCCTCATACCTTGAAACACACCGCGATCACTTGGCTCCTGCTTCGGGGGCTGACGCCGTGGCAGGTGTACGGCATCACCAGCACGAGCGTGGCCACAATCCTTCGCGTTTACGGGCATCACGTGCAGGACGACCTGCGGCAGGCGGTAAACGCCGCAGTCGGCAAGAGTGCCCTAATTAGTGCCGAACGGATCGCGCCGAGGAGAAGCCGGCAATGCGATAAAACCCCTGTCAATTGGGATTTAGGCGCTCTCTGGCTTAGTCACGGAACGGGTCTGTCATCAGGATGGTGTCCTCGCGCTGCGGACTGGTGCTGAGCAGCGCCACCGGACAACCGACCAACTCCTCGACACGGCGCACGTACTTGATGCAGGTCGCCGGCAGTTCGGCGAAGGAGCGGGCGCCTTGTGTGCTTTCGCTCCAGCCCTCGAACTCTTCCCAGATGGGCTTCAGCCTGGCCTGTGCACCCATGGTGAAGGGGAAGCGCTCGATGCGCCTGCCGTCGAGTTCGTAGCCGACGCAGACCTTGATGATCTTCTCGCCATCCAGCACGTCGAGCTTGGTCAGCGCGATGCCGTCGATGCCGTTCAGCTTCACCGCCTGCCGCACCATCACCGCGTCGAACCAGCCGCAGCGCCTTGGCCGGCCGGTGTTGGTGCCGAATTCCTTGCCACGATCGCCCAGCCCCTGGCCGATCTCGTCTGTCAGCTCGGTCGGGAAGGGGCCGTCGCCGACGCGGGTCGTGTAGGCCTTGGCGATACCCAGCACATAGCCGACCGAGCCGTTGCCCATACCGCTGCCGATCATGGCCTGGGCCGCCACGGTGTTCGACGAAGTCACGTACGGATAGGTGCCGTGGTCGATATCGAGCATGGTTGCCTGTGCGCCTTCGAACAGGATGCGCTTGCCGGCGGCACGCAGGCTGTCGAGCCGCTCCCACACATCTTCCGCGAACGGCAGGATCTTGGGCGCCAGCTCGAGCAGCTCGGCCGTCAGCCTGGCGGCATCGACCAGCGGCTGGCCCAGTCCCTTGCGCAGCGCATTGTGATGCGCCAGCAGCGTGTTGATCTTGAGCGGCAGCATGTCCGGCTCACCGAGGTCGCCAACACGGATCGCACGACGACCGACCTTGTCCTCGTAGGCCGGGCCGATGCCGCGCCGCGTCGTGCCGATCTTGATGATGTCGGGCGCGTCCTCGCGCCAGCCGTCGAGGTCGCGGTGCAGCGGCAGGATGAGTACGGCGTGGTTGGCGATCTTGAGGCTCTCCGGCGTCACCGACAGGCCTTGTTCGGTGACCTTCTTCACTTCCTCGAGGAAGTGCCAGGGATCGATCACGACGCCGTTGCCGATGATCGACAGCTTGCCCTGGCGCACCACGCCGGAGGGCAGCAGCGCCAGCTTGTAAGTCTGATTGCCGATGACCAGCGTATGGCCGGCGTTGTGACCGCCCTGGAAGCGCACCACGACTTCGGCGCGTTCACTCAGCCAGTCCACGATCTTGCCCTTGCCCTCGTCGCCCCACTGGGCGCCGATCACTGCCACGTTGGCCATTAAACCTGTCCCGAATCGGCGTCAGACACGAAAACGCCTCCCCGGGGCCGATTCCGGAGAGGCGTGATGTCGGATAGCATTTCCGCCCAAGCGAGGCGAGACGAAATCGATCCTCAGCGTGGTCTTCTCAAAGGGGGACGGCGTCTCCGTCGATCAGCACGTGGCTGCAGTTCAGACGCTTGGCCTCATTGCGCGGTTCGTCCGCTGCGACGACAGCGCGCACGACCGCATAGCCCTTGGCCTGCCAGGGCCCGGCCTCGCGCCACGGTATCTCCGACGGCAGGTAGAGGCGCGGCCGTTCCGGCGCGGCGGTTGAGGCCGCCAGCACGGCATCCATATACACAGTGAAGCCGGTCGCTGGTTCGCTGATGCCGTCGTCGGGATATCCTGCCGAATATCGCCCGCCGCGCGCCAACTCATGGCGGCCTTTCAATGCGAACACCGAGAACGACACGCCGGTCTGATACTCGAGTCCGCGGTACTCGACGGGATCGAGGGTGAGAGGCAGCTCGGGATCGGCGGCGCGGACCAGCTTCACGACCTCGGCCAGCCGCGCCGCTTCGGCGGCGCCGGCGGCCGGCAACTTCAACTTGGTGAGCAGGACGATTGCCCGTTCCGCAGGACCCGCCGCGCGCAACAGGCCGATGAAAAGGTCCGCTGACTTCTTGTCGGAGATCGCGGTGGTGACGGCCGCCTCGTCCTTGCGGTCGAGTGCGTGCCTTAGGCGGCGGAGCGCATCAGCCGGCAGCTTTACGCCGGCCGCCACGGCGGCAACCAGGGTGGGCAGGTTGAGGTCGACAGTCACCTCCGCCACGCCGATCGCGCGCAGCGCATCGATCGCCAGCAGAACGGCCTCGGCGTCAGCCTCTGCGGAATCGACGCCGATCAGCTCGGTGCCCACCTGGGCGAACTGGCGTTCCGGCTTCAGCGCGGTGCCGCGCACGCGGATCACATTGCCGCCATAGGACAGGCGCAGCGGCCGCGGCTCGTGCTTCAGCCGGGTCACGGCGATGCGCGCGACCTGCACGGTCATGTCGGGACGGACGCCCATCATGCGCTGCGATACCGGGTCCATCAGCCGGAAGGTCTGTGGACCAAGGGCAGCGCCCGGACCGCCCAGCAGCGACTCCTCGAATTCGACCAGGGGCGGCTTTACGCGCTCGTAGCCGAACGCCGCGAAGCGCTCGATGGCGAGATCGATAGCCCGCGCTTCGCGCGCCGCGTCGGGCGGCAGCAGGTCGGCAAGGCCGGCCGGCAGCAGGGCACGATGGTCGTTGTCATTGGCTGTCATGGTGCCGCTTGATAGCCCATTGTGGACGGGAAGGGGAGGGAGTGCTTGTTTCCGCCTGCCGATGGGCTATTGGTCGCGGCCATGATGGAATCTTCCCGTCCGGCACTTTCCGTGGTGGCTCCTTGCTACAACGAGCAGGATGCCCTTCCAGAATTCCTGCGGCGGGTAGGGGCGGTATTGGATGCCGTCGGCGGGACGAACGAGATCGTTCTTGTCGATGACGGGTCGCGCGACCGTACCTGGGAGACGATGTCCGAAGCCGCCGCCGCCGATCCGCGGGTTATGGCGGTCCGCCTGATGCGCAATCATGGCCATCAGCTGGCGCTTACCGCCGGTCTGTCGGTCTGCCGGGGTGAGCGCATCCTGATCATCGACGCCGATCTTCAGGATCCGCCGGAGCTGTTGACCGGGATGATGGCGCTGATGGACCAGGGCGCCGACGTGGTTTACGGCCAGCGTAGGCAGCGCGACGGTGAAAGCCTCTTCAAACGGACGACCGCCGCAGCCTTCTATCGCCTGATCGGTCGCCTTACCGACGTCGAGATTCCCGCGGACACCGGCGATTTCCGCCTCATGAATCGCCGCGTGCTCGATCTGTTGCTGACCATGCCCGAACGCCATCGCTTCATCCGCGGCATGGTGGCCTGGATTGGCGGGCGCCAGGTCCCGCTGGTCTATGATCGGCAGGCGCGCGTCGCCGGCGAAAGCAAGTATCCGCTCAGCAAGATGATCCGTTTCGCCGCCGACGCCATCACCGCATTTTCGGTCGTTCCTCTGATGGCGTCGATGACGATTGGCTGGGTCATGGCGGCGGTCGGCATCGGCTTCTTTGTCTATTCGATCGTCGGCTGGCTGATGGACGCGAACTTGCCTGGTTGGACATCGATCATGGCTGCAATCGGCCTGCTTGGCGGCATGCAATTCCTGATGCTGGGGATTATTGGCGCCTATCTCGGCCGGCTGTATGACCAGAGCAAGGGGCGGCCGCTGTTCATGATCCGCGACATCGTGGGCGGACCGAAATGAGCCAGACCGATCCGGGGTCGGAGCCGGTTTCGTGGTCGGGTGAGCCCGCCGAGTTCGACGACTACGCCGCCGAATACGCGGGCGGCCTCGACAATCCGGTCAAGCGCATGATGGGCAACGCGCCCGACCAGTTCATCGCCGTCAAGACGCGCTGGCTGATGCGCCGTGAACCGGCACTGACGACCGGCGGGCTCGCCGTGCTCGACTACGGCTGCGGCGTCGGCAGCCTTATGCGTGTGCTCGCCGAAAGCGGCGGGCGGGCCGACTTCACCGGCTGCGATATTTCCACGGGCATGCTGCGCCAGGTTGAAAAGCGATGGCCGGCGCGGCTTGGAGCGCCACCCGTCCTGGCACCACAACAGGGTGCACGGACTCCGTTTGCCGACGGTCAGTTCGACATCGCCACCGTCAGCGCCGTGCTGCATCACGTTCCGATGGCCGAGCGGCCCGCTGTCTACGCCGAACTTGGCCGGGTGTTGAAGCCCGGCGGGCGGCTCTACGTGTTCGAGCACAATCCACGCAACCCGCTGGTACGTTACGTCATCGCGCGCACGGCGATCGACCGGAACGCCATCCTGCTCGACGCGACCGAAGTGCAGCATGGGCTGCTGAACGCGGCGCGCTACGAACTCGACATCGACTACCTGATGTTCATGCCGCCCGGGCTGGCGTTGCTGCGGCCGTTCGATCGGGCACTGGCGTGGCTGCCGCTGGGCGCGCAATATGTCGTGGCGGCCCACAAGCCAGGGTAGGAGACACTGCGATGGATCAGGCGACGTTCGAGGCGGGACTGAAGCGCGACGGCTACGAGGTGCAGACCAACACGACGCCGGGCGCGAAGGTCAATCCGGAACATCGCCATCCCTACGATGTGCGGGCGATGGTCATGCAGGGCGCGATTACCCTGACGCGCGATGGCGATGCCCACACTTACAACGCTGGCGAGACGTTCTCGATGCCCAGGGATTGTCTGCATTTCGAGAGCTACGGCTCCGAAGGCGCGGTGATCCTGTTCGGCCGCAAACTCTGACGGCCTGCGCCGGGCAGTCGCGAGTGCGATGAAGACTCCGGCGTTCGCATGGCAACTTTTGCTGGCGTTCGCGCTATCGCTGCTGATTCTGGTTGGTTTGATCGGCTGGCTGCAGAACGTCCATATCCTGACTTCGAACGGCATGTACAAGAGCATCCAGGCCGAGCCCTGGATCGCGGACCCCTCCGCCGCGCGGCTCGATGCATCGAATTACCTGTACTTTCCGCTTTATGGCGCGCTTTGCCGGCTCCTCGACGGGCTCGGCATCGAGCGCGGTGTGCCATGGAAGCAGTTCGCCTACCTCAACGCCTTCTGGGCGAGCCTCTGCATCGTTTTCGTCTACGCATTCGTCCATCGGGCGACACAAAGTGCACGGGCGGCGGTGCTGGCGGCAATTTTCCATTTTGGCTGCGGCTTCTTCCTGCTTCTCGCGGTGATCAGCGAGGACATCATGCCGGGCTATACCCTGGTCTTCGGTGCCATGGCGCTTGCGGGACTGTGGTTTGACCGCCCGACTTACGGGCGGGTTGCGATCGTCGGTGCGATCTTCACTCTGGGCTGGTTGATCGAGTGGCGGCTGATTTTCCCGACGCTGCCGGCGCTCCTGCTCGCACTGCTGGCCTCGGAAGGCCCGATGTCGCGGCGTCTCGCCCGTATCGGCGTAATGCTTGCCTCGATCGTGGCGGGGTCGGGTGTCGTCCAGCTCCTGTGGGATGGCCATAACGGCGCGGTCGGCCTTCACGACATGCTGTGGACCGGCAAGGGCGTGGCCAGCGGCTGGGCCGGCGTCTCCTGGGACAAGGCGTGGATGATGCTGTCGGGTATCGGGAATTATTTCCTGATCATGGGCGGCTTTACCGATCCCGTGACAGCCCGCCGATTGATGTTTCCCCTGTCATTTTCGGTGCTGCTGCAGGCTGTGATTTTCGTGGCCAGTATCGTCGTACTCTGGCCGCGCCGCGCCGATCGGCGATTGCGTGCCATCGGCATCGTCTTTTTAGGGACGCTGGCGGCGGGGCAGGTGCTGAATTTTTACGCCCAGCCGCAGGACCCGCAGATGCAGATCAACGTAATGCCATGGCTGTCGGTGGCCTGGGGCTTGCTCGCCGCGGCGCTGCTGGCAGTGCGGGCCCGGCCGCAGGTATTGCTCCTGTTTGTCGTCCTGTCCTTGGTGCCGCTGGTCTGGAACGGCGCGCAACTCGCGCGGTGGCGTGGTGGCGATTCGGCGGCGGTGGCGGCGCTTGCGGCGCTAGAGAAGCGCTTTCCACCCGACTCGACAGTCTTTCTCTACTGGGGATTCGAGCCGATCACTGTGTGGCAGTACGCGTTGTGGAGCCGGACCTGGGATTGGGACGGCACAGCGATTGTGGCCAACGCGCCATCGGCCGAACCGAAGTTCAAGTGGATTGCCATCGACGCCGGCGCCATCCGCCATCCCGGCTGGACGGCCGAGCAGCACGCCCAGTCGATCAAGCGTGACATCGACCAGGCGCTCGACCGCGGTTACAGGGTGGCGGTGTCCGACGTCTGGAACTGGAGTGTCGACGAGTTGGCGGGGCAACTTGGGGGACTGGCGGCCGGCAATCGGGCGACCGCCATCCACAAGATGCTGCATGATAACTTTGAGGCACGGCCGGTCTTCAGCCAGCCAACGGTCGGAACCTACTATGATCTGCGCCGCCGGTCGGCCGGTTGACGAGACGTTCCATTGCAGGACTTTGTGACGGGGCGGTCAGGCGAAGGGGCGGGCTCTATTGCGGTTTTTGGCAACGAGCCGGAAGCGGAGGCACTGTCGGCGACGAACGCAGTGCCGCCAGGGCCGGCGCCAGCAGCGCCTTCGCCAGAACCTGTTGGCCGGCGTAGTTGGGGTGCACGGAATCGGAGAAGTACTGCAGCTTCTCTCCCTTGTCGAAAGCATGAGTCAAATCGATGAACCTGTCGTGGTGCGGACTGGCGGCCACCTTCCTGAGCAGCAGGCTGTAGATCTGCATCATCCGCTCCTGCGACAGGATGTCGTCGGCGCGCGTGCCGAGATACCCGGCGGTGACGGAGAGCGCGGGCTGGACGGCGACGAGGCAGGGCTGGCCGCGCGCCGCGCAGGCGCCCAGCACTTCGTTCATGTTCTCGACGTAGATGTCGGTGATGGCGTCGGCTTGCCTCTTGAACACGGCATCGTCCTCGTTGAGGCGGCGCCGGAACTCGGTGATACGGTCGTTGAACTCGTTCTGAAGGATCGTGTGCGCGATCGCGCTGTGACGGGCGAACCACCAGATGAAGCCGTCGTTGAAAAGCTGGCTGAGGCGCAGGCCGAGCTGGAACGGGTCACCCGGCCGCACGGCCGAATTCGCCGGTATGGTGATGTCGTTGTATCCGTTCACGATCAGCACCAGGCTGGCGCGCCGCGGCGCCACCGCGAGGTGATAGCTGAGTTTCTCCTGTATGGAGACGAAGCCGCCCATCGCGGCGTTGAAGACATAGAGGTCCTGGCGTTGCATTTTCTTGCGCAGCAGGACCTCGAGCCGGGCATGCCAGGTATCGGCCGGCTCCTCGGCCGAGAATCCCTGGGCGACCGAGCCGCCCAGAACGTAGACCAATGTGGCGTCCGGCTCGGCGCAGGTGATGCGGTCGACTTCGGCGGCGCT
>CALFRN010000222.1 GCA_937919085.1 uncultured Reyranella sp.
CGAGACGCCGATGGCGCGCTGGCAGCGACTCAAGGCCGAGCCCGGCGCGAAGCCACAATCCGGATTGAGCGTGATCCGCCCCTTGTCGATGCGCGTGAGCGCCCGTTCGACGCGCGCGGCGATCAGCGATGCGGCTTCAGGCGCACCCGGCGTCACGTCGACCACCCCCAAACCCAGTTCGAAGTCTTCCCGCAGGCGGCCCAGGCTCTCGAGATCGTCGGCACCGGCTGCGGTGAATTCCATGGTGAGGTGCTGGACCCGGAGGTTGTTGAGCTGCTTCAGGATCGGCCCGTAGGTGCCGGCATGGTGCTTCTCGCCACGCACCCGTGCGCCGGCGCGGCGGCAGAGGTGAACCGCGAACTTGATGTCTTTGAAACCCTTCACGGTCTCGTTGATCATGTCGACGGCGAAATCGGCGGCACGATCGGGCTCATCATACTTCTTGCGCACATCCGGATCGACGAACAGGCAGAGGTGCGGATCGTCGATCTGCACGATCTCCACGCCCATGTCCTGCAGCAACGCGATCTCGGCCCGCAGCGGCGCCACGCAGTCCCGGACGAAGTCGTCGCGCTCGGGATAGGCTTTCTTCGAGCGTTCCGCGTCCCACAAACGCTCGCCCAGGAGTGCCGGCGCCGGCAGGGTGATCTTGGTCGCCACACGGGCGACCTGTTTAACGAACTTCGCTTCCGCGGCAATGAAGCCCGCGGGCTTTGCCGTGAGCTTCTCGGTCACCACCGTCCAGGGTCGGCCGTCGGCCGGATTGATCTCCAAGGTAAAGCCATGCGCCAGCTCGGCGATGACGCCGATGTAGGAACGACGGCGCCATTCGCCATCATTGACCACGTCGAGGCCGGCCCGTTCCTGCAGGGCGACGACGAAGCGGACCGCCGCATCCATGGTGTTGGCATCGGTCTCGTCCCAATCGACTTTCTCGATCAGCTCTCGCACGACCAACGGACGCGGAATCGAGCCCACGATCGAGGCGGGAAACAGCGGCAGATTCTTCATTCTGTTCTCACGGCTTCCACAAGGTCTGGGCCAGGTTCATGTCTTCCTGGGTGTCGATTTCGCGATACCTGCCAGGCGTGTCGGCGTGACCGAAGGAGCTGCCCTGCTCGATCATGTCCTGGAACATGTGGATCAGGTACGCCTTCTGGAATATCGCCGCCTCGCGGTAGGGCTTGTCCCAGAACTCGGCCTTGCGGCGTTGGTAGAAATCGCGGAACTGGCGTGCGCCCTCGGTGCCGAACTTGGCGACACCGATGAACTCGCCGGTAGCGTCGTCGTAGGGGATGGTCCGGTAGACGCGTTCAACCCTGTCGCCCCGGGTGATGACCTTTTCCGCGTCGTGCGGCGGATGCTGGGTGCGCGGCTTGTAGTGTTCACGCCAGTCGGTGTCGATACCGAGCGCCAGTTCGTCCCTAGAGCCGACCAGGCCGCGCACGACCTCCCTGGTGAACAGGATGTCGGAATAGCTGGTGACGAACGGCCGGTCCATCAGGTCCTCGGCGCACATCAGCGACACCAAGATGTTGTTGTTCGCCCAGTCCTTGTTCTCGCGGAAGATGAACTCCGGGTACTCGCGCTTGACCGAGTCGATGCGGTAGCCACCGACGAATACGATCTCGGTGCAGCCGCCGCCGCGCAATGCGTCCAGCGTCCAGTCGAGGATCCGCTTGCCCTGGATCTCGGCGAAGCATTTGGGGGCGTCTTCCGTGGTTGGCATGAGACGGGCGCCGCGGCCGGCGCCGATGATGATGGCACGCATCTACCCGGCTTTCGGTTCGGCGAATTGCGGAAGATCATCGGCAACCTGCGGCCGGTGGCCATCGCCAATGATGCGCTCGCGCAGCTTCTTGGACAGGAAGTCGATGGCGTAGACGGTGAGGACCACGATGATGATGATGAGGCAGGCTTCCTGCAGTTCGTAGGCGCGCAGGCGATCGGCGAGCAGGAAACCGATACCGCCGGCACCGACGATGCCCAGGATGGAAGCCGACCGGGCATTGTGCTCGAACATGTAGAGGGTGTTGGACACCATCATGGGCAGCACCTGCGGCAGCACTCCGTAGCGGATGATCTGGAGGCGGTTGCCGCCGGCGGCACGGACGCCGTCCATCTGCTTGCGATCCAGGTTCTCGATCGCCTCGGAGTAGAGCTTGATGAAAGTGCCGACCTCGACAATGGCTATGGCCATGATGCCGGCCATGGGCCCAAGCCCGATGGCGCGGACGAAGATCAGCGCCCAGATCAGATAGTCGAAGGCGCGCAGCAGGTCCGCGAACCGGCGCGTGCCGAACTGCAGCGGACGGAACGGCATCATGTTCTTGGAGGCGAGGAAGGCCAGCGGGAAGGCCACCACCGCCCCCAGCACGGTGCCGAGGAAGGCCATGGCCAGGGTCTCGCCCATGACCCGCAGGAACATCGGCAGCAGCTCCCAACCGGTCGGCGGAAAGAGCTGGGCGACCACGACCGAACCGAACTTCAGGACACCATCGGCGAAATTCCACGTGAAAAAGTCGAAACGGTAGAGGCAGAAGATCGCCAGCGCCGTTGCCCCGCCCCAAACCAGCAGCCGCCGCAGGCGCTCCTGCGGTTCCAGTGAAAAGGCCCGCGGCAGGCGGGCGCGCATCTCCTCGATCTCGGCGGGAGTAGGCATCATTGCGTAAGCTGCTCCTTGCCGATCAGGCGGTGGCGATAGCGTTCACTCAACATGTCGATGCCCATGATCGTGGCCACGACGATCAGCAAGATGGCGCCGGCATCGGCAAAGTAGAGGAGCTGGATCGCCGTGAAGAGATCATGGCCAATGCCGCCGGCCCCGACGAAGCCGACGATCGTGGCCGAACGCACATTCAGTTCGATGCGCCAGAAGGTATAGGACATGTAGTTCGGCAGCGCCTGCGGCAGGACGCCGAATATCATCTCGTGAAACCAGTTGCCGCCCGAGGAGCGAATGCCCTCGATGGGCAACGGGCTCACATTCTCGTTCACCTCGGCGAAGAGCTTGCCCTGGGCACCCAGGGTATGGACGGTAATGGCGAGCACGCCTGCCAGCGGGCCAATGCCGAAGGCCAGCACGAAGAGCAGCGCCCAGACGATATCCGGCACCGTGCGGGCGATCTCGAGCACGCGCCGCGTGATCCAGTAGACCGCGTAGCTCTTGACCAGGTTACGTGCCGCCAGGAACGACAAGGCACCGCCGATGGTCGTGCCGAGCACCGTCGCGAGATAGGCCATCAGGAGGGTATTGAGCAGGCTGTTCAGCCACTTGCCGATGCCCCAGTACCACTCGTCAATATCCGCACCGAACGTCGACCATCCGATCGGAGGGATCATCTTGACGATGAAATCGGTGGTCCGCGGCAAACCCTCGACAAGCGCCACGACGTCGAAGCGCGTGACGACGAGGGATACGACGAAACACGCGGCAAACAGCGCCCAGAACAGCACTGTCCATGCTGTCTTGCTGCGGCGATAGTCCGCGTACTGCCGCTCGAACCGCGCGGCTGCCTGGCTGACCGACATCTGGAAGCGATCAGTTCTTCCGCTTCTCCTTGCGGGCCGCGCGCTCGAGCTCGGCGGCCTGACACATCAGGCGATAGTCCTCGTGATAGACCCGGACCATGCCGTTGGTCTTGCCCTGGGCCACCGATTCGGCCAGCGCCATGTCGTGGTCCTTGAGGCGAATGAAGAGCTTCTCGAGGTCGGCACGCATTTCGAGCGGCAGGTCATTGCGGACCACCACCGGCGGCGAAGGAAGCGGCGGCGAGGACCATATGACGCGGATCTGCTCGCGCTTGAGCAGGCCCTTGTTCATCATCTGGCGGAGGTTGCCGATGTTGTCGTTCTTGCTGGTCCAGGTAAAGGCACCGTCATAGGTGCCGCGCAACACGCCCAGCACCGCCTGCGGGTGGCCGCCGGCGAGCGGGCTCTTTAGTACTCGTCGACCGGCTTGCCCATCTGCCGGAACGCGGCGGTCGGGATGAGGTAGCCCGAGCCCGACAGCGGGTCGGTTCGGGCAACGACCTTGCCCTTCAGGTCTTCCAGGGTCTTGTAGGGGCTGTCTTCCTTGACGACGATCACCGAATTGTAGCCCATCGAACCGTCGGGCTCCTGGGCCGCGATCAGCGGTTCGACGCCGCCCTTGCTGTCCATGTGGGTCTGGCAGTAGCTGAAGCCACTCAGCCAGGCGATGTGGATCTGCCCCGCGATCAGGGCGTTCATCACGCCGGAATAGTCGGTCGCGGTGTAGAGTTCCCACTTGGCGCCGGTTTCTTTCTCAGCGTGTGCCAGAAACGCATCCATCTACTTGGTGGTCTGGCTCTGGGTTTCAACCGGAATGACCCCGTATTTCACCGTCGGGTACTTCTTCTGCCAGCCGCCGATAAAGTCGTCGGCTGAAGCCGGCGCCGCGGCCATCGACAGGATCGCGACGCATGCCACTGCGCCGATACGCACAACGTCTTTCATCATGATCGTTCCCCCTGGGCTGTTTCTTGCTTTAGTGACTCGCCGCAGCCGACGTCGCATTGAACGCCATGGCCACCTCCTCGTCGCCGCCGGCGCCGACGGCATAGATCTCCCGCGCCAGTGAATCGGTAAGGTCCGACGGCTTGCCGTCGAACACGATCGTACCCTTGCGCATGCCGATGATCCGGTCGCAATAGTCCCGTGCCGTCTGCAGCAGGTGAAGGTTGGAGATGACTGTGATGCCGTCTTCCTTGTTGATGCGCCTGAGTGCGTCCATGACGATCGTGGCGTTGCGCAGGTCGAGCGAGGCGATCGGCTCGTCGGCCAGCAGGATGCGCGGCTCCTGGACGAGGGCGCGGGCAATGGCGACGCGCTGTTGCTGTCCGCCGGACAGGGCGTCGGCGCGGTGAAGCGCGTGCGTCACCATGTCGAGCCGCTCCAGCGCGCGCAGCGTCAGCGCGCGGTCCTGGTCCGAAAACAGCCCGAGCAGGCTGGGCAGCGTGGCGCGATAGCCGATCCGGCCGATCAGTACGTTGGTCAGCACCGGCAGGCGGGGAACCAGGTTGAACTGCTGGAACACCATGGCACAGCGGCCGCGCCATTCACGCAGGCGGCGACCGCGCAGGCCGCTGACATCGATCGTCTCCGGAAGGACATCATCGCACAGAATGCGGCCCGACGTCGGGTCGGTCAGCCGGTTGATCATGCGCAGCAGGGTCGACTTGCCAGCGCCGGACCGGCCGATGATGCCGACCATCTGCCCGGCCGGCACATCGAAGGTGACATGGTCAACCGCTGCGACCTGATCATAAATCTTTGTGAGTGCTTCAATTTTCAGCATTCGGATGATCATTTTGACTGACCGAATGCAGATGGGCCAGTGCACAACTGCGGGAAGCAATCGCAAACGGCGACCAGAGCCTACAATTTATGCTACAGTGATATTCCGGTCATGCCCCCTTCCGTTCCGCGTGTATTCGAATGAATCGTCGGTCCAATCGCTTTAGGAACTGCGGCGCGCTGGCGATTCTCGCCTCGATCACCTGCTCGGCGCCAGCTGCCGCCCAGACAGGCACATCCATCCCGCCGGACGCCTTCGGCCCGGTATGGACCGGCTTCTATGTCGGCGCGGCCTTCGGTGGCGGGGCCATGGTCAACAAGCTGAATACATCGGCCGG
>CALFRN010000223.1 GCA_937919085.1 uncultured Reyranella sp.
CGGCAATGAACAGCTTGCCGATGTCCTGCTCCGCCACCAGGCCGTAGATCACCAGTGGCACCGACGGAGGGATCATAATGCCCAAGGTGCCGCCGGCAGCGATGACGCCTGCCGACAGGGAGTCGTCGTAGCGGTAGCGGCGCATGTAGGGCATCGCCACTTTTGTCATGGTTGCAGCGGTCGCCAGCGACGAACCGGAAACTGCGGCGAAGCCTGCGCAAGCCAGGACGGTTGCCTGGGCGAGACCGCCCGGCCTGCGGCCGACCAAGGCGTAGGCGGCGCGGTAGAGATCCTCGGAGATGTTGGCGCGGTGGATGAATACACCCATGAGGATAAAAAGCGGGATTACCGACAGGCCGTAATTGGCACCGAACTCCATGATCTGCTGCGACATCATGGTGACGGCCCCATGCCAATTCCAGTCACGCGTATAGGCGAAGCCGACAACGCCGACGGCCAACGACGCGAAGCCGAGCGGGAGGCCATAGAAGCACAACAGCAACAGGATGGCGAAGCCCAGGCAGGCCAGCAGCATGCCGGGCCCCTATCCTCCGTGGCCGCTGATGCGAAACAGTTCACCGCGCAGGCGCTCGAAATGGCCGCGACTCCAGACGGTGCCGCTGATCAGCAGGACTCCGCCCACGCTCATCAGCACTGCAGCAGCCATCGGCTGCACCCACAGCGGTAGATCGAGCACCGTCGAGCGCTTATCGGTACCCAGCAAGTCGAACGCGTGCTGCAGGAGTTCCCAGGTGATGAACAGGTAGGTGCCGATCGAGAATGCAACAATCGACCAGCGTCGAAATTCGGCGGCGCGTCCGCCGAATAGGCCATCAAACATGGTGATGGTGATGTGATCGTTTGTAGCCGTCGTCAGCGCTACGCCGGCGAAGATCGTGACCACCATCAGGTACTCGACAAACTCGGCCGTGCCGAATATCGAATGGTGGAAGCCGTACCGGCCGATGACGTCGGTAAAGGTCAACAGCATCATTGCCAAAAGGGCCAGGCTCGATACCAGACCCAGCAGGCGCATCGTCAGCAGAAACAGCCGCCGAAACATGGCGGATCGCGGCCCTGCCTATTTCACCAGCTTCGCCTCTTCCTCAGCAGTCGTCTTGCGGTAGTCGTCGATTACCTTCTTGCCGTCAACTCCCATGCCGCCAACGGTCTTCAGCCAAACGTCAACGAGCGGCTGGCCAAGCACGATCAGCTTTTCCATTTCGGCCTCTGCACCCACGATGCGTTCGACTCCGGCCTCATACACCTTCTTTACGTTTGCTTCGTGCTTGTCGTCCTGCAGAGCGCCGATCCATCGCGCATAGTCGGCGCCGGTAGCCGCCAGGATCGCCTTCTGGTCCTTGGGGTCGATCTTCGACCACTTGGCCTTGCTGACGAAGAACGAAAAGGAGGGTTGGAAAATCTTGCGCGAGAAAATCGTCATCGACTTGGTGTAGGGCGTCAGCTTGAACTGTTCGGTAGAACTGGTCGGCACGCCTGCATAGCCGTCGACGACTTTCTTGGAGATGATCTCCAGCATCTGCACAGCCGGGCCGGAGACCACCGGTGAGCCCGTCGCCTTGACGACGTCGGCGGTCGTACCCGGCAGCGCCCACATCTTGCGATCCTTGATGTCCTGAACGGTGCGGATCGGCTTGTCGATGGTCGATGCGAACTCGCCGCCGTTTGAAACGAACACCGATAGCAGGACGACACCCTTGTATTCGTCCTTGTCGCCGAAGAATTTCTGATAGGTGCTCCACAGTGCGACCGAAGCCGGCTCGGCCGCCTCGGAGCCGACGAAGGGCAGGTGCGCCACCTGGATCCCGTGTACGCGGTTGGCAATGAAAGTGTTGAATTGCAGAGCGCCGTCGGCAACACCGGCGACCACCGCGTCGTACTGGTCGGCCGGAGCCGCGACGCTCTTGGGCGGGATGCGCATCTTGACCCGGCCCTCAGTCGCCTTCTCGATCCGGCGGCCCAGTTCTGGCACCATTTCGGTGCACATGTAATGCTGCGGCGGAAAGAAGCAGTTGAACAGGATGGTCTCCGCTGCAGCGGCAGAGCCCGGCAACGACGCCAACGCCAAGCCGAGCGCCAAGTTAGCCATCGCGAAAGCACGAAGAATGGTCATGGTCGCCTCCCAGGCCGAGATGCTCGCGATCGCTTGTCTAGCGTCGCATTTTTTCTTGGGTCAAATTATGGAGCACTGTTGCCAACCAGGCAATCGCGAGCATGGAATTGGTTTAGCGACCCAGCTGACGCTTCAGCTCCGACCAGCGGTCCAGGATCGGCGTGATTTTGTCCTCCTTCTCGGCCGGCAGGGAGAAGACGACGCGGTCGATGCCGATCTTCTCGCATAGCTGCAGGCGCTCGATATTATCGGGCACGCGGAATACGCTGATGGGCAGGCTGGCGGGATCGCGCCCGGCTTCCTTCGCCATCGAACGGAACTTCTCGATGATGCCCATGCCGTCGCGTTCCAGCCAGTCGTCGCGGGGAATCCAGCCGTCGCCGTAGCGGATGGCGCGCCTGGCGGCATGCGGAAACCCACCCCCGACGATGATTGGCGGGTGCGGCCTCTGCACCGGCTTTGGCCACTGCTTCATCTTGTCGAAGTTCACGAACTCGCCGTGATACTCAGGTTCCTCCTCGGCCCAGATCTTCTTCATCGCCTCGATGCGCTCGCGTGCCATCTTGTGGCGCGTCTTGAACACGGTGCCGTGGTTCTCGATCTCGTCCTGGTTCCAACCGTTGCCGACGCCGAACAGGAAGCGGCCTCCCGAGAGCTGGTCAATGGTCGACACCATCTTGGCCGTCATGATCGGATCCCGCTGGATCACCAGCGCAATACCGGTGCCGACCTTGAGCCTGGTCGTCACGGCAGCGGCGGTATTGAGCGCCAGGAACGGGTCCATGATCTCGTAGTAGGGCCGGATCAGGCCACCGCCCGCCGGATACTGCGACTTGCGCGAAGACGGAATGTGGGTGTGTTCCGGCACCCATAATGATTCGAAGCCGCGTTCCTCCAGTGCCCGTCCCAGCGCGGCGGGCTGCATGGAGTCCGCCGTAAAGAACATCACCGCGCCGATTTTCATGATTCCGGTCGCCCCATCATTCACCTTGGTGTCGTCTCCGACCTCCACGACCTGTGGAGGTCAAGAGTCCCACTGAACGGCTTTCAGGCCCTTGTTCTTCTTGGTTATTTTCCCGATGCCATTCACCGCTCCGTGCGCGGCAGAAGCGTGCAAAAGCAGAACCGCCTTTCCTGTCCCGGCAACAAACGACTCGCCGCGTCCCCCGACAGGAACTATAGGAAACGGACGTCTTCCTGTCAAGCAGTCGGCTCAGGCCTCAAAGCCCGCCGGCGCCTCGCAAGGCGTGGTTTCCATCACGCCGGGGGACGAGACCTCCAGGATCTCCATCGCCTCCGAGGTGCGGATCTCGTTGTGGCGCAGGTAGCCCGGGATAAAGAGCGAGTCGCCCTCCTCCACGCGGATCGTCTTGCCGTCCTCGAACTCCAGATCGACCCAGCCCTTGATCATGTAGATGAACTGGCCGTCGCACTCGTGATAGTGCCAGCCGGTCGGCCGGCTCATGCCCTGGCTCGAACTCATCACCTGGGCGCGGAGCGTGCCGGCGCTGGCGTCGGCGACGCCAAGGTCGCGATACTTGAAGAAGTCGCGCCGTCCCTTGACCAGGACAGGTTCCTTGGCGCGGGCGTGGGCGACCTTCTGGCGGGATACGGTCTGCGGGGACTTCTTCCTGGCAGTGACGGACGGCATTGTTTCCTCCATCTGGCGGCGGCCGATAATATTGGGCGTGGCCTGGGGTCGGTTCAACTGGAATTCTCGATCCGGGAGGAAACACGACGGACATGATCACTGTCGCCGACGGGCCGAGCGAGGCCGGTAAGCAGTGACGGCCAGCAGGCCGCACGCCAAAGAACAGGAGATAGATGAAGCTTGGCGCCTTTGACCTTCTGGTGCTGGCTGCACTTACGCCGGGCCTGAAACCGGCATCCGCCCCTGATCAACCCGGTCAACCCTCTTTCAGGTTGATCGTCTTGGCATGCCTCGCGCTTCAAAATCATATCCGCGCCGCCGCCTATCGGCATGGCGCGGCCACTGTCGCTCAGCCAGCCAGTTGGCGCTTGAGCTCTGACCAGCGGTCGAGGATGGGGAGTATCTTGTCCTCCTTCTCGG
>CALFRN010000224.1 GCA_937919085.1 uncultured Reyranella sp.
GGAGCAACGAAGCGGCAAGCGTCGGCCCTCCGCATGGAGGGCTTCGTGTTTTAAGTGCTTGTTTATCAATTTAGTGAAACCAGCCACGTCGTCTCAAGGTGGGGGCGGCCTGCCTGTGATGCGTCCTAGCTCCCGACGTCGCAAGGATTCTAGCGACGTAGGATGAGGGCTTTGTTCTGGCCGCCGTCGCCGTCGCGAGCGCGATGGCATCAGCGCCTCTGCGTCGATTGTTAGGTCTGTCGAACGACCCGTCTCCACGATACCGCGCTCCGCGTCGGCAACTGGCTGGCACGGATCATCAGCCTCTTGTTTCAGAAAATTCACCGACTGACTGGAGCATCCAATGTCGCTCTCCTACGATGATAAATTCACATACGCAGTGTACCTTGCCGCTTACGACCGCGTTAGGGACGCTCCTGATCGAATCGCGCCTGCTCGCTTTGTCATCGCCGCGCTGTGCGACGAGGAGCCCGACACGGAAAAGCTAATTTCTTTTTGGGGGGTGGCTCCCAACGAATTGCTCCAACGAGGCGCATTCTTTATTCGGCAGTTCGCCAGCCTACTGTATGAAAAAATGGGGTACGAGAAAGAAGCGTCTCCCGAGGCGGTCATTTTGTCGAGAGACCTCGCGGTGATCGAGGCGTGGCTCCACCGGGATGACCTCCGTATCGTGATGCGCGAGCAACTCAATGAGCTTGCAGCGTTCATCGCGAGCGACCCTCTGCGCCTTCAGGACTTGTTCCCGCGAGAGTCAAACGATGGCCAGTGGGGCGAAGAGCCCCCCGGTCGGGGGCAGAGGTAACTCTGAAGCAAAGACCATGAAACCAACATCGTATCCACTTTCCGAATTCGTTGAGCTACCGGCTGCGGGCTACGGCAAAGTCTATCTTCGTTTTCTTGGCAAGCGTGAATGGGGCGTTCAGGCTGGATCAGCCGGACTTGTTGTTAGGTCAGCGCATTCAAGGTGGGAGCATCAACACACCGGAAAACGCCTGAGAGCGTCGACGAAATTACACGAGCATGACAATACACCGGCGCAGCATCTCATAAGCCGTCCATGGGGCCCGGCTGGCTCCCCCGAAGTCAGTATCGACGCGGCGCGACACCTCGTGGGCGGCCCCAATGGCTGGCTTGCCGGATACGATGAGGGCGAATGGGACGGCGGCTTAGTCGAGTTCGACAAGGCCGAAAATATCGTCAAGCAACACCTTAGTACTGCCGTAGGCGAGTTCGGCAATGTATTGGGCATCTACGTCAATCGTGATGCAGTCGTCGTCTTGCGAGGATGTGCTCACGTCAGCCCATTCACAGGAGCCATCGAAGTCTATCGCGGGGAAGTGGGAACCGGACTCGAATTGCAACGCTCAGTTCGCCTGCCAGACACTCCGGAAGTGGGCGGCATTTCCGATGCTGGGACGTTGTGGATTGCTATCTGGCAGGGCTTGCTAAAGTTCAATATCGACGATGCGTCGATGAAGCTTTTCGCGCCTTGCTTGCCGCAACTGAACAATCTGATGCGGGAAGTCAGCCTCGATTGGACTCCGCACCGTAGCACCGGTCATTCAGCTTGGGCATTCGGAAGGCCGAACAGCATTGCTTGCGTAGGTGAGGAAATCTACGTTGGCTGCGGGTCCATGATTGTCAGGCTCGCGCCCGGTGCCGGTGGGCTGCATGAGACGCGGCTCATTCATCGCGACGATCTCGCACAGATCGAGCGTCGAGAACGTTCAGCCTGAGGTAAGGCGATGCGTCGCCTGCCGAGGTGCCGCCGCCACGCAGCCGTTGACGGTTCGCACCGGCCGGTCCCATTCATGATCGTCTTGATCGACGCCCCCGCGCGGCGGCTCCTCGGTCAGCGCTTCGGCGTCCCCTTCGTCTGCTAAAGGCGTGTGCTGGCGAAAGGCCGCTATGAGTTGCGTTACAGTTGCTGAATCTCTGCAAGGTAGCTGATACGCGAGAGCGCAATTGCTGCTACCTATATGCTACCTAGGTGCAAATCTGCGCTCGGCGAAAATCGCCTAACTCATTGAAATGATTGGCGGACCCGGCGAGATTCGAACTCGCAACCTCTGCCTTCGGAGGGCAGCGCTCTATCCAGCTGAGCTACGGGTCCCGCGCGGCGGACCATAGCGGAGGGGCCTGTAGGGTGCAACGCGGGCCGAGTCCGGCCCGGCGTGGCAATTCAGCCGCTCCTGGGCTAGGCCGCAGCGATGCGGCGCAATGCCTCGCAAAACTGCCGGTGGTCACTTCCCGCCAGCGCCTGTCCCAAGCGGCGGTTGAGCGCTGCGTCGAGCCGGTGCAGCCGTACCACGAAGGCGTTGCCCTTGGGCGTCAGGAAGAGGGCATGGGAGCGGCGATCACGCTCGGTGACCAGGCGACGGGCCAGGCCACGCGTCTCCAACTCGTCGATCATGGCCACCAGGTTCGTCTTCTTGATGCCGAGCGCGTCGGCAATCCGGGTCTGGCTCAGTCCCGGATTATGTTGGATCACCGTGAGGACTGAATACTGGGCCGGTCGGACCTCGGCTGCCTCGAACAATTCGAAGAAGCTCTGGAATATCGTGACCTGGGCTCGCCGCACGAGGTAGCCAACGCTGTCCCCGAGCGGCCCAAGATCTATCGCCGTCGACTTCGTCGCCACCCGTCCCTCCGTTCGTCTCGCGAATTCCACGTCCCGGTGCCTCCCGATTGCCAGCGAACTATTGACGGCCCTGGATAGTTATATAGCATAACCATCAACCTTCGGCGCAACGAGGGGAATGATCGGCCTGGAATGAAGGGTCGAGCATGGGAGGAAGCATCATGTCGAAGTATGGTCGTCGCGGCTTTGTCCGCGCATCGGGTACTGCCGCAGCGCTCGCCACGTTCGGGAGTTTCATCGGTCGGGCAACTGCGCAGGGAGCGCCGCTCGACAACGTGCGCCTCATCACCGGCTTCCCGCCGGGCGGCACGTCCGACACGCTCTGCCGCCGCATCGCCGAGGGCATCAAGGGAACGTCCTACACCAAGGCGGCGATCGTCGAGAACAAGCCGGGGGCGGGCGGTCAGATTGCGGTGCAGCTGATGAAGGGCGCCGCGACCGACGGTAGCGTGCTGCTGCAGACGCCGGCTTCGATGCTGATGATCTATCCCCACATCTACAAGAAGCTCGCCTACGATGCATTTACTGACGTGACCGCGGTTACGCTCGCCTGCACGTTCGACTTCGGCTTCTGCGTCGGGCCCGCTGTGCCGGACAACGTGAAGACCGTTGCGGAATTTCTTGCCTGGTGCAAGGCCAATCCCGACAAGGCCAACTACGGGTCGCCGGCGGCTGGATCGGTGCCGCACTTCATCGGCGTACTGCTGGGACAGGCGGGCGGCATCGAACTGAAGCATGTGCCCTACCGGGGTTCGGCGCCCGCGGTACAGGATCTCGTCGCCGGTCAGATCCAGGCGGTGTCGGCGCCGGTCGGTGAGTTCACGCAGCAGGCCAACGCCGGCAAGATCCGCTTCCTGGGCGTGTCGGGCGCCACGCGCAGCCGCTTTGCTCCAAACGTGCCGACCTTTGCCGAGCAGGGATACAAGGACCTGGTCTTCTCCGAATGGTTCGGGTTTTTCGCGCCGGGCGGCACGCCGGCGCCGGTGGTCCTGCGAGCCAACGGTGCGCTGCGCGCTGCGCTTGCGCGGCCGGACGTGATCGAGGGGCTCGCGGTCATGGGGCTCGAAGCCAAGTCCTCGACGCCGCAGGAACTCGCGTCGCTTCTGAAGTCGAGCTACGATCGCTGGGGGCCGATCGTGAAGAAGATCGGTTTCACCGCCGACTCCTAGACCACTGATGCGACGGTGCCGGCATCGTCGGCGGCTGCGCGTTCGGGCCGTTTGTGCGGGAAAAACGTCACGGAAGAAGGCGGGGCCGCTCTCGGAGTGAGTGTCGCGACGAACTCGTTTCGCGGCCAAGGGGCTGTCTGCGATATCCGAACCCTGATGTCGGACAGACAATCCGCCTCCGGGCGTGGCAAGAAGTAGTCCCCTACAGGCGGCGACCGCTGTCGCGCGCGTAGGTTGCGACAGCCTGGTCGATCAACGCCTTGCGGTCGATCTTGTTGGTGCCGGCGAGCGGCAGTTCGCCCACGAACCACACGGCGCGCGGATGGGCATAGGCGGGGCCGTTGTCGAGTGCGAAGCGGCGCAGCTTATCTTCCGTGGGTGTCGCGCCGGGTTTGGCGACCACGAAGGCCACGGGAAGCTGGTACTTGATCTCGTCCGGTACCGGCACGACGCAGGCTTGCGCGACGTCGGGATGGCGACCCAAAAGTTTTTCGACCTCGCCGGGATAAACGTTCTCGCCGCCGCACTGGAACATGTCGTCGGCGCGGCCGACGAAGAAGACGAAGCCATTCTCGTCTCGGCGCATCACGTCGCCGGTATCGTACCAGCCGTCGATCAGGCGCTTATTCGTGTCGGCCTCGCGGTTGAGGTAGCCGGTCATCAACGCCGGGGTGCGGATGTGCAGTACGCCCTCGGTCGGGCCGATTTCGGCGCCACCCACGAACCTGACGTCCACGCCCTTGCGTGGAAAGCCCAGCGCCCCGAGCGGCTTCGGGATCCCGTCGGGATGCGGACCGAAGCCCAGCGGACCGGACTCGGTCGTGCCCCAGCTATTGGCGGTCTCGGCCTTGGGGAACAGCCGGTGCATGTCGGCGAAGAACTCCGGCGTCGATGGCGCCGAGCCGGTGACGGCGGTCGTAACGCAAGTAAGGTCGGCCTTGGCAAGTTCGTCGGTCTCGCGCATTACCAGCGCCAGCATCGTCGGCACTGAGGTCACCATATCGACCCTCTGTCGGTCGATGGCGCGGATATATCCGCCGGCGGTGAAGCCGGTCATCAGCACGATGGTGCCGCCGTTGATCATTACCATCTTGGCACTGAACAGGCCGTTCATATGGAACAGCGGCGCCGCGATGATGGTCTTCTTGCCCTCGATGCCGGGGCGCTGCTCGGGTGTCGCGCCGGTCGCCCAGATGTAACCGGCATGTGTAAGCGGCACGCCTTTGGGCAGGCCGGTGGAGCCCGACGTATAGAGCACCATCGCGACTTCTTCCGGGTTCATGTCGATCGATTTGAAATCGCCGGGATCGAGCAGGCTGTCGATCTGCTCCATCGCCACGGTCGGCACCAGCTCGCTTACCAGTGGCGTGCGCTCGGCATCGGCGATGGCGAGTTGGATGGCTGAGTCCTTCATGATGTGCGCCACCGTCTCGCGCGGCAGCTTGTGGTTGACGCACACCGAGACCATGCCCGCCGCCATGGTCGCCATGTAGAGGGTGAGGTAGTCGGCGCTGTTGGCGGCGACGATGGCGACCGCATCGCCGCGCCTGAGGCCGCGCTTCAGCAGGCCGCGTGCCATGGCGGCGATACGCCAGCGACTCTCGCCATATGTCAGGCGGCGCAGCTCATCGCCCTCGGGTGAGAGCTCGATGATGAGCGGGCGGTCGTTCGGTGCGGTCGGATCGAGGATGGCGGCAAGATTCTTGAGCTTCATGGTCTCCTACGTTTCCCCGACGTCTGAATCCCGTGCAAGCGACGTGCCTAGACGTTACCCCTGCGGTGGAACTGCGAGCCGCCATAGGATTGATCCGTCGGCACGATTTCCATGAAGCTCACGTCCATGCGCTGCGGTGAGCCCAGCACGAACATGATCGCCTCGGCGATGTCCTCTGCCATCAGGCTTTCGTAGCCTTCGTAGAAGCGTCGGCGGCCTTCGTCGCGGTCGTCGAGCATGGCGAGGTGCGCCCCGGTCTCCACCCGGCCCGGGGCGATTTCGCTCACACGTACGCCGGAGCCGTGAAGGTCGAGCCTCAGCGTCTGGCTGAGGTTGTGTAAAGCAGCCTTGGTCATGGCATAGGCCGGCATGCCCGAGATTGCCCAGGTTGCAGCCATGGAACTCAGGTTGACGACATGACCGAGCCCGCGCGCCTTCATACCGGGTACAAGGGCGGCGAGGCAGTTGAAGGTGCCCTTGATGTTGACGTCGACCACGGCGTCGATGTCGTCGGGCGAGGTTTCCCAGGAAGCGGCCGATCGCGCAAAGGCCGAGGCGTTGTTGACGAGGACGTCGGCGTCGAGTGTACCCAATGCCGACAGGACGGCATCGCGATGGGAGATGTCCAGCGCCAGCGGTCGGCAGCCGGTTTCCCGGGCCAGGCTGGTCAAATCTTCGGCAGAGCGCGCCACGGCATAGACTTCGACGCCGGCGATCCTGAGTTGCCGGACCGTCGCTGCGCCTATGCCGCGACTCGCCCCCGTCACCACGGCGATCCGATATCGATCCAGAGACATTGTCCCTCCTTTGCCTCGTTCCGGTCCTTCGCCTAGATTGACACCATAGCCCATCATTCCACGGAGCGACTCATGGCCAAGAAACTGTTCCCTGACGGCACCGAAGTGGCCGGGTTCTACGTCCGTGCCATCAAGAGCGGGCCCCTGGTGTTCGTGGCCGGCACGACGTCGCTCGATTCCAGGGGGCGCATCCAGGGCAGGAACGCCGCTGAGCAGACCACGATCACCATGCGCAAGATCGATGCCGCGCTTAAGTCGGCAGGCGCACGAATGGCCGATGTCACCCGAATGACGATCTACGTGACCGATATCCGGGACATGGGCGCGGTCACGAAAGCCATGGCCAAGGGACTCAAGAGGTCGGGCATCACTTCGACCCTTGTCGCCGTGAGCGCGTTGGCCGTTCCGGGCTTGTTGGTCGAGATCGAGACGACGGCCGTTGTCGAAAGCTGAGTGAGTACGGAGGGTGGGGCGATGATCGAACCAAAGCGTTTGGCCCTTGGCCGGCGGCAGACCTTGGTGGGCGCTGCCGGAGCGGCGCTCGTTGCCGGCCCGGCGCACGCCCAGGAGCGCGTGAAGTCGGGGACCGTCAATATAGAGCAGGTCCAGGTTGCCTTCATAGGCAGCGGCAACGTCGGCAGCGGCACCTTGCACTTCAAGGGTAAAAGCTACCGCTTCTCGGTCGGCGGATTGGGCGTCGGCGGTTTCGGCTTCTCCAAGATCGAGGCCTACGGCGACGTCTACAATCTCAAGGAGCTGCATCAGTTTCCCGGTGCCTACGGCCAGGCACGCTACGGTGCTGTGGCCGGCAACAAGGGCAGCGGCGAGATGTGGCTGGAGAATCCCAACGGCGTGATGATTGACCTGAAGACGCGCCGCCAGGGCCTGGCGGTGTCGCTCGGCGCTGACGCCGTGGTTATCGATTTCAAGTGAGGGCGGCAATGACGACCATCGCTACCATCCGCAGCGCTTTTGCCGGCGCAGTCTGCCTTGCCGCCCTTTCGGGCGGCGGCGCCCTTGCCCAGGATGAAGTCCAGACATTCAATGCCTTTGCGGTCATAGCCGCCAACGGCACGATCGTCCGTGCGGCGGAGAAGCAGGTTATGGTGGCGGGCTCGCTGGCCGGCCCATTTTTCATCGAAACCGATGAAGGGCCGATCCACAGTGGCCACATCGCCTGCGTCGCGTCGGTGAGGGTCGACCAGACGACGCTACGGCAGACCGGCGACGGCGCCTGCACCTTCACCGCACACGACGGCGCCACGGCCTGGGGCGACTGGCAATGTGCGGGCTACGAACTGATCGGCTGTCGGGGTGCATTCAAGCTGTCGGGTGGAACCGCACGCCTTGCCGGCGCGTCCGGCGAGGCATCGATGATCTGGCGGCCGAGCGCCCATGAACTGCGCCGACAGCTCGACGGGTCGACCCTGGACAACGCCACCGGAATCCTCCTGTGGCGCGACTTCAAGCTCAAGGGCAAGTAGCCGGCGAAATACCTTGTCGGGTCAGGCGGGCGGGAATGGAATCCTTTCGCCGCGCAGGAGATCCTCCAGCGCCTTGATGCCCTGGGCATAGCGCCCCTTGGCGCAGTCGATACCGGCGCCCATCCGGGTCATGTCGGGGCCGCCCGATCCTTCGCTGCGGCGCGCGCCGTACTTGTCGAAGATGGCGCCGAGTTCTTTGCAACGTGCGGCCAGCTGATCGTTCGTCTGCTGCGCCATGGCAGAGCCGAAGGGCATGACGGCGGCCAGGACGAATAGCGCGATTGTGCGGACGCACCGCATCTTGGCATCTCCAGGGGCAGTGGTTCGTCGGTGCGAGACCATACGCGCCGCCGCGACGATGGGCGAGCATCCGGACCGGCAAAAGCCTCGCTGTCTTGCAAGCGCCGGCCACGGCGATGTACTGTCGCGCGCCCGGCCCCAAGCCGGGCCAATGGGGGACGGGATGACCTTGCGATCGACATCGGGGTGGATGCTCAGCGTTGCAATCGCGGGTCTGGTTGCGGCGTGCGGTCCCGGCAAGGAGACGCTTGGCAACGATCCGAAGACGGAAAGCCAGGCGTCAACCGTCACCTGGACGGACGGCCAGCCGGCACTGGCGATCAACTGCAAGACACCCGGTGGCTGCGATACGCGAGCGACCGCCCTGTGTGAAAAGACCAACGGCAACTACACCGTCCTGAGGATGCAGAACATGCCGACCCGGGGTGACATGACCCAGGTGCGCGGGCCGGCGTCTGTCGTCATTCGCTGCAGCGCCAGGTAACCGGTCGTCTCGCCCGTTTGGCGGAATACTGACGCCGCGCCGCAGGTCGGTCAGCGGCGCCTGATCGATGGCCAGGAGGCCGGGCCAGGGCTGATCCATGTCGATCGCCACCGCGAGGACACCGGCGGTCAGGATCGCGGTAACGACGAGAGCACCAAACCGCGTTTATCCTGGACGATCGAATCGAATGCCACCAGACCCATCGAAATCATCGCCAGCAGGAACAGCATGACGATTACGCTGTCGGGCACGTGATTCCGCGTCGCCGCCAGGCGCCAAGCCCGTGTCCGATCCAGATGCCGGCTAACAGCACCGCCAGGCTGAATACTTAAACAACGACCAGCGCCCCATTGCCGGGCAGTTCTGCAAACATTCGACGATCTTTCGCCCGGCCTCTGCCGGTGAGGAATTGGGTGGTGCTCGTCTTGCTGTCAACGAAGCTGCCGGGCGTGGCGGGAACCCCATAGGACGGCCAGCTCAGGCTGGGAGCGTGCGGCGTCGGCACCCGAGGGAAGCGCCGCTTCGTGGTCCGATATCCACGCGACGATGTCGGCGGCCACCACCGGCCCATCCTTGTCGCGCAGAAGCAGATGATAGCCGTCGCGATAGAAGGCGAGCCTGGAACCAGGCCGTCGCGGCATGATCTCGATGGCCGCTTTTACCGGCTGCCGTGGCACGATCCGGTCTCCCATGCCGTGCAGCATGAGATAGGGCTGGTTCACCTTCCCGGCAGCACGTGTGGCCGCGTCCATCAGGTCGACCAGGCCGTAGGCCATGTCGAGACGTGGCTGGCGCAGCATCATCGGATCGCTGCGGAGCTTTTCCAGGGTCTCCGGATTGTCGGTCGGCTTGTAGTCGATGGATGTTGGGCCTGCCGGCATCCAGGGGATCGTGTGGGCGAAAAACCAAAGCCCGCCGCTGGCCAGCGGTCCCAGCGTTTCTCGGGACCGTACCGCGGTTGCAAGCAGAATCAGCCCGTCGACGTCGATCGGCCGCTCGGCGGCCACGAGGGCGACGGCACCGCCCATGCTCTCGCCGGCGAGATAGAGAGGCACACCGGGATGTCGGGCGCGCACCAGAGCGGCCATCGCCCGGGCATCCTCGGCCAGGCTGGCGGTGCCGGCCCAGCGTCCGCGCGTCGGGCTGCCACCAAAGCCACGCTGGTCGTAGGCATAGGTCGTGATGCCGGCCCTGGCCCAGATCGTGGCTGGCTCCTCCCAGGCGTTGCGGTAGTCGCCGAAGCCGTGCAGGCCCAGAATCACTGCCGTGGGGGCACCATTTTCCGCCGGCCATACGGAGAGCGGTAGCGCCGTGCCGTCGGCCGCGACATAACGGTCTGCGGTCAGGTCCGGCGTTCGCACCGGGCTGCCCGAGGGAATGACCGTCGGCGCGCACGCGGAGAGCATGACCAGGGCAGAGACGACCGCTATCATTGGACGGCGAAACAGGAGTGAGATCGTGACCGAGCCTTTCGAAGTCATCACCGTCGATACTGACCGCGTCGCCTGCGATGGCGGCGGCGGCGCCTTGGGGCATCCAAAAGTCTACCTCAATCTCGGGCCTGAGGGACATGTCGAGTGCCCTTACTGCAGCCGGCTCTACAAGCTGCGCGCGGGCGTGAATGCCGGCGCCCACGCCCATTGAGAGGTTTGCGATGAAGCAGTTGGGTGAAGGCTGGAACTGGCGCGACCTCACGCTCGGTGACCGTTTCGTCACCTTCGGCCGCACGCTCTTCGAGGCCGACCTGCTCGCCTTCGTGACCTTGTGCGGCTTTTCCGAGGAGCTGTTCACCAACAAGGAGTACATAGTCCACCACGCCCCGATGCGCGGCGGCCATCCGGTGCCGGGGGCACTGGTCTTTTCCATGGCCGAGGGGCTGGTCATTCCGACCACGTTGCAGGGGACCGGGCTCGCATTCCTGTCGATGGGATTTGACATCAAAGGGCCGAGCTATGTGGGCGACACCATCCACGTCGAAGTCGAGGTGACGGAAATCAAGCCCACCTCGAAGGATCCATCCCGTGCGCTGGTCCGGACCTCCAATCTGGTCAAGAACCAGAAGGGCGAGACGGTGCTGGTCTATACGCCGCTGCGCATGATGCAAGGGCGCTGAGATGGCTTCCGGCGGGGCCAAGGTCGCGATCGAGCAGGACGGACCGGTCACGGTCGTATCGATCGATCGGTTCGCCGAGGCACGCAACGCCGTCGATCCCGAGACGGCGGTTCTGCTGCGCGACGCGTTCCTGGCCTTCGATGCCGACAAAACGCAGTCGGTAGCGATCCTGACCGGCCGTGGCGGCAGCTTCTGCGCCGGCTTCGATCTGAAAGTGGCAGCCGGCCGCGATGGCCCCTCGTTGCACGACCCTGCAGGCCCCGGCCCAATGGGGCCGACACGCCATCTGCTGTCCAAGCCGGTGATCGCCGCTGTCGAAGGTTACGCGGTGGCTGGCGGTCTCGAACTGGCGCTGTGGTGCGACATGCGTGTCGCTTCTGAGAACGCGAAGTTCGGTGTGTTCTGCCGGCGCTGGGGGGTGCCGCTGATCGACGGCGGCACGGTGCGCCTGCCACGCCTGATCGGTCACAGCCGCGCCCTCGACATGATTCTTACCGGGCGCGAGGTTGGTGCCCGCGAAGCACTGGACTGGGGGCTGGCGAATCGGTTGGCGCCGGACGGCCAGGCGCTTGCCGAGGCCAAGGCGTTGGCCGAACAGCTCGCGAGGTTTCCCCAGACCTGCCTGCGCTCCGACCGACGTTCGTCCTACGAACAATGGGGCCTCGGCGTCGCCGAGGCACTGGTCAACGAAGGCAATCGCGGCGCCCCGGCGCTTCAGCAGGAGTCGCGGGCCGGCGCGGCACGCTTTGCCGCCGGCAAGGGCCGCGGCGGAAATTTCGGTAATATCTGATGCCCGGGTTGCCGAGCGATGCCGAGATTGCACGCTACCGCGAGGATGGCGCCGTCTGCCTGCGCGGCGCCTTCGCGCCGGATTGGATCGAGCGCCTGCGCGAGGCGGTCGACGCCGACATGGCAAGCCCCGGGCCGATGGTGCGCCGAAACACGCCCGACGGTGCGCCAGGCTTGTTCTTCGTCGACTTCCAGCTCTGGCAACGGCATGCGGCGGCCCGAGCCTTTGTCTATCAATCTCCCGCTCGCGAGATCGCCGCCCACCTGATGGGCTCCCGCGAGGTCATCTACTATCACGACCATCTGCTTGTGAAAGAGCCGGGCACGCGGGAGCGCACGCCCTGGCATCACGACCAGCCATACTATCCGATCGATGGTGCGCAGATTGTCTCGCTGTGGCTGCCGCTGGATCCGGTCGACCGGGCGACCTGTGTCGAATACGTGAAGGGCTCGCATCGCTGGGGCCGCTGGTTCCAGCCCAGGTACTTCAAGCAGGGTGGCGTCGACCTGCAGGTCCAGGATCCGCGCTTCGAACCGCTGCCCGATCTGGACGCCGAACGCGGTCTTCACGAGTTCCTGGCCTGGGACATGGAGCCAGGCGACGTCATCGCCTTTCATGCGCTCACCGTGCATGGCGCTTCGGGCAATCATTCTGCTTCGCGCCGCCGCCGTGCCTGGGCGACACGTTGGTGTGGCGAAGATGCACGCTACGCCGTGCGGGTTGGCCAGGTCTCGCCGCCGCTCGAAGGCCATGGCCTCAGACCGGGCGACCGGCTGGAATGCGGGATGTTTCCCAAGGTGCTTGGTTAGGGCACCAGCACGGCCTTGCCGACCACCGTACGCTCCTCGATGAGCTTGAAGCCTGTCACCCAGTCGGCGAGATCGAGCGTGGCTGCGATCGTGGCTTTCAGCTTGCCTTCAGTGAACCAGCGCATCAGTTCGGCCTGCGCCTCGGCCACCATTGTACGGCGCCGAGCGAGCGCCGCGATTTCTTTGGGCGTCGCCGTGCCCTTGCCGCCCCAGCCGTTGTAATAGCCGTAGTAGAAGCCGATCACCGTCGCATTCTTGACCAGCAGGATGTTGGCCGGGATCTGCGGGACGGTGCCACTGGCGAATCCCATCGGGATCAAACGGCCTTCCGGCGCGATGCAGCGCAGCGAGGCATCGAACGCCGCGCCGCCGACCGGATCGTAGATCACATCGGCGCCGCGGCCGGCGGTCAACTCCAGCACCTTGGTGCGCAGGTCTTCGGCGCGATAGTCGATCAGATGGTCGGCGCCGGCCTCCTTGGCGGCCTTGAGCTTGTCGGCGCCGCCGGCGGACGCGATCACCGTGGCGCCCATCGCCTTGCCGACTTCGATGGCGGTGAGACCCGAGCCGCCGCCCGCGCCATGGACCAGCAACACTTCGTCGGGCTGCAGGCCCGCCTTCCATTTCAGAGCGCCGTAGGCGGTTGGATAAAGCGTCGGGAAGTTGGTTGCTTCGGCATAGGGCATCGTTTCGGGGATCAGCACTGCATTGGCCGCAATCGCGACGGCGTATTCGGCGTAGGCGCCCTGGCTGACGCCCGTGGTGATGCGTTGGCCGACCTTGACGTTGTCGACGCCGTCGCCCAACGCGACGACGTGGCCGGCCAGTTCGTTGCCGGGCACGTAGGGCAGTGGTGGTTTGTTCTGGTGCTTGCCCTGCACGCCCAGCATCGCCGCGAAGCTCACGCCGGCCGCGCCGACCCGGACCAGGATCTCGCCGGCCTCGGGTTGCGGAGTCGGGATGTCCTGGATCTTGAGATCCTCGATTACTCCATACGCCTGGCAAACCAAGGCTCGCATCGCTCTACCTCTCGAATTTTCCGTGCCGGCCTTCGCCCTTGGCGAAGCGCGCTGCACCGCTTTGTGATTCCTGGCGCCGCGCCGCCATCGACAGTTCCATCTCGCGCCGGATCGCCGATGCCTGGGCGCGGTCGAAGCTCTCGTAGGCCGATTGACGGTCCGAGGTCATGGCGATCGGCGGGAAGCTGGCGATCTGGGCCGCAAGCTTCTCGGCCTCGACGCGGGTCTTGCCGCGCGGCACCTTGCGCGTGGCCAGGCCGATGGCGATCGCCTCGTCGGCGCCTACGGCCCGACCGGTCAACAGCATGTCCAGGGCGCGGCCCTGACCGATCACGCGCGGCAGTCGGACGGTCGTGCCGTCACTCATCGGCACACCCCAGCGGCGAGAGAAGACACCGAAGGTCGCAGTCTCATCGACGATGCGGATGTCACAGAAGAGCGCCACACCTAGGCCGCCGGCGCAGGCGTGGCCCTCGATGGCGGCGATAACCGGTTTCGACAGCGGGCTGCGCAGCGGTCCTTCGTCGCTGCCTGCCCATGGAAAATAATCGTTGCCGGAGCCCAGTTCCTTGAGGTCGGCGCCGGCGCAGAAGGCGCCATCGGCGCCGGTCAGCACGGCCACGCGCACACTCGGATCGGCCTCGAAGGCCTTCAGCGCCGCGGCCAGACCGCGCGCCGCTTCATTGTCGAGCGCATTCTTCGCCGCGGGACGATTGATGGTGACGGTGGTGATCGCACCGGTGGTCTCGACCAGGATCTTCGGTGTACTCATCTCATTCCATCAACGAACCGTCGCCAGTTCGTCCTCGAGCTGGGCATTGGTTCGCCGCGGCGTGCGGAAGTACCACCAGTTCTTCTGCGCCGTCCATTTTTCCTTCTTGGCCGTTCCGCTGCCCCAGACACAGCGCTTGAAGTCGCGCGTGCCCGCCATGAACTGCTTGTCGGCCTCGTCGAGCTTAAGGGCGTGATCGCCCATTTCCTCGCGGCTGAACATCGGCAGCGCTTCCAGGATCAGCTCGCGCACGTCGACGTCGTTCAGCCAGTTGTCGAGGTCGAAGCTGTAGTCCTGACGTTCGAGGTCGGTTGCGAAGGCGGTCCACTGGTCGACAAGCTCGCGCAGGTCCTTGACGTCGGGCGGGCCGGGAGGTGGAGGTGGTTTCATTTGCTGCCACGCCCCGCCTGGCGGCGATAGTAGCGCTCGCCATCGTTGGGTTTGAAGAAGGTCCGGATGACGCCGTTGGGATTGAAGGCGATGAAGGCACCTGTTTGCCGGTCGAAGCGCGTCGTCACGCCGTCGGGTCTCACGGTTTCGATCACCGGACCGCCGACCGAGGCATCGCGCAGGAGTTGCGCCTGATGCAGGTAGTCCTGCTTGGTGATGCGGCCGAATTCGGCGCCGTGTTTCTCGAAATGTTCGTCGAGTCGTCGTGCATCGGCAAAACCGACCGATGCGCCCCAGCCTTTCGCAACGACCGGCTCGCTCCTTTCGGTCGCAGCGGATTCGCGCACGGCGGTACGGCCGCCGCGCTCGGCCACGTAGGTCCAGTACAGAAGGATCGCGACTGCAGCCAGCGCCAGGGTGAGCAGGCGGCGCCAGGGCAGACCGCCGGAGCGGAGGATCATCCGCCTATTGTGCGCCGCCTTTGAACCAGCGCGCAATCATGCGTCGCTCGGCGTCGGTGATATGCGTCATGTTACCGGGCGGCATGACTTTCGAGGCGGCTGCCTGCTGGTAGATCGCCGCGGCGCGCAGATGAATCTCCTGCGGTGTCTCGAATATCACGCCCTTGGGTGCTGCCGCGATGCCTTCCTGTGTCGGCCTGACCGCATGGCAGGAGACGCAGCGCGCCTGAATGATCGGGGCCACCTGCTCGAACGATACCGGACCGCCGCCGTCCGCGCTCGGCCGTGGCAGCGCGAGCAGCGCCGTGAGGGCCAGCAGGACCAGACCCGCGGCCAGCACCAGAGGATTGGGATCGCCCTTGTGACGCTGCACGAACCAGACGCGGATCAGCGTGCCTGCCACCGAGATCATCAGCAGCAGCACCCAGTTCCACTCATGGCCGTAGAGACCGGCGTAGTGGTTGCTGATCATGGTGAACAGCACCGGCAAGGTGAAGTATGTATTGTGAACCGAGCGTTGCCGGCCGATCAGCCCGAACTTCGGATCGGGCGTGCGGCCTTCTTCCTTGGCTTTCACCAGTTCGCGCTGGCCGGGGATGATCACGAAGTAGACGTTGAGCGCCATGATGGTGCCCAGCACGGCGCCGAAATGGATGTAGGCGCCGCGCCCCGAAAAGACCTGGCAAAGTGCCCAGGCCGCCGCCGCGCAGAAAAGGAACAACAGGCCGCCCAGTACGGCATCGTCGTTGCCGAAGGCCGAACGGCAAAGCGCGTCGTAGACCAGCCAGCCGACCACAAGCGAACCGATGCCGAGCGCGATCGCTTCGGCTTTGCCCAGCGCCATCACCGAGGGATCGATCAGCGCGATTTCCGCACCGTAATAATAGACGAGACACAGAAGGAAGAAGCCGGTGATCAGGGTCGTATAGGCTTCCCATTTGAACCAATGCAATTCCGGCGGAAGCCGCGCCGGCGCCACCGTGAATTTCTTGGCGGTATAGAAGCCGCCGCCATGGACTGCCCAGACCTCGCCGCCGATGCCCTTGGCGGCGTCGGCCGGGTCGAGCGGGGCATGCAGGTGATTGTCGAGCCAGATGAAATAGAAGGAGGCGCCAACCCAGGCGATGCCCACGATCATGTGGGACCAGCGCAGCACGAGATTCAGCCAGTCGACGATGAAGGCGGCGTCCATATTCTCTCGTAGCGCCTTGCCGGGCGGGGCCTCAAGGCGGTAAATCGCCCCTCGCACTGTGATCCAGAAGATATTCGAGGGGAAACGATATGGCGGCTTTGGACCTTCCGGTAGGCGTCGAGATCAATGGCGCGATCAAGCCCGGCTTCGAAAAGGTGCTCACGAAAGAGGCAGTTGCCTTCGTTGCCGACCTGCAGCGCAAATTCAACGGCCGCCGCGAGGAGCTGCTGGCCGCCCGCCTCGAGCGGCAGAAGCGGCTCGACGCCGGCGAGAAGCCGGACTTTCTGGCCGCCACCGCCACGATCCGCGAGAGCGACTGGACCGTGGCGCCGCTGCCCAAGGATATTCTCGATCGCCGGGTCGAGATCACCGGGCCGGTCGACCGGAAGATGATCATCAACGCGCTGAACTGCGGCGCCAACGTCTTCATGGCTGACTTCGAGGATGCCTCGACGCCGACTTGGGCCAACATGATCGAAGGCCAGTACAATCTGGCCGATGCCGTCCGCCGCCAGATCGACTTCGTCGATCCCAACAATGGCCGCACCTACAAGCTGAACGACAAGATCGCGACCTTGTTCGTGCGTCCGCGCGGCTGGCACCTGCTCGAGAAGCATGTGACGGTCGACGGCAAGCCGATGTCGGGCTCGCTGTTCGATTTCGGGCTCTACTTCTTCCACAACGCCAAGGAAGCACTCGCTCGCGGCACCGGCCCCTATTTCTATCTGCCCAAGATGGAGAACCATCTCGAGGCCCGGCTGTGGAACGACGTGTTCGTCCATGCCCAGGATGCCCTCGGCGTGCCGCAGAAGTCGATCAAGGCGACAGTGCTGATCGAGACCATCCTCGCCACCTATGAGATGGACGAGATCCTGTGGGAGCTGAAGGATCACTCCGCCGGCCTCAACTGCGGCCGCTGGGACTACATCTTCAGCTTCATCAAGAAGTTCCGTGAACAGGAATGGTCGGTGCTGCCCGATCGCGGCCAGGTCGGCATGACCTCGCACTTCCTGCGCAGCTACAGCCAGCTCCTGATCAAGACCTGTCATCGCCGCGAAGTGCACGCCATGGGTGGCATGGCGGCGCAGATCCCGATCAAGAACGATCCTGCGGCCAATGACGAGGCTATGGGCCGCGTGCGTGCCGACAAGAAGCGCGAGGCCGGCGACGGCCACGACGGTACCTGGGTGGCCCATCCCGGCCTGGTCGAAATCGCCAAGAGCGAGTTCGACGCGGTCATGAAGGAAGCTAACCAGATCGCGCGAAAGCGCCAGGACGTGAATGTAACGGCAGCCGATCTGATCAAGATGCCGGAAGGGCCAAAGACAGAAGCGGGCCTGCGCCAGAACGTGGCGGTCGGCATCGGCTATGTCGAGGCCTGGCTGCGCGGCATCGGCTGCGTGCCGTTGTTCAACCTTATGGAAGACGCCGCCACCGCCGAGATCAGCCGGGCGCAGGTCTGGCAGTGGGTGCGCCACGCCCAGAAGCTCGACGACGGCCGTCTCATCACCAAGGAGTTGGTGCGCCAGATCGTGCGTGAGGAACTCGACAAGGTGAAGGCCCAGATGGGCGACGACGCTTATGCCAAGGGCCGCCACGAAGAAGCAGCCCAGCTCATGATCGATCTCGTCGAGCAACCGCAGTTCTACGAGTTCCTGACGCTGCCGGCCTACGACCGGATCATTGCGGATGAAAAGAAGGCAGCAGCCTGAGGCAGAGCATGGTCGAGACAGCTTACGACGTCGTCACCGCCGGCCGACCCGACGCTCCCGCCATTGGCGCGCCGGGCCGGCCTTGGCTCACCTACGCCGACCTCAAGAAGGTGGCCGACGATACGATCGCGACTCTGAACGGCGTCGGTATCGGCCGCGGTGACCGCGTCGCCATGGTGGTGCCGAACGGGCCGGAGATGGCCTCGTCCTTCATCGCCGTCGCCTCGGGCTGCAGTTCGGCGCCGCTCAATCCGGCCTACCGGGCCGACGAGTTCGAGTTCTACCTCGACGATCTCAAGCCCAAGGCGGTGATCGTCCAGCACGGCATGGACAGTCCGGTGCGCGCCATGGCGCAGAAAGTTGGCGTGCCGATCATCGATCTGGTGCCGACGCCCGATGCGCCGGCCGGAACGTTCACCCTTGATGTCGCAGAGCTGAAGCCCGCCAAAGCAGCCAGGCCCGGCACTTCCGAAGGTGCCGAAATCGCCCTGGTCCTCCACACGTCGGGCACCACGGCGCGGCCCAAGATCGTCCCGCTATCGGCGGCCAACCTCGCGGCGTCGGCGCGTCATATCGGTGCGGCGTTGGCGCTCACTCCCGCCGACCGCTGCCTCAACATCATGCCACTGTTCCACATACATGGACTGATCGCCGCGGTGCTGTCGTCGCTTGGCGCCGGTGCCTCGGTGAGCTGCACGCCAGGTTTCAATGCACTGCGCTTCTTCGCCTGGCTCGAAGAGGTCAAGCCAACCTGGTACACGGCGGTGCCGACCATGCACCAGACGATCCTGGCGCGGCTCGGCCGCAATACAGAGACCGCCAAGGCAGCCAAACTTCGGCTCATCCGCTCGTCGTCGGCGTCGTTGCCACCGCAGGTGATGACCGAACTGGAGGCGGCATTTGGCTGCCCGGTGATCGAATCCTACGGCATGACCGAAGCCAGCCATCAGATGGCCTCCAACGCCTTGCCACCGGGCAAGCGGAAGCCGGGGGCGGTCGGGCTCGCTGCAGGCCCGAAGGTCGCCATCATGGACGAGGCGGGCGCCTTTCTGCCGCAGGGCACGATCGGCGAGGTCGTCATCCAGGGACCGAACGTGACGGCGGGCTACGACAACAATCCCGACGCCAACCTGAAGGCGTTCGCCAACGGCTGGTTCCGCACCGGAGACCAGGGCCGTTTCGACGAAGACGGATTCCTGTTCCTGACCGGTCGCCTCAAGGAGATCATCAATCGTGGTGGCGAGAAGATCAGCCCGATCGAGATCGACACCATCCTGATGGATCATCCCGCGGTCGAGCAGGTCGTTACCTTCGCCATCCCGCATGCCAAGCTGGGCGAGGAAGTCGGTGCCGTCGTCGTGCTTCGGGCAGGCCTTGAAGCGACGGAACGCGAACTGCGCGATTTCGTCGCCAAGCGGGCTGCTGACTTCAAGGTGCCGCGCAAGGTCGTGTTCGTGACGGAGATCCCCAAGGGCGCGACCGGCAAGCTGCAGCGCATCGGCCTTGCCCAGAAGCTTGGGCTCGCCGAGGCGACGGCTTGAGGAGAGGCGCGTGACATCGATCTGTGTCTTCGGCGCCGGCGCGATCGGCGGCCTGATGGCCGCGAAGCTGGAGATGGCCGGTATGCCTGTCACTGTGGTCGCACGCGGCCCGCATGGCGCGGCGCTGGCCAGCAAGGGGCTGGTGTTGCGCAGCGATGGCCATGAGACGGTCACCCGGCCGCGGGTCGCCACCGATCCCAGCGACGTCGGCCCGCAGGACTACCTCGTGCTGACGCTGAAGGCGCACTCGTTGCTGCCCGCGATGGCGCAGCTCGCGCCGCTGATAGGTCCGCACACGACGATCGTTGCGGCCATCAATGGTGTGCCTTGGTGGTACACGTTCAAGCTCGGCGGCGACCTCGACGGGCGGCGCATCGAATCGGTCGATCCCGATGGCGCGCTGACGTCGGCACTTCCACCTGCGCAGGTGCTGGGCAGCATCGTCTATCCGGCTGCCGATGTGGTCGAACCCGGCGTGATCGAACATACTTACGGCGACCGTTTCACTTTGGGCGAGCCGGACGGCAGCCGCAGCGAGCGCGCGGCTCGACTTTCTGAATTGCTGATCAAGGCGGGCCTCAAGGCGCCGGTGCGACCGCGCATCCGCGACGAGCTTTGGATCAAGCTGTGGGGCAACATGGCCTTCAATCCGGTGAGTGCACTCACCGGCGCCACGCTCGACAGAGTGATTTCAGACTCCGGCACGCACGCGGTTTGCCGCGCGCTGATGCTCGAGGGCCAGACGGTGGCTGAAAAGCTCGGCGTCAAATTCGCGATCGGCGTCGACAAGCGCATCGCCGGTGGCGCCGAGGTGGGTGCGCACAAGACCTCTATGCTTCAGGACCTCGAACGCGGCCGGCCACTCGAGATCGAGGCGTTGCTGGGCGCGGTGGTCGAGATGTCCGAATGGGTCGGTGTCGACATGCCCATTGGCCGCGCCGTGCTGGCGCTGGTGCGCCAGCGTGCCGCGACACGCGAACATGGCTGATCTCCGGGTCGTCTTCCAACAGGTTCCGGGCAGCGAAGCCCAGACCGTGCGCGAGCACCTGGATTTCTACAACGTCGGCGCTACCGGTCTGTCGACCTACTATCCCGTGAACTACTTCCTCAAGAATGTGCGCGACGAGGTCATGGGCGGCCTGCTCGGCAGCGTCTGGGGCGGCTGGCTTCACGTCACGATCCTCTGGGTTGACGAATCGGTGCGCGGCCAGCGCTGGGCGACGAAGTTGATGGATCAGGCCGAGGCCTATGCCGTCGAGCGCGGTTGCCATTCGGCGACGCTCGATACCCATTCGTTCCAGGCACGGCCGTTCTACGAGCGGCGCGGCTACGAGGTCTTCGGCGCCCTCGACGATTACCCCAAGGGCCACCAGAAGTTCTTCCTCAGGAAGAAACTTTAACGCCCAGCTCCTCAAGCTTCTGGTCGATCGCCAGCAAGTCGAGCCAGCTCTGACGCTTGCTGGCGGGCGTGCGCAGCAGATAAGCGGGATGGAACGTCGGCATCGTCGACACCTCGGTGCCGTCGTCGAGCTGCAAGGTCGTCCATTTGCCGCGCAGCCGCATGATGCCCTCGGTGGTGTCGAGCATCGCCTTCGCGGCCGTGCCGCCAGCCAGCACCAGCACCTTGGGTTTCGACAGTTCGACGTGGCGGCGCGTGAAGGCGAGGCAGATTGCCTGTTCGGCCAGAGTCGGCGTGCGATTGCCGGGCGGGCGCCAGAACAGGATGTTGGTGATGTAGAGGTCGCGCTGGCGGCCCATGCCGATGGCGTCGAACATTCGGTCCAGGAGCTGGCCGCTGACACCCACGAATGGCTTGCCGAGGCGATCCTCATCGGCGCCCGGCGCTTCGCCCACGATCATTACCGGAGCGCCTGGCACGCCGTCGGCGAACACCGTGGTCTTGGCGGTGCGCTTCAGGGCGCAACCCTCGAAGGCACGCACCGCTTCCTCGAGCTCGGCGATGGTGGTGCAGCGCAGTGCCAGTTCGCGCGCATCCTCGACGAGTTGAGGCGATTCGAGCGGCACCGGTGCACGGACGGCCGGCGGCGGCGCGGGAGCGCGGATCGGCTTCTGAGCCGCAGTGCGCGGCGGCGTGGCCGATGGCGGTATGGCGGCCGGTGGAGAAGAGGCCGCAAAACGGTCGATTGCCTCCTCGCCGATGGTCTCGTCGAGCCCGTGGTCGACATACCACTTCAGCAGCGCAGCGAGGTCCTCGTGTGGGAGGGACACTGCGTCCATCAGAGATTCTTCAGGAAGACACCGAGGATGGGTGCCCACAAAGCTGCGTCGGCGTGGCTTGCCATGTGGCCCTTGTTCGATGGCAGTTCGACATAGGTGATATCGATGCCGGCCTTGCGCATGTCGCTGACATAGGCCGGGCAGTGAGCGATCTCGAACAGCTTGTCGGTCTTGGACTGCACATAGAGTACCTTGGTGTTCCTGAGCTTGTCGTAGTCGCCGGTCACGTCGAGCGTGCCGATCGCGCGGCGCAGCGCCACCAGTGAATGGCCATCATAGTTGTGCGACCAGGCTTGTGCGTTGGCGCGAATCGCCTTCTCGCGCGCCTTGGGATCGGGAATCGTCTCGGCCAGGATTTCGTTCTGACCGTAGTTCATCAACGTCTCGAAGCGGATCTCCTCCAGGGTGCGAGCGATGCCGCCATTGTCGTAGTACCAGCCATCATTCCAGTTCGGGTCCGAGGCCAGGCGTTTCTGTAATGCCTCCAGCCGGTCGAGGCCGGCCGGGGAACGAGGTGCCGTGACCGAGGGGGCAATTCCCTTCATGAAGCCTGGGTACGAGACTGCCCACTGGAACGACTGGAAGCCGCCCATCGACGGGCCGACCACGGCGACGAGGCTCTTCAGGCCGAGTGAGTCGACCAGCAGCTTCTGGCTCGCAACGATGTCGCGCATGGTGATCTCGGGGAAGGTCGGACCGTAAGGCTTGCCGGTGCGAGGGTCGGTGCAGTTGGGGCCGCTGCTGCCGTGTGCCGAACCGAGCGCGTTTACCGACACGACGAAATAGCGGTCGGTGTCGATGGCCTTGCCTGCCCCGATCAGCCCGTCGAACCAGCCCGCCGCGCCCTCGGTGACACCGCGGCCCTGCTTGCCGGGAGCATTGCGGCCGGCCGCATGATGGCTCGACGTATAGCCATGCACCACCAGGACGGCGTTGTCGCGGCGGGGCGAGAGCGTGCCATAGGTCTCGTAGGCCAATTCGAGAATGGGCAGTATCTGGCCATTTTCCAGCCGGAATTCGCGGGCAGAGAAGAGTTTGCTCTCGATATCGGTCAATGCTGCCACGGGAATTCCCCTTTTCCGCGGGTGGCGATCCTGCCCCCGACAGGCTATTTACGTCATAAGGATCGCCGCCGGCCAGCGGTGCGTCCATCTGGAAAAGGCATAGCAGAGCGAGACGATCATGACGCGCGAGGCGATGGAATACGACGTGGTGATCGTGGGCGGCGGCCCGGCAGGGCTGTCAGCGGCGATTCGCTTGAAGCAGCTTGCTGCGGAGCGCAACCATGAGGTCTCGGTTTGCCTGCTCGAGAAGGGATCGGAGATCGGCGCGCACATTCTTTCCGGCGCGGTGGTCGATCCGATCGGGCTCAACGAACTGATCCCGGACTGGAAGGACAAGGGCGCGCCGCTCGAGACCCAGGTGAGCGACGACCAGTTCCTGTGGCTCACCAAGGCAGGCTCCTATCGCTTCCCCAATTTCCTGATGCCGCGACTGATGAACAACCACGGCAACTATATCGTCAGCCTGGGCGATGTCTGCCGCTGGCTCGGGCAGCAGGCCGAGGCCTTGGGCGTCGAGATCTATCCCGGCTTCGCCGCCGCCGAGGTGCTCTACAACGACGACGGGTCGGTCAAGGGCGTCGCCACCGGCGACATGGGCGTGTCGAAGACCGGCGAGCACAAGGACACCTATACGCCGGGCATGGAGTTGCACGCCAAGTACACGCTGATCGCTGAAGGCGTACGCGGCTCGCTGTCCAAGCAGCTTATGGCCAAGTTCGACCTGCGCGACGGTGTCGATCCGCAGAAGTTCGGCATCGGCCTGAAGGAGCTGTGGCAGGTCGAACCGGCCAAGTTCAAGAAGGGCCTGGTCGTGCATTCGCAGGGCTGGCCGCTGTCGGAGACCGACAGCGCCGGCGGTTCGTTCATGTACCATTTCGGCGACAATCTGGTGGCCATCGGCTTCGTGGTGCATCTCAGCTACGAGAACCCCTATCTGTCGCCGTTCGACGAATTCCAGCGCTTCAAGACCCATCCCGACGTCGCCAGGTACCTGCAGGGCGGCAAGCGACTGTCCTACGGGTCGCGGGCGATCAACGAGGGCGGCATCCAGTCGGTGCCCAAGCTCACCTTTCCGGGCGGTGCGCTGCTGGGCTGCTCGGCCGGCTTCGTCAACCTGCCGCGTATCAAGGGCAGCCACAACGCCATCAAGAGCGGCATGCTGGGGGCCGAGGCTGCGTTCGAGGCGCTGGCTGGCGGCAAGACCGGCGGCGACGAACTGATCGCCTATCCGGTGAAGCTCAAGGCGTCGTGGATATGGAAGGACCTCGACAAGGTCCGCAACGTCAAGCCGGCGCTGAAGTGGGGCACGGTCCTGGGCACAATCTACGGCGGCTTCGACATGTGGATGCACGACCTCGGCATTCGTCTGCCCTGGACCTTCCGTCACAAGAAGGCCGACCACGAATGCCTGCGGCCGGCCAGCGAGTTCCAGCCGATCCAGTATCCGAAGCCGGACGGCGTGCTCAGTTTCGACAAGCTCTCCTCGGTGTTCCTGTCGAACACCAATCATGAAGAGGACCAGCCCGTTCACCTGAAGCTGCTCGATCCGTCGATTCCGATTGCCGTCAACCTGCCGCTCTATGCCGAGCCGGCGCAGCGCTATTGTCCTGCCGGGGTCTACGAAGTCGTGACTGCCGACAACGGCCAGCCGCGCTTCCAGATCAACGCGCAGAACTGCGTGCACTGCAAGACCTGCGACATCAAGGATCCGGCGCAGAATATCGACTGGACGGTGCCCGAAGGCGGCGGTGGTCCCAACTACCCCAACATGTGACAGGTATGAGACGCACACTCCTCACTCTTCTACCGGTTGCGCTGATCTTGGCGCTTCCGGCGACGGTCGACGCCCAACCTCAACGCGGCCGCCAGATCGCGGCAACGCTCGACGGCCGCTATCTCGCCGGCCGTGTCGCCGAGCAGGATCATGACTACGCCGCCGCCGCCGACCAGATGGATGCGGCGCTGGCGTTGGCGCCCAGCGATCCAGATCTGGTCTATTCCGCCTTCCGGATGCGCATGTATGCCGGCCGGATCGATGCCGCTGCGCAACTGGCGCCGCAGGTGCTGGAGACACGTCCGGGCGACGGCTTCGCCAATCTGGTGTTGGCGGTTCAGGCGATCAAGAAGGGTAACTACAAGGCTGCCGAACAGCAGCTCGACCGCATTGGAGCGGAGAATCAGCTCGGTCCCCTGCGTGATTACGTGATCGCCTGGCTCAAGGCCGGGGAAAAGGACTACGCAGCGGCACGCCTCTCGTTGGGCAAGCTCAGACCGGCGGCCGGTGAGCGCGCGGAGGCGCCTGCTCTGGTCATCGAGGCGCAGATCGACGAGATGGCGGGCGATCGTGCGGCAGCGGAGGCGAAATATCGGCGGGCCATCACTCTCGACCGTAACGGCCTGCGCACCACGATCGCTGTCGCCGAAGGGTTGCGCCGGCTCGGCAAGGCCGACGAGGCACGCAATCTCCTCAGGACCTACGGTGAGCAGCACAGCGACGCAGTGCTGATGGATGCGCTGATCGCGCCCAACGCGCCGATGCCCAAGCCGCCATCGGTGGCGGCCGGCATTGCCGAAATACTTTTCGACATCGGCGGCATCCTGGCGTCCGATCCGCGCAACCAGCGCGCCGATCTTGCGCTGATTTTCGACCAGCTCGCGACCAACCTGAAGCCGGATCACGAATTCGCCTGGCTGATGATCTCGAGCCTCTACGAACAGTTCGAGCAGATACCCAAGGCTGTCGCAGCGCTGGCCAAGATTGGTCCGACCTCGCCGCTCTTCTGGCAGGCGCGATTGCGCATGGCGGCGCTCGAGGCCCAGCAGGATCGCTTCGACGAGGCGATCACCCGGTTGACGGCGCTGGTGGCGGAAAAGCCCGATCGCATCGACGCCGCTCTGACGCTGGCCGATCTGCTGCGCAGCAAGGAGCGTTATGCCGACGCAGTTGCCGCCTACGATACGGCAATCTCGCGACTGCGCTCCGTCGACGAGCGTTATTGGCCGGTCTATTTCGGCCGTGGCATCGTGCTCGAACGGACGAAGCAGTGGCCGAAGGCGGAAGCCGACATGAAGAAGGCGCTCGAACTCTCGCCCGAGCAGGCCCATGTGCTGAACTATCTGGGCTACAGCTGGGTCGACCAAGGCCTGCATCTCGAAGAAGGCATGAAGATGCTGATGCGGGCGACGGCTCTGCGGCCCGACGATGGCGCGATCACCGACAGTGTTGGCTGGGCATTCTACCGGGTCGGCCAGTTCGACAAGGCCGTCGAATGGCTGGAACGGGCAAGCGAGCAGAAGGGCGACGATGCCACCATCACCGAGCATTTGGGCGACGCCTACTGGCACGTCGGCCGCCGCCGCGAGGCGCGTTTCGAATGGGAGCGCGCGCTCAACCAGAAGCCAGAGAAGGACCGGGTGCCGATCCTCAAGGACAAGCTCGCCAACGGACTCAATCCGTCCAACGACAAGCCGACCGTCTACGAGAAGGTGGCTGCGCCCAAACAGGGCGGCTGAGCCGGCGCTGGGGTCGTCCGGCGTAACGTCATGCGGCTTGCACACGCCAAGGTTAATCTCTGGCTGAACGTCGTGGGCCGCCGCGCCGATGGCTATCATCTTCTCGACTCACTGATCGCCTTCGTCGACCTCGCCGACATGCTGGAAGTTCGGCCTTCCGATCGGCTGTCGCTGGCCCTCGAAGGTCCGGGAGCGGGGCAGCTTGCCGGCGATCCCGACAACCTCGTGCTCAAGGCGGCGCGCCTGCTGGCCGGCCGGGCTGGTGTGGCGCCGCGCGCCGCGATCCGCCTTGCCAAGTACATTCCGGTGGCGGCGGGCCTCGGGGGTGGCTCGGCGGACGCTGCGGCTGCGCTTCACGCCCTGGTGGACCTGTGGCGCGTGGCAATGCCGATGGAAGAGCTGTTCGATCTGGCCTCCACACTTGGTGCCGACGTTCCCATGTGTCTGGCCGGCCGGGCCGCGCTGGTGTCGGGCGTGGGCGAAGTCCTGCGGCCGGCGCCACCCTTGCCGGCCTGCGCCATCCTGCTGGTCAATCCCGGCACGCCGCTCGCGACGCCGGCAGTCTTCACGGCGCGCCGGGGCGGGTTTTCGCCACTGCCGCCCGCTGCGCCGCGGTGGCGGGACCTTGATGAATTGGTGGCGGCACTGGCCGCACGCGGCAACGATCTGACGAGTGCCGCGATTTCCCTCAGTCCGGCGATCGCCAACGTGCTGGACGTCCTGCGCCAAGGCGAAGGTGCGCGCTACGTCGCGATGAGCGGCAGCGGCGCCACATGTTTTGCCCTGTACGACACCCTCGATGTCGCACGTGGTGCGGCGGCGCGTATGCCGGAGGGGTGGTGGCGGCACGCCGGCACGCTGGTCGCCGGTTGAACGCCGGACGTCAGTTGGGTTTCGGCACCATGATTCCGCGCAGCTCTGTCAGCGAGTCGAAGAGTGCCCTGCTCGGCTCGCCCGTCACATCAAGGCCGGCGGCACGCTCGTAGTCGCGGATCGCCGCGCGCGTGTTGGGGCCATTCACGCCGTCGGGCACATCGCGCGAGAAGTTGAGTTCGAGCAACAGCCGCTGAATCGTCCTTACCCGGTCCGCGGACCGGGCGGGCCAGGCCACGGCCGGGGGTTTTCCCGGTTCGAGCCTTGGCGCGGCCTGCATGAAGTCGGCTGATGTGGGTGGTGCCGGGGCCGGTTCGGGCTGGCCGAGATCGACGACTGCGGCGGGCGGTTCTGGCTTGGCCGATGCCTCGGACGATTCCGGCAGGGCGGCGGTCAGCGCCGCCGCCGGTTTGGCGGTTTCGATCTTAGGCAGCGCGGGCTTGGGTGGATCTGCCTTTGCGACCTCGGTCTTCGCGGCTTCAGCCTTTGCGGATTCGGCTTTCGCAGCTTCTGCCTTCGCGGCCTCGATCTTCGCAGCCTCGGCTTTCGCGGCTTCGATCTTGTCGGTTTCGATCTTCACAGCCTCGGCCTTCGCAGCTTCGGCTTTCGCAGCTTCGGCTTTCGCGGCCTCAGCCTTTGCGGCCTCAGCCTTTGCGGCCTCAGCCTTCGCAGCCTCGGTCTTTGCAGCTTCAG
>CALFRN010000225.1 GCA_937919085.1 uncultured Reyranella sp.
TTCTATTACGATTTGCCGGCCGGTCCGTTCTACGGTTTCAACCGGCCCGGCGCGAAGCCCTCGCAGGGCCTGATCTGGAACTGGTGGCGGCAGGGCATGATGGGCGGCGCCAAGGCGCACCATGACGGCATCGTCGCCTTCTCCCAGACCGACTTCACCGAGGACCTGAAGAAGATCACCGTGCCGGTGCTGGTGATGCATGGTGACGACGACCAGATCGTGCCCTATGCCGACTCGGCGCCGCTGTCGGCCAAGCTGCTGAAGAACGGCACGTTGAAAACCTACAAGGGTTTTCCCCACGGCATGCCCGCGACCGAGGCCGAGACCATCAACGCCGACTTGCTTGCGTTCATAAAGGGCTGACCGACGCGATGTAATCGGGGCTTTCTGCCCGATCTCGCGGTGTGGGCGCTCCTCATTGTAGTACCTGCGCCAGGCCTCCATCTTTTGCCGGGCCTCATCACCGCCGCCGCCGACGGCGCGCTCATTCGCGGCGGCGGGTGGTGGAAGCGGCGGCACTGGCGGCAACGCCGACTGCGATGACGTCATGTCCGACGAGTTCGGCACGACCATCCACGACGTCACCGGCACCGGCACGCGCACCGGCCCGGCGGCGTGAGGCCGCCCGCGAACGACGCCACGACCCACCGCCGATACCGCGAACGGGCGGGGGCACGCCGGATCTTGTCGCGCCCTTGCCCGGCGATTAGTTGGTCACCGCCTTGATGGCCGAGATCAGCGTCACCTTGCTGTTCTTTCGGCAATAGTCCCCGATGGCCTTGGCGACTTCCTCGAACGCCTTGGGATCGAACTTCGTATCGTCCGCCAGGCCGCCAAAATAGCCGTGCGTCCACAGCATGACCGCCCCGGCATCGTCTGACTTCATGGACATCAGTTCTCCGCAGGTGACGGCGGCCATGTCGATGACTTCCGCGCGTACGGAAGTCAGCGGAACAAGCATGGCGCCCGCGAGCAGGCCTGAAATCAATCTGGAACTCATTTTCTCTCCCCCGATGCCCTGTCGCGGCGACGCCGCGTGTTGGCGGCACGAACCTTCGCATACGAGTATGCCAGATGAAAACGGCGATCTTGCCGGCGATCGCATCGGCCCGCAGGCCGCCAAGGATCTGCGGGCGGCCGACGGTGCGCCACTGCCGCCCGCCGGTGCATGTGAATGCGCTGGAAGGGCGAACCTTCCCCGGGCTTGAAGCCCCTGATGCCCGCCTGCGCCGGCGCCATGCTCCGACCCATGTGCAATCTCTGGACCGTCCGACTCAGCCGGGACGAGGTGAAGCACCTGCTGTCTCACTGCGGGCTGATCGGCAAGAACTTCGGCGACGACGACCAGATCGTGCACTATGCCGACTCGGCGCCGCTGTCGGCCAAGCTGCTGAAGAACGGTACCCTGAAGACCTACAAGGGCTTTCCCCACGGCATGCCCTCGACCGAGGCCGAGACCATCAACGCCGGCCTGCTTGCGTTCGTAAAAGGCTGGGGGCGATTGTCCGGCGCTTGCCTGCCTGGCGGAGATGGGGCGATCATGACCGGACCGACCGGGGGGCAGCTTCAATGGCAAGGGTGAAGTGGAGCGAACGGCCGCGAACTCATCGCGGCGCGATCATCGGGGCGTTCGCGGGCATGGCCATCGCCGCCGCCGCCGTTTTCGAATACGCGTTCCACGGCAGCATTGTCGACCGCTACCTGATCATGGCGGCCGGCCTGCTGATCGGCGGGGCCGCCGGGGCGTTGGTCGCGAAGATGACCGCGCCGCGCGCCTGAGTGCCCACGCCCGCGCGTGGGCGCATTCTGTGCTGGCGTCTTTGCGAGCGTACGCGTTTGACCGGGTATCCTGCCGGGAGAGAGACATCTTGAGCGCCACTGGAGCAGCACACTCCCGGCAATGAGAGATCCCTCGCTTCGCTCAGGATGACGGTTATCCCGTAGTCGTCACTCCGCTGCGCGCACCGCCTGCGCGGCCGGCGCGATCGCCTTCATCGTGCCGCCGTAGCGGTCGGTGAAGGCGGTGGTGTCGATCTCGTCGAGCACGATCTCGCGGTTCAGCACCTTCTCCTTCCACTGCAGCAGCTGCGGGTGCGCCGCCTGGAACTCGGGCATGACTTCCTGGGCGAACAGTTCGAGCGATTCGCAGATGTGCTCGTGGGTGTTCCTGCCGGCCTGGTTCAACAGCACCACCTGGTCGATGTTGGACTCCTGGAACTTCTTGAGCTTGCGCCGGATGGTCTCCGGCGAGCCGATCAGGCCGCCGCGCAGCGATGCCGCGTGCGCATCCGGATTGGCCTTCTTCCACTTCTCGTATTCTTCCCACATGTTGACCGTGCCGGCGGCCGGCCGCCGCCGGTCGGCCGACTGGCCGTAGAAGCGCAGCGCGAACTGGAAGAAGGTGTCGCCGTCGGCGCGGGCGCGCGCCTCCTCGTCGGTCTTGGCGCACATGAAGAAGCTCACCAGCGCAATGTTGGGGTTGGTCTTGTAGTCGGCGAGCTTGTTCTGCCGCTTCACGAAGGCGTTGTAGTAGGCGTGCACCCAGGCGTGCGCGGCGTCGGCCGAGACGAACTGGAAGCCCAAGGCGCCCATGCCCCATTCGCCGGCCTTGGTCAGCGTCTGGAGCTGCGAGCAGGCGACCCACAGCGGCGGGTGCGGCTTCTGCAGCGGCTTGGGCACCACCATGCGCAGCGGGATGTTCCAGACCTTGCCCGTATGTTCGCTGGGGCCGTCCTTGAACATCGGCAGGATGGCGCGCACCGCTTCCTCGAAGATCTCGCGCTTGTTCTCCATGGTGACGCCGAACGGTTCGAGCTCGGTGACCGAGGCGCTCTCGCCCATGCCGAATTCGCAGCGGCCGTTCGAAAGCAGGTCGAGCGTGGCGACGCGCTCGGCGACTCGGGTCGGGTGGTTGGTGGTGACCTGGAAGATGCCGTGGCCGAGGCGGATGTTCCTGGTGCGCTGGCTGGCGGCGGCGAGGAAGGATTCCGGCGCCGGCGAGTGCGAGTATTCCTCGAGGAAGTGATGCTCGACCTGCCAGGCGTGGTCGTAGCCCAGGCGGTCGGCGAGCTCGATCTGGTCGAGCGCGTTCTGGTAGAGCCGGTGCTCGTCGCCCTCTTTCCAGGGGCGGGGCAGTTGCAGCTCGTAGAAGATACCGAATTTCATGGCGCGTCCTCCGAGGGGAGAAGCATGACGCCAAATCAGGCCGTTGCAACAGCGGGCGGAACTCCGTTTCGCATATAGAGACGGGAGCGCGCGAGCACGTCGTCCTACTGTGCCGCGGCCTTCATCGCCTCGGGATTACGCCACTGGGCCAGCAGTTCGGCTTCCTTCCGCCTGGCCTTCTCCAGATTCGCATCCTTGATGTGGCCGTAGCCGCGGATGTCGTCGGGGATCGCGGCGAGTTTGACGGCGAGCGCGTGGTTGGCCGACGACAGACCTTTCAGCACCTCGTCGATCATCGCTTCATAGTCGGCGATCAGGCGGCGCTCGGCCTTGCGCTCGCTAGTATATCCGAAGATGTCGAGCGGCGTGCCGCGCAGGAACTTGAGCTTCGCCAGCGCCTTGAAGGCCGGCAGAATCCAGGCGCCGAACGCCCGCTTGATCAGGTGTCCGGTCTTGGGATCGCGCCGGGACAGCAGCGGCGGTGCGAGGTGGAACTTGAGCTTGTAGTCGCCCTCGAACTGTCCGGCGATCTGGGCTGCGAAGGCGGCATCGGCGTGCAGGCGGGCGACTTCGTATTCGTCCTTGTAGGCCAGCAGCTTGGCGTAGTTGCGCGCGACGGCCTCGGCGAGGCCGGTCTGCACCGTCTTTTCCTCGGCGGCGCGGACCTGTTCGACCAGTGCGGTGTAGCGCCGGGCGAGGCCGGCGTTCTGGTAGCCGGTGAGGTGCGTCACGCGGGCGGCCACGATCTCGTCGAGCGTTTTGGCGATGCGGGTGAAAGGAACGACGGTGGCCGGCGGCGCAGCCAGCTTTTCGACCGCGGCGCGGTCATGGGCGGCGCGGCGGCCCCAGCGGAAGGCCGAGGTGTTCATGGCGATAGCGGCGCCGTTCAGTTCGATCGCCTGTTCCAGGGCGGCATGGCCGATCGGCACCAGGCCCTGCTGGTAGGCATAGCCCAGCATGAACATGTTGGTGGCGATCGAATCGCCCAGCAGCGCGGTGGCGATCGCGGTGGCCTCGAGGAAGTCGCAGGCTTCGGCGCCGGCCGCCGCCTCGATCGAGAGTTTCAGCGTATGGGCGGGGAAGGCGATGTCGGGATGGCGGGTGAATTCGCCGGTGATGGTTTCGTGGGTGTTGACCACGGCGCGCGACACGCCGGGTTCGAGACGGGCCAGCGCGTCGGCACCGGCGCTGACTACAAGATCGCAGCCCAGCAGCAGGTCGGCGCCACCGGCACCGAGGCGCACCGCATGCAATGCCTCGGGCGTTGCACCCAGACGCACGTGGCTCACCACCGCGCCGCCCTTCTGGGCCATGCCGAGCTGGTCGAGCACGGTAACGCCCTTGCCCTCGATGTGGGCGGCGACGCCCATGATGGCGCCGATGGTGACGACGCCGGTGCCGCCGATGCCGGTGATGAGCACGCCGTAAGGTTTGTCCGCGAGCGACGGCAGGGTGGGCGCGGGCGGCAGCTCGGGTTCGCCGGCGTTTGCGGCGGCAGCCGACTTGGCGGCCTTGCCCTTACGCAGGCCGCCACCCTCGACGGTGACGAACGACGGGCAGAAGCCTTTGAGGCACGAAAAATCCTTGTTGCAGGACGACTGGTCGATGACCCGCTTGGAGCCGAATTCGGTGGCCACCGGCGTTACAGAGAGGCAGTTCGACTGGGTCGAACAATCGCCGCAGCCCTCGCACACCGCCTGGTTGATGACCACGCGCCGGGCAGGATCGGGGAAGGTGCCGCGCTTGCGGCGGCGGCGTTTTTCGGCGGCGCAGGTCTGGTCGTAGATCAGGACGCTGACGCCCTTGTGCTCGCGCAGGCTCCGCTGGACCTCGTCGAGCTGGTCGCGGTGATGGAAGGTGACGCCGGGCGCCCATTCGGTGCCGGACGGATACTTGTCCGGCTCGTCGCTCACCAGCGCGATGCGGTCCACGCCCTCGGCGCGGACCTGGCGGCTGATGCGCCACGGCGTGACGTCGCCGTCGTGCGGCTGGCCGCCGGTCATGGCGACGGCGTCGTTGTAGAGGATCTTGTAGGTGATGGTGGTGCTGGTGGCGATGGCGTGGCGGATCGCCAGATAGCCGGAATGGAAATAGGTGCCGTCGCCCAGGTTCTGGAACACGTGCGGCGTGTCGGTGAAGTGCGCGGCGCCGACCCAGGTAGCGCCCTCGGCCCCCATGTGGGTGAAGGTCCTGGTGTTGCGCTCCATGCCGATGGCCAGGGTGTGGCAGCCGATGCCGGCCAGCGCCAGGGAACCCTCGGGTACCCTGGTCGAGCTGTTGTGCGGGCAGCCGGAACAGAAGTAGGGCACGCGGGCCATGCCGGATTCGTTGCGCACCTGGCGGACGCTGCGGCGCTGCAGCGCCTCGAAACGCTGCCTGGTGCGTGGGCTGAAGGCGTCGAGGCCGAAGCGGGCGACCAGGGCCGAGGCGATCTCGAACGGGCTCAGCTCGCCGTCGCTCTTGAGCAGGTGCTGGCCGCGCTCGTCGGTCTTGCCGACCACCACCGGGCGGCGCGCGGCGTCCATGTTGAACAGCGCGTCCTTCAGTTGCTGTTCGATCAGCGGGCGCTTTTCCTCGATCACCAGGATCTCGCGCTTGCCGGCCGCGAAGGCGGCGGCGCCCTCGGTCTCGAGCGGCCACACCATGCCGACTTTATAGATGGCGAGGCCCAGACGTTCGGCTTCGGCCTCGTCGATGCCGAGTTCGTCGAAGGCCTGGCGGACGTCGAGGTAGGACTTGCCGACGGTGACGATGCCGAAGCGGGCGTCGGGGCGGCCCAGCATGACGCGGTCGAGCCGGTTGGCGCGCCAGTAGGCCAGCGCTGCCGGCAACTTCACCTGGTAGACGCGCTTTTCCTGGCCGAGCCAGTCGTCGGGCCAGCGGATGTGCAGGCCGTCGGCCGGCAGCTGGTGATCGGCCGGCAGGTGGATGTCGAGGCGATGCGGATCGACATGGACCGAGGCCGACGAATCGGCGGTCTCGCTCAGGATCTTGAAGCCGACCCAGAGGCCGGAGTAGCGCGACATGGCGAAGGCGTGCAGGCCCCAGTCGAGATATTCCTGCACCGAGGCGGCATGGAGGATCGGCATGCCGGCCGAGACGAAGGCGGGCTCGCTCTGGTGCGCCACGGTCGAGGACTTGGCCATGTGGTCGTCGCCAGCCAGCGCCACGATGCCGCCGTGCGCCGAGGTGCCGGCGTAGTTGGCGTGCTTGAAGGCGTCGCCGGAGCGGTCGACGCCGGGGCCCTTGCCGTACCACATGCCGAACACGCCATCGTAGCGCGCGCCGGGATAGAGGTGGATCTGCTGCGTGCCCCACAGCGCCGTGGCCGCGAGGTCCTCGTTGGTGCCGGGCTGGAATTCGATGTGGTTGTTCTTGATGAAGCGCTTGGCCTGCCACAGCGCCTGGTCGAAGCCGCCGAGCGGCGAGCCGCGATAGCCGGTGATGTAGCCCGCGGTGTTGAGGCCGGCGGCTGCGTCGCGCTGGCGCTGCATCATCGGCAGGCGCACCAGTGCCTGGGTGCCGGTGAGATAGACCCGGCCCGAGTCGAGAAGATACTTGTCGTCCAGGGTCACCGCTGCTGGCATGGAACCCTCCGTGACTGTCATGGGTAAGAGGTAGCGACAGAATCTTGCGCGTTGCAATCGGGAACGCACGAGCCCGGGAAAAACGATGCATTTGGGGTGCCATAACCGACCGATCATGCGCGCCGTTTCACGGTGTCGCCCGGGAATGAAATGATGTAATCACCCGCCGCATGTCAGTTCTCGTGACCGGTGTTGCCGGCTTCATCGGGTCGCACGTCGCGCGGGCCCTTCTGGCCCGGGACGAGGCCGTGATCGGTGTCGACAATTTCAGCGACTACTACGATCCGATCCTGAAGTTCGCCCGGCTGAAGCCGCTGCGCGAGCACAAGGGCTTCACCTTCCTGGAGGCCGACATCGCCGACCGCGAGGCGATGCAGGCGCTGGCCGGCCGCCACGGCGATCTCGACCGCATCGTGCATCTGGCGGCCCAGCCCGGCATCGGCCACTCCAGGATCGATCCCTACATCTACGTGCAGACCAACGTGATGGGCCATCTCGTGATGCTGGAGCTGGCGCGCAGGCTGAAAGGATTAAAGCACTTCGTCTATGCGTCGTCCTCGTCGGTCTATGGCGGCAACCGCAAGACCCCCTTCGCCGTCGCCGACCGGGTCGACCATCCGGTGTCGCTCTATGCCGCGACCAAGCGGTCGGGCGAGCTGATGACCGAAACCTACGTCCATCAATATGGGTTGAAGGCCACCGGCCTGCGCTTCTTCACCGTCTACGGGCCGTGGGGCCGGCCCGACATGTCGCCGTGGATATTCGCCAAGGCGATCCACGAGGGCCGCACCATCGAACTCAGGCACCTGGGGTTCATCAAACGCGACTACAGCTATATCGACGATATCGCCGCCGGCGTGCTGGCCGTGCTCGACAAGCCGGCCGGGGAGGCCAGCCACCGGCTCTACAATCTCGGCGCATCGCGCAGCGAGGACATCGTGCATGTCCTGTCGCTGTTCGAGAAGGCACTGGGCCGCGAAGCCAGGGTCGAACTCAGGCCCGGCGAACCCGGCGACATGCAGGAGACCGCGGCCGACGTCGCCGACACCACGCGCGATTTCGGCTGGACGCCCAAGGTCACGGTCGAGCAGGGCGTCCCTCTCTTCGTCGACTGGTTCCGC
>CALFRN010000226.1 GCA_937919085.1 uncultured Reyranella sp.
GAATGGGCCCGGGGCCAAGTCCAAGCCGCTCCCGCAGTTGTTGCGATGGCGGACCGGGAACGAACTGCTCGCCGACGGTGTTGGGCAGTACCCGCACGCGTTCCGGCGCCAGGTCTGCCCAGTCGAGGAGGATCCGCCGTGTCGCCCGGCTGACCGTGGTCACCATGTCGGCGGCCTCGATCGCCATTCGAATGATTCCCCGGCGATCGCCCCAAACGTCGGTGCCGTGTGCCTGCAGCCAGCAGTGCGCGCCCAGCAGCCGGGCCAGCACGAAGGCGAGCGGTGCCATGAACACGTGACCGCAAAAAACGATGTCGACAGGGCGATAGCGCCACGCCGCCCACATCGCGGCAATCGAGAAGCGCACCTGGCCGAACAACGCCGGCCGCTGCTGCACGCCGGGCGGTGGCGATACGGCATCCGGCGATCCCAGCCGCGGCAGGATCAGGATCTTCGCCCCCTCTTCCGCCAGGGCTCCGAACAGATCCTGGTTGTAGCGGGCGATGCCACCGCGCGCGCCGTAGCAATCGCCGACCAGGGCAAGAATACGGGTGGTCATCGCGGGTTCAGGCCGCCGCGGAGCCGGTCCAGCCGGACCGCCATACGTGAAGAGCCCAATCACGCGACGCCACCGACAGGTTCAAGGTCCCAGGGTCGCCACCGCTGGCCTCGCGCAGCCAACGGCCCACCGGCGTCACGAAGCCGGTCTTGCGCCGAGCGCTGCTGGCCGCCGGCAGCGGCGGCGCCGGTATGTCGGCGATCGCGGCTTTGGCATTGACCCTGGCCAGCACCTCTCCCGAAGGAAGTGCCGCGAGGAAAAAGGGATCGACGTAGGGCACGCGGATTTCGACCGAATGCGCCATGCCGGCCCAATCGGCATCGCGCAGGAGCTGATTGCGCATGTAGAGCGACGTCTCCAGGGCCGCGACGCGATCGAAGTCGCCGAGCGATCCACCGTCATGCAGTGTGGCGCCGATCCGTCGCAGTGGCGCCAGCCGGCGCAGGCCCTCCTTCAGCATCTCGGGATCGAGAAGTTCGCCGAGTTCCCAGGGCATGTAGACACTGCGGCGCAGGAGATAGGCGCCAGCCCAGCTGCCACCGTACTGAAGCAGGCCCGCCATCTTGGGATGGACACCCAGTCCTGCGCCGATCGCTGCGGTCATGCCACGACGGACCAGGGCACCCAGTCCGGGAAGCCAGCCGACCGGCCGCAGCCAATGGACACTTCGCGGTACATCGGCGAACGATGGATAGCCGCCAAAGCATTCGTCGGCGCCGAGGCCGCTCAACGCCACCTTGATGCCGGCCTCGTGCGCGGCCTTGGCAACGAACCAGGTGTTGATGCCGTCGATGCTCGGCATATCCATCGCGTCGAGGATAGCCGGCAGGTCGCGTTCGAATTCGGCACGATCGACAGTGCGGACGATATGGCGCGCGCCGTAGCGTGCCGCGACCTCGGCCGCCAACGGCGCCTCGTCGAGGTTGGCGCCGCGGAATTCCTCGAAGGCAAGCGTGACCGCCGTGATATCGCGCGCACCCAGCTGTGCCATCGTGCCCAGTAGCGCCCCGGAATCGAGCCCGGCGGAGAGAAAAACGGCGACCGGAACGTCGGCCACCAAGTGATGTCGCACCGAGTCGTGCACGGCGGCGGTCAACTGCCGGCGCGCGTCCGCCGGATCGGTGGTCGGACCGGCTGCCCGCGCGGCAAGCGCGCCGGCCACGTCGTAGTAACGCTGTGGCGCTCCCGGCCCGGCGGCATCGACGGTGAGCGTCGTACCGGCCGGCAGTGCATGAATATCTGACCACACAGTGAACGGTTCGGGCACGCTGCCCAGGAGATGGAAGCCCACGATGCCCGCCGGATCGGGGGCGCTCGAGACCGCACCGCCGGCCAGCAGCGCCTTGGCCTGCGACGCAAAGCGCAGCGTCCAGCCGTCGTCTGCCCAATAGACCGGCTTGATACCGAGCGGATCGCGCGCCAGAAGCAGACGACGCTGCCGGGCGTCCCACAGACCGAACGCGAACATGCCGCGCAGACGCCCGACCATCGCCGCGCCGCAATCGGCGTAAAGCTGCAGCAGCACTTCGGTATCGGATCCGCTACGGAATTCGTAACCCTTGGCTTGCAGTTCGGCGCGCAGTTCACGGTAGTTGTAGATTTCGCCGTTGAACGTGATGGTGAGCGCGCCGTCGGCACTGGCCATCGGCTGGGCGCCGCCCTCCGACAGGTCGATGATGGCAAGCCGCCGGTGGGCAAAGCCTATGCGTCCATCGGGGTCGGCCCACAGCCGCTCGCCGTCGGGCCCGCGCGCCGCCATGCGGGCGTTCATGCGTTCGAGTTCGCTGCGGTCGACCGGCGCGGCGACATCGAGATAGGCAAATACGCCGGCTATTCCACACATGCGAAGGCGCTACGACGGCGGCGGCTGTCAGCGCGCGCCGGTGCCGCGGACGACCACGGCAAAGGTGCGCAGCACGATCACCAGATCGAGCCACAGTGAGCAATGCTTGAGGAAATAGAGATCGTACTCGA
>CALFRN010000227.1 GCA_937919085.1 uncultured Reyranella sp.
GTCGGTCGTGAGCGTGTCGGTACCCTTGCCGACTATCGGAAGTTGCTCGACCTTTAGCGGGTTGGGGCCCTTGCGCGCCGGCACCTGCTTGGCGAGCGCCGCCAGGACATCGTCGATCGCCACGTTCAGGAAGACCTTGTCGTCGACGCGCACCCAGTTGTCCTGGATCGAGACGATGCGCTCGACCTTGGGGACGCTGGTCCACATGCCGGTGTTGAGCTCGTGGGTGAGCAGGCCGCCGATGTCGACGATCAGGTCGGCCGCCTCGACGACCTTGCAGACCTCGGGCGAGCTCGACCAGATGCCGCCGTAGTGACCCATGTACTGCGGCAGCGCTTCGTCCAGCGTGCCCTTGTCGTTCGGCATCATCACGAACGGCAGGTTGGACTTCTCGATGAACGCGGTCGCACGGTCGGCGACGCCGTAGCGGGCGACGAGGTGCGTGACGATCGCAACCGGGTTCTTAGCCGCCGCGATACGGGCGAGCAGGGTCGCCACCGCCGCGTCGAGCTCCTTGGCCACGCTGCCCTGGCGCTTCACGGCCGACAGCTTCTTGCCCGTCACCGGCGTACCGATCACCGGCATGTGGCCGTTGACCTCGGAGATCACTATGTAGGCCGGCATGCTCTGGCGCAGCGCCTCGCGGATCACTCTCTCCATCTCGTCTATGCAGTTGTCCGGCGTCAGGTTCGCGCTGACGCAGCAGGCCGCGCCCGACAGCGCCTGGAAGCGGTCGTAAACCGTGTCGCCGAGATTGTGGTGGGTCAGCAGGCCGAGATGCTGGATGCGCTCGCTCGGCATGCCGACCAGATGGAACACCGGCAGGCGATGGGCGCGGCTGCCCATAACACCGTTGATCGCCGACAGCTCGCCGACGCCGTAGGTCGTGGATAGCAGCGCGGCGCCGCGCACCCGGGCATAGCCGTCGGCGGCGTAGGCGGCGTTGAGTTCGTTGGCACAGGCGACCCACGACAGGCCCGGCACCTTCTCGGCGAAGTCGTCGATCGCGAAGGCATAGTCGCCCGGCACGCCAAAGATGCGGTCGATGCCGAGTTGAGCAAGGCGCGATAGCGCATATTGCGCGACGGTAATGGAATTCACTATTCTACCCCGAGTGAAGAGGTGTTCGGCCTAGTCAATGCGTCGGTCATGCGCAATGCCAGAGCTCATGCATTCGCCACCACTTCGGCAATACCGGCGACTACCGGAAGTCATTGAGAAGGCGGCGCCAACACGGAGGTGATTCCACTACTATGATTATTCTTTTTGTGGCGTCGGGCTTACCGATGCGGTATGGCTTCGATCGCGCCATCAATGCAAGACTTGAAGAAGTTCGGAAGTTGTAAATGCGCCTTCCAAAAGAACGAATGTGAAGGATGCGACTATGAGCGGTTTTGCGTGCGATCGATCGAAGATGTCACCGTGAAAGGCCGCCGCTCGAAGATTCCCATTTACGAACTGGTTGGGGCCTATGGGATCGGTCCCGAGTTCGAGCCGGACGAGGCGACCCTGCGCCTCTGCAAGCTCACGCGCACCACCTACAATGCGCTGGTGGCCGAAGACTATGCGACGGCGCTGTCGCGCTACCAGGAGATCGCGGTGGAGTATCCCGACGATCCGGTGGCATGCGCCATGACGAAGCGGCTGGCGGCGATTGATCCTTCGCGTCTCGTGCCGCTGCAGATGTCGCGCTGAGCGATGTTCGACGCCCGCAAGCCCTCTCCGGCGGTCGCGGCGCTGCGGCCGAGTGAATATACGGCTGCACTGATCCAGGCTCTTCGCGCCGAACCGAGCCGCGTGTGCGGCGTGCGGGCACTCGAGATCGGATGCGGCAGCGGGGTGGTCCTCGCCGTGCTCGGCAGCCTTGGCGCCTCCGCGCTCTGCGGGATCGACATCGAAGGCGACGCCATCGCCTCGGGGCGGGCGCTCTTGCGGGACCTCGGCTACGAGGCGGAGATCCATCAGGGCGACATGTGGCGGCCGGTGGCTGGCCGGCGCTTCGACCTGATCGTCGCCAACCTGCCCCACTTCCCGATGGATCATTTCGAAGTGGCCGGACGGCTGTCGACGTGGAGTGCGGGGGGCATCGACGGACGAGAACTGCTCGATCCGTTCCTCGAAGGCCTGTCGGATCATCTCGCGATCAACGGCCGCGCCATCCTCACTCACAACGCGTTCATCGACGTGGGCCGGTCGCGCCGGATCCTGGAGCAGTGCGGGCTCGCGATGCATATCGTGAAGACGGTGCTCGTCCACATTCCCAACGAGAAGATTGCCCTCATGACACCTTCTATCCTGCGCGCTGAGGAAGGACGTTCCATCCACCGCTACGGGCCGCATGTCTTCGCCGACATGCAAATCGTCGAAGTCGCAGCGGCCGGGACTCGGGGCTGACATGGCATTGCGTCGCGCTCTGTTCTTGGTGCTCGTTTGGGGCGCTGCGCTGGCCGGCCTGCCAGTGCGCGCCGAAACCCCGGATGCGGTGCTGGCGAAGCTGATCGACGAGGCGCGCGCCGCCGCCGCGGCGCCGGGCGCCTGCGAGCAACCCGGCGTCGACCGACTGGTCCGCATCTTCTGTGACCGGAAGATCCGCGTCGGCGTGCGTCAATACTATCCGCTGTTCGGGTCGCGTCAGGGCGAGGTGCGCTCGGGCTACGACGTCGATGTGGCGCGGGAGATCGCCAGGCATCTCGGCGTCGAGCCGGCCTTCACGCGAGTCAATGCCGCGAGCCGCATCCCCCTGCTCGCCGACGACAAGATCGATCTCACTATCGCGACCATGGGGCACAATACCCAGCGCGACGGCCAAGTCCGCTTCATCCGCCCCCACTACTACCGGTCGGAGACGATCATCGTTGGACCGAAGGGGCTCACGATCAGGGACTGGCCCGACATTGCCAGCCGCACGATCTGCGTCACGATCGGCAATAACTCCAACGCCCAGATCGTTTCCCACAACGCCCGCCTGATGCTGTTCGACGAGGCGGGCGTTCTGCCCGACAGGTTGCGCGACGAAACCTGTGTGCTGGCGGCTCAGGACGACAGCTTCTTCGACTACTACTTCACGGACCCGGCCTTCGCGAAGGCCTACGATCGGAAGTTCGGCTTCGCTCAGCTTCCCTGGGGCATGGCCGTGGCGTTGACCGGCAGCGATCGGCTCGCCCGGGCGCTCGACCTGATGAGCCAGATCTTCCATCGCGACGGAATCTTTCTTGCGGTGGCGAAGGAGAACCGCATCGGTCTCGGCTTTCTCGAAACCCAGCGCGCGGTCTGGAACCGGCCGGACTGCAACACCGACACCGGGAGCAGCAATCCGGCCTGCGTCCTTCCGGCGCTGAGTGCGGCTCTGCAGCCCACGCCCTTTGCCGGCCAGGTGGCCGCCTTCGAAACCTGGCTGGAGAAGCACACCGGCATCAGCGTGCAGTTCCCGATGTTCAAGACGATGCCGGCGTGGCAGCTGTTCACGGCGGGCATCGCGAATTCCCTCGTGCTGGTGGTTGGGGCCCTCGCCGCGACACTTCTCTTTGCCCTGGTGCTGGGCGTGCTGCAGAGTTCGCGGTCCTTCCTGCTGCGCTGGCCCGCCCGCGCGCTCACCATCCTCCTTCAATCATCGCCGGTCGTGCTGACGCTCGTCATCTCCGCGGCCGTGGCACTGGCGCTCTTTCCCTATTCGTCTGCCGTCGCGATTGGCGCGGCCATCGTGGCACTCGGCCTGATGAACGGCGCCAACGCAGGGCAGGCCATCGCCGAGGCGATGCACACGCTCCGGACGGAGCAGGGCGGGCCGCCGGCGCCCACCGTCGAACTGTTCGGTCGCGCCGTCAGCCGCTCGGCGACCCAGATCGTGTCCTTTCTCGTCAATGCCGCGAAGGGCACCCCGATCGCGAGCTTCATCGGCGCGCCCGAACTCCTGAGCGCGCTGACCGACATCACCTCGTTCGCCAGTGGCCGGGCCAGCACCTACTCGCTGCTCCTCGTCTTCTATGTCTGCGTGGTGATGGTCGTGGTCTGGCTTTGCGACAAGCTCCGGATCCGGCTCGAACGTCGCCAGATGGTGACGGCATGAGCAGGATATCGCCCGACTTCGTGCCGCAGCTGCTGGCCGGCATGGTGGTCAATTTCCAGATCGCCGCCATCGCGCTGCTGATCGGTCTGGCCGTCGGCGGCCTGTTGACGCTGGCGAAGCTGGCCGGCGGTGTGCGCGGTGCGGTCGCCACGACCCTGATCGGCCTCATGAGGGCCGCGCCGACCTTCGTGGTCATGTTCTTTCTGCTGAACATCATCCCGGCCGATGCAACCCTGTTTGGCTTCCACGTGGCGCCGTCGGGCATCATGACCGTCGCGCTGTCGCTCGTGCCCTATGCCGCAGCCTATGTCGCCGACAATGGCGCCGAGGCGCTTCGCCAGTTGCGGGACGGCTCGCCCCTGGGGGCACTCCTCTTCCTGCCCAACGTGACGCGCGCCTTCTTCGTGCTGGTCATGTCGTCGAGTGCCGGCGCCGCCATCGGTGTTCCCGAAGGGATCGCAGTCATCCTGCGCGAGGCCGAGTTGATGCCGGCGCTCGGTGACAAGATGGTCCTGTTCGCGATCGGCATCCTCTGCTTCGGCGTCACCCTGCAGGCGGGATTCGCGCTGATGCGCCTCCTGCAGCGCCATCTCGGCCGCCTCGCGGTGCGCAGCAGTTAGGGTATACACTCGTCCTGAGGAATAGCATGGCCACCGTAGCGTCGGGTCCCGGGCGAAGGCCCAGGACAATGCGTGAACGGCAGATCGCAGACTAGCCCGGATATCTCACGGATGTGAGGAGGCGTTGTCGGATCGAGGAAGTGCCGGGTCTGTGCAGTTGCGGCGGTGAGTAGGGACGGAATAGGGGTTGGGTGGACGAGTTGGGTCGTCCGCTGCAAGCGGCTATCGACCGTGCTGATGTGGGCTTTGCGCTGTCTGGCTCGTATCAGCGCTGTGCGCCGAGTGCGGCATAGGCGAGCGCCCAGTCTCGCTGGCGGGGGTGGCTTGATGCCATGGCGATCCTGACGCGGCGGACGGAGACGCGGACGAGGGCGGCGACCTTGAGGAGTTTGAGACGGATCGAGCCGCAGGTGGCGTCGGCGAGCCTGGTCGCCTTGAGGCCGATACGGCGGAGCCCTTCGAGCAGCACGTAGGCCATCGAGGCGAACCACAGGCGGAGCTGGTTGGCCCGCATCGTCGCGGTCGAGGTGCGGTCTGCAAAGAGGTCGAGCTGGCATTCCTTGATGCAGTTCTCCATCTCGCCGCGGGCGCAGTAGAGGTCCTCGTAGAGGGTGCGGGCGTCGGCCCGCTTCTGCCCGTACGGCCAAATAATTTGTCCGACCGACGCATCATCACGCCGCCTCACGATGATAGTAGCACAGGAGCCCGCCCAATCGTTCGCGACACTGCACCGGCCCCTCGCGGCCGCGGTCCGTGTTCCGAGGAAACAGCAGGATGTTGCCCT
>CALFRN010000228.1 GCA_937919085.1 uncultured Reyranella sp.
GAAGTGAATCACGAAGTGAATCTCACCGGGCCTTGCGAACACGGCACAGGGCTGGTCCCAGCGGTCCTGGCAGACGATCCCGACGAGCGGGGAGCTGATTTCATCCGTGAGACCCTCAGGGGGACATCGAGCCGGTTAGAGCGCGATGAAGCCAGGTCGAATCGACCGAAAGAAAAGGAAATCCCGTCGTCTCAGGGCGGAGGTTACTCCGCCCGAACCGGAGCACCGAAGGTGCGGAGGTTACTCCGCACGAGTCGAGACGACGGGTTCCTCTGTGTCGGACCTCAAGTCACCACGCACTAGACGCCGGGGTAGGGCTCGCCCCAGCGGTCCTGGTAGACGATCTCCTTGAGCGGGCCGCGGCCGACCGGGCCGAACCTGCCCATCGGCCAGCCGACCGGAAGGATGGCGTAGGAGTGGACGCCGGCGGGCAGGCCGAGGGCGGCGTCGGCTTCCTTCTCGTGCAGCATGTGCCGGGTGGTGAGGGTGGTGCCGAGGCCGAGCGCGCGGATCGCCAGCACCATGTTCTGCACCGCCGGATAGATCGAGGCGCCGGCCATGCGGTTGGGGCTCGGGCCGTCCTCGAGGCAGGCCACGATCCACACCGGTGCCTCGGCGAAGTGGTCGGTGAGGTATTCCACCGCGGCCACCTGGCGGAGATAGCGTTCCTTCGTGACGCCGGGCGGCGGTTCGCCGGTGCGGTAGCGCGGGCCGATCACCTCGTCGAAGGCCTTCTTGTACCAGACCGCGACCGCGTCCTTGATCCCGCGGTCCTTGATCACCAGGAAACGCCACTTCTGGGTGTTGCCGCCGTTGGGCGCGCAGGCCCCGGCGCGCAGGATCTTGGCGATCAGGTCGTCCGGCACCGGATCGGGCTTCAGACGCCGCATGGCGCGGCAGTTCTCGATGGTCTCGAACAGGTCGGGCATCGGTCCTGGCTCCTGGCTTGGCGTCACGAGGCGCGGCGGCGGGTGACTTCCTCGAAGCGGCGGTCGCGGGCGGCGCGGCGCGGATCGTCCACCTCGGCCACCGCCGCCTCGGGCACCCAGCCGTCGCGGCCCGGCACATAGGCGCGGTTGGTCTGGCGCGGGTTGCGGTTCAGCAGCGGCCTGGCGTGCAGCGGATGGCGCAGGCTGCGGACCTCGTGCTCGATCTGGAACAGCTTGCGACCAGATTTTGGATCGACGATGTGCTCAAAGCGGTACTGGTGCTGGTTGCTTTCCTCCGAGACCAGGTCGCGCTCGGCCAGCCGGCTGTGCGGGCCGGAGAAGTTGGCGACATAGACCTGGATGTGATGGCCGTCGTAGGCCGGCGCCGGCCGCGCGGTCTCGCGGAACACCAGTTCCTGGTCCATGCCGGCGGCGACGTGGGCGACCTTGCCCTCGACCGTGGCGCGGGTGGCGAAGACCTTGTCGTAGAAGGCGGCGACGCCCTTGGCGGCACCGACCGGGACGTCGAACTCGACATAGGCCATGCCCAGCGTCATGGCGCCGAAGCGCGGGCCGGGATCGTGGCAGAGGATGGTGTTGCCCCACGGGCAGGTGGTGGCGACATGGTCTTCGTGCTCGACGAAATCGAAGCGCGTGCCGGCCAGCGCCTTGCGCATGTTGCCCAGCCGCATCAGCAGCGCCTCTCGGTCGGGCAGCACCAGCCCGACGCGGCCGCGCAGCAGCTGCGCGGTGGCGCCGGTCGGCAGGTGGAACTGGCTGCGGCCGACGTTGATCCACATGTTGTCGACGCTGGTCATCATGTAGGGGTCGCGCGTGAGACCAAGCCCGCTCACGTAGAACAGCGTCGCCAGCCCCTGGTCGGCGACCCGGAGATTGACGTGCTCGAGCTCGACGATGTTGCCGATGTCCTCGGCGCCGCGATCGTACTGGTTGGTCATCGTCTTGGTCATCGGTCGCCTCCGTTCGAAAGGGTAACGCACCGCATCGGGGAACAAATCGTCGGGGAACAAATCTCAGTGGGCCAGCAGCAGCGGCACCGGGCAGGACGAAATCACCTTGGCGGTGGCGCCGCCCAGGCCGAGGAAGGTCGACATCCCGCCGTGGCCATAGGCGCCCATGACCAGCAGGCCGGCGCCCCTGGCCCGGGTGTAGTCGAGCAGCGCACGGCCGCGGGCCCGGCCCGAAACGGCGCCGGGATCGATGGTCTCGACCGTGGCGGCGACGCCGTGGCGGTCGAGCGTGCGCAGGAGATGGGACGTTCCGACATCGTCGGGTGCCGCGCCCGCCACGACGATCGTGACCTCCCGGGCCTTTTCGAGAAGCGGCAGGGCGAAGCCCGCGGCCCGCGCCGCAGGCGCGCTGCCGTTCCAGGCCACGACCACCGACGTCATCGGGTGGGTGTCGGGACTGGGCGGGGCGATCATCACCGGGCAGGCGCACTCGTGGAGCGCGGCATGGACCGTGGCCGGCGCGATGTTCTCGGCGTCGGCGCCGGGCCGGCCGAGCAGGAGAAGCTCGGCGTAGCGCCCCATCCTTATGAGCTGCTCGCGCGTGACGCTGCGGCCTCCGGCGAAGGTGGTGCCGGTGAGGGGCGCGATCAGATCCCAGTAGGCGCGCTCGGACTCGCGCGCACGCGCCTTCAGCCGGTCGTCGGTCAGGCGCTTGAGGAACGGCATGGCCTGGGCCGCGATGTCGGCATCGCCGGACTGGGTCTCCGAGAAATGAACGGCATCGACGGTGCCGCGGAACATCGTGGCGATGCGGGCGGCGAGGCCAAACGCCATCACCGCTTCCGGCCCGCCTTCGGAAATCGCAAGAATCGACTTGAACATCGCCTGGCCTATCGCGACGAAAGCCGGTCGCGGCGCCACGCACCCCAGGCCCGAACGGCGATGAAGATCCCGGTGCCCGCCGCGATGAGGAAGTTCAGGCTGATATAGAGCGCGGTGTAGGTGCCCAGAGAGTAGAAACGACGATCCAGCTCGACCAGCAGCAGGGCGCCGAGACTGGCCGCGAACAGTACCCGGACCCAGGACGGGCTGGTCGCCTCGATCATGCGGCAAACGTGCCGGACGTCATCGGTTTTCATCGTCTCTCTCCACCCCCGTAGCGGCCGCAGTGTACGTCCCCGGCGGCCGGGGCGGCGAGAAATCTTCGGCCATGGGCCGTGGTTGTCCCGGTTGCGACGATGCTCCAGTCTGGACCGCAACGGTACGACCGGGGGAGACGATGAAAGTCCAGGCCTACGAGGTTTTTCAGTGCGACGCGGGATGGCGGAGCTTTTCGTTCCTCAAGCTCATGACCGACTCCGGTCCTGTCGGCTGGTCGGAATACAACGAAAGCTTCGGCAGTCCCGGCCTTTCCGCCGTGATCGAAGCCTTGATGCCGAACGTGATCGGCATGGACCCGATGGACCTCGAGCTGATCAACGCCGTGCTGGCGACCAGGTCGACCCAGTCGCGCGGCGGCGTGGTGCGCCAGGCGATTGCGGCGATCGAGAACGCACTGCTCGACATCAAGGGCAAGGCGCTGGGGGTGCCGGTCTATCAGCTGTTCGGCGGCAAGCTGCGCGACCGCATCCCGGTCTACTGGTCGCACTGCGGCTCCTACCGCATGCGCAACGCCGAACTGGTCGGCACGCCGCCGGTGCGGACCTACGAGGACATGACCAGGGTCGGCGCCGAGGTAAAGGCGCGCGGCTTCTCGGCGCTGAAGACCAACATCGCCATCGAGACCGACGGGGTGATCAGCGCCTACCGGCCGGGCTTCGTCGTCGGCCGCGGTTTTCCCGAGCGCAACTGGGATGCCTATATCGCCCGCAGTGCCGCCAGAACCGTGGAGGCCTTCCGCAAGGGCTGCGGGCCCGATGTCGGCATCATGCTCGACCTCAACTTCCATTTCCGCACCGAGGGTTTCAGGCGCATCGCCGAGGCCGTCGGCCCGACCGGGCTCACCTGGCTCGAACTCGACGCGCACGACCCCAAATCGATCGCCCTGATCCGCCGCGACGCACCCTGCCCGATCGCCTCGGGCGAAACGCTGTTGGAACGCCGCGATTTCCGGCCCTATTTCGAGAACTATTCGTTCGATACCGCCATCGTCGACGTGATCTGGAACGGCTTCTACGAGTCGCTGAAGATCGCGGCGATGGCGGAGGTCTACGAGGTGAACGTGGCGCCGCACAATTTCTACGGCCACCTCGCCAGCGCCATCAGCGCGCATTTCTGCGCCGCCGTACCCAACTTCCGCATCATGGAGATCGATATCGACAGCGTGACCTGGCGCGACGATTTCGTGAAAATCCCGCCGGTGATCGAGAACGGCGATTTCATCCTGCCGACCGGCCCCGGCTGGGGCATCGAGGTGAACGAGGCAGGGCTGCGGGCGCATCCGGTCAAGCCGAGCCGGTAGCCGAATGAGACGCCCGCGGTCTCCGCCCCGCGGGCCGTCGCTCGATTTGCCTACCAGACCCCGAAGAAAATCCCGTGCTTCTTGTGGGTGGCGGTGCGGGCCTCGACATAGGCATCGTCGACCGTGACCCTCGTCTTGCGGGCCTTCAGCCAGGCATCGAGGCGGCCTTCCATCTCGCGGCGGATTTGGGCCCAGGACTCGTCGGCGCCGAGGTCGCGCCGCTCCTGCGGATCGTTGGCGAGGTCGAACAGCATCGGCCTGAAATCCTGCCACCACACGTATTTCCAACGGTCGGTGCGGACCATGATGGCGCGGCAATCGCGGGGGCCGCGCTTCAGGATCAGCCGTGCCTCACGGAAGGAATAGTCGAGTTCGGAGAACACGGCGTCGCGCCAGGACTCCGTCTTGCCACCGCGCAACAAGGGCAGCAGCGAACGGCCTTCGACGAGGTGCTCGTGGGCCGGCAATCCCAGCGCGGCCAGTACCGTCGGCACGACGTCGACCGCCTCGACAAAGCGATCGTCGACGGTACCGCGTGAGGAATCGGCGGCGGGATCGGGATCGTAGACGATGAAGGGCACACGCAGCGCCTCCTCGTAGAACATTTCCTTTTCGCCCAGCCAGTGATCGCCGAGGAAATCGCCATGGTCGGCGGTGAAGACGATCAGGGTGTCGTCGAAGCGGCCGGCTTTCCTCAGATGATCGAACAGGCGGCCCAGCCAGTCGTCGATCTGGCGGATCAGGCCCATGTAGGTCGGCATGACCGTCGCCCGCGCGTCGGGGCGGCTGAAGGACACCGACTCCTCGTGCTGGCGGTAGGCGGCGAGGACGGGATGCTGTCCCTCGAGCTCGGACTTGTCGCGATTGAGCGGCAGGCAGTCCTTGGCGCCGTACATGTCGTGATAGGGCGCCGGCGCCATGTAGGGCCAGTGCGGCTTTACATAACTGAGATGGAGGAACCACGGCTTGTCGCCCATGTCGTCGACGAAGCGCATGGCCTCGCGAGTCATGTAAGCGGTCTCCGAATGCTCCTCGGCGACGCGTGCCGGCAGGCCGGCGTTGCGCATGTGCCAGCCGGAAGCCTTCTCGCCGTCCGGACCGGTGGCGGCGATCACATAGTCGGTCCAGGGATCGTCGGAATTGTAGCCTTGGCTTCGCAGGTAGGCGGCGTAGCCGCTTTCGTCGCCGGGCGGTGAATGGCCGTCATAACGGTCGATCTCCTCGAAGCGGCCGGCGCGCATGAGGGCGGCAACGGCGGAACCGCCTTCGATACCGTAGCGCTGGAGGCCGTCGAGATCGGGCAGCACATGGGTCTTGCCGGCCAGCGCCACGCGGATGCCGGCGGGCTGGAGATAGTCGCCGATGGTCTTTTCGCGCAAGGACAGAGGCACGCGGTTCCAGGTGGCGCCGTGACTGGTCATGTAGCGGCCGGTGTAATAGCTCATGCGCGACGGGCCGCAGACGCCGGACTGCACATAGGCACGCGGGAACATTACACCCTGCTTTGCCAGTCCGTCGATCGCCGGGGTTTTGAGATGCGGATGGCCGGCGCACGACAGGTGATCGGCCCGGAGCTGGTCGCACATGATGAACAGAACATTCTTGACCTTGGCCACGCGGCTTCCCTCCCCGGCTTCTTGCGCTTATCTAAAGCCCATGATCGACACTCCGTCCATCCGCGACATCATCGATTTCTGGTTTCTGCCCCTTTCCGATCCCGACCACGGCCGGCCGCGCGACATCTGGTGGCGCAGTACGCCCGAGTTCGACACCGAAATCGTGTCGCGATTCGGGGCTGCGACCGAGCGCGCGGTCGCCGGCGGACTGGATGCCTGGAAAGCTTCGCCCGAAGGGGCACTGGCCCTGATCCTTTTATGCGACCAGTTCCCGCGCAACTGCTTCCGCCGCTCCGCCCGCGCCTTCTGCGGCGACGCCAAAGCAATCGAAACAGCGCGGCTGGCGCTCGCCCGCTTCTATCCGGTCGCGTTCGCCCCGGACATGCGGCTCTTCCTGTATATGCCCTTCGGACATAGTGAATCGCTGGCCGACCAGGAGCTGGCCTGTGCCCTGCTTGGGACGATCGGCGGAGTGGAAAACCTGCAATCGGCGGCCGAGCATCGCGACGTCATCGCCCGGTTCGGCCGCTTCCCTCATCGCAACGAGGTGCTGGGGCGCGTAAGCACGGCGGAAGAAATCGACTATCTCAAGGACGCTAAGCGGTACGGACAGTGATCTTGCGATAAAGCTCCGCCGTCTCGGCGTCGAAGCAGCAGAAGACGATGTGCTCGGGCATCCGAATCATGCGGACTTCGCGTACGGCGATCTCGGTGGCGAGTTCCTTGGGGTAGCCATAGATGCCGGTCGAGACCGCCGGAAAGGCGATGCTGCGCAGGCCGTGCACGACAGCCAGTGCCAGAGAATTGCGGTAGCAGTTGGCCAGAAGCTCCGGTTCGCCGGATGTGCCGCCACGCCATATCGGACCGACTGTGTGGATGACGTGACGGGCCTTGAGGCG
>CALFRN010000229.1 GCA_937919085.1 uncultured Reyranella sp.
GGTCCCTGTCGACAGCGACGTGAGTGCAAAGCCCGCGATCTCGACGGATTTTCCATCGGCGTTGTCGGCGCGCGGCCTTCCGAGGTCGCGCCAGAACGGGCGCATCGTCTCTCCCTAGAGTTTGGGAGGCGGATAATAGGGTCTTTCACCCAAGGCCTGCACGCGCTTCCAGAAATCCGGCCCCGACGCCTTGCCGACCTCGTCGAGGTCGGCCGCCTGCCGCCATAGGCTCCACGATTCGGGGTGCAGGGTGCTCGCCTCGTTCATCTGGCGGTCGCCTTCCGCCGCGCTGCCGTGCGCCCGCAGCCAGACGCCGAGCCGGAACCGGGTGCGTGCCTCGGCGATCCGGGGCGTGACCTTGGGCAGCCTCGCCCGGGCATCGTCGGCTGGCAGCGCGTGCTTGCCGGTGTTGACCCAGTCACGCACCGCATCGAAGTAGGCTTGGCGGGCCGCCAGCCGCCCGGCCTGATCCTCCGGCGTCATCGTCCTGGTCTTGAGATCCATGCGGCGGAAATGATCGGTCGAGCCAGCGGTCTCGGGCGGGCGCACGATCCTGCCCTGCTCGTCGATCCAGATCGCCTGGGGCACGTTCGAGAGATTGTAGAGGTCTTCCAGACGGTGTTCGGTGTCGATGAGCTGCCAGTATTCCGACTTGGCCTGTTCGATCCACGGTCGGGCATGATCGGCACCGCGGCTCTCCTCGGCCACGGCCACCACCATGAAGCCCTTGTCCTTCAGTTCGGCGTAGAGGGACTGCCACACGGGCAAGTCAAGCTTGCAGCCTCACCAACTGGCCCAGGTGGCGACGAAGACCTTGCGGCCACGCAGTTCCGAGAGCGAGCGCGGCGTGCCGTCGATGTCCGGCAGGGTGAAGTCCGGCGCCTGCAGGCCTTCCAGGGCGGCGTTGCGCTCCTCGGCCGGCGCGCCCAGCGCCCACACGTCGCCGACGTCGCTGGCGATCACCGGGCCACCGAGTTTCTTCCAGAAGGCTTCGACATCGACTTCGGCGCCTTTCACCGACCCGGCGGACATCGGCACGCAGATCTCGTCGCGGCACATGCCTTCGGGCTTCAGTGCAAACCCGGTCACACGCAGGGCATCGGCGGCGCTCATCCAGAGGCCGTCGCGGGTCGAAACTTCGAACTGGTCGGTCGGGGTGAGGATTTTTGTCATGCGCCAACGATAGTCAGAACGAACTCACTTTGTCACCCCGAGCGCAGCGAGGGTGCCAGGACGCAAGGGCGCGTCATCGGCGTGGCGGAGGCGAACCGATGGAAATTGGCGCCGATCAACTCAACCAGGGCGTTGAAAGCCAATACGGTGGAACGGCCGGGCCGCATCTGGGTGACATTGGATCGCCACTGAATGCCGTTCGTTCGCTATTGTGGCGGAGCGTCGCAGCAAATTGGAAAGTCGATGATCAGGACCCGGAGATGCCGATGTATGCCGTGATGTTGATCGTCGCATTCTTCATTGCCGCACTGGCCCTGCCTGTCGTCTTATGGCTCACGAAACGAGTTCGTCCGCCCAAGCCGGAGGAAGAAGCGATCCACCGCAGGGTCGAGGACGCGCGCAGGCGCATCGATAGAATTCCCCACTAATTCAACTCGGGACTCTACCGCAGCGAGCGATCCTTCCGCAGCCGAAGGACCTTTCGGCCTTTGGCCTCAGGATGACGCCCGCTTCGCGGGCATCACTTCGGCACCGAGATTGTCACTTCCTTTGAGGTAATGAACTCCAGCAGGACCGGCACGCCCTTTTTCGTCTGCTCGATGCCGCGCTTGATCGCCGGGATGATGTCCTCGGGCTTGGTGACGCGTTCGCCGTAACCGCCGAAGGCGCGGGCCATAGCGGCATAGTCGCCGGAGATGTCGGTCGAGCGGTACTTCTCGGTCGAAACCTTCATGATGTGAAGCTCGATCGCCATCGAGAAGTTGTTGAGCAGGATCGACATGATCGGAATGCGCTCGCGCACCGCGGTCTCGAAGTCCATGCCGGTAAAGCCGATCGCGGCATCGCCCCAGACGTTGATGCAGAGCTTGTCCGGGCAGGCGAGCTTGGCGCCCATGGCGAGGCCGAGGCCATAGCCGAGCTGGGTCGTCTTGCCCCAGCCGATGTAGGTGTGCGGCGCCGTCGTCTTCCAGAACGGCGAGAGCTGGTCGCGCGGGCTGCCGGCGTCGTGGGTGATGATGGTGTTGGCCTTGTCGACCGTATGCTGGAGGTCCCACAGCACGCGGTAGGGATTGAGCGGCGCCTCGTTATTGGTGAGCTTGGGCATCCACTCCTTCAGCCACGCGTCGGCCATCGGCTTGATTTCGGCCACGACCGGTGCCGCGTCGCGCTTCTTTCCGCCGACCAGCTTGCCGCACTCGTCGATCATGGCGCGCAGCGCCAGCTTGGCGTCGCCGATCAGCCCGTACTGCGCGCGCACGTCCTTGTTGAGGTGGTCGGGATCGAGCGTCGTGTGGATCACCGTCTTGCCCTTCGGCATCGAGATACCGAAGTTGGTCTCGGTGAAGGAACAGCCGATGCCGAACAGCACGTCGCAATGATCGAGGAAGTGGCGGACCTGCTTCGGATAGGCGCGCCCGCCCGAACCGAGCGACAGCGGATGGGTCTCGTCGAAGCTGCTCTTACCCTGCAGCGAGGTGCAGACGGGAATGGCCAGAAGCTCGGCCAGTTCCTTCAGCTCGTCATAGGCCTCGGCCCAGTGCACGCCGTGACCGGCATAGATCACGGGACGCTTGGCGCCGACCAGCACCTTGGCCGCCTCCTTCACCGCTGCGGGATCGGGCCCGTACTTGGTGGCGACGACCGGCTGGTAGGTCAGCGGATCAGGCGCATCCTCGCCATTGGCCTCGGCCGGGAACTCGATGATGACCGGCGAACCGCGGCCGTTGCGCAGCAGGCTGAAGGCCCGGCGCATGACGTTCTCGATGTCGGCGCCCGAGGTAATCGGCTCGGCGTGCTTGGCGACATGCGCCATGGTGATGGTGGAGTTGAAATTCGGCGGCACATGGGCGATGCGCCGCGGATAGCCCGCCGGGATGACCAGCAGCGGCACCGATTCGCCGAACGCCTGGGCCACGCCGCCGTAGGCGTTCTCCGAGCCGGGGCCGCTCTGCATGCAGAACACGCCCATCTTGCGGCCTTTGGTCAGCCGCGACATGGCGTCGGCCATGTGCAGGCCGATGCGCTCCTGGCGCACGATGATCGGGCGGATGTCGATCGCCGCGCAATGCTCGATCAGATGGTTGACCGGGTAGGCGAAGAGATACTCGACGCCCTCGCGCTTGAGGATTTCCGCGACTGCGGGACCGGTCTTCATTTCTGATCTCCTCCCAGAGAAACCTCGACTGCGCCTCTCCCCCTCCCTGCCCTCCCCCCGTAAGACGTGGGAGGTGCCCGAAGGGCGGAGGGGGACGGCTACAGCAGGGCTATTTGTTCAGTTCCTTCATCGCGCTGTCGAGGCCGCCCAGGGTGAGCGGGAACATGCGGTTGCTCGAGAGCTGCTGCAGCAGCTGGATCGACGGTGTGTAGCTCCAGTGCCGTTCCGGCACCGGGTTGAGCCAGACCATGCTGCGATAGGTATCGGAGACGCGCTGAATCCAGGTCTGGCCGGCTTCCTCGTTCCAGTGCTCCACCGAACCACCTGGATAGGCGATCTCGTAGGGGCTCATCGAGGCGTCGCCGACGAACAGCACCTTGTAGTCGGCCGGATAGGTGTGCAGCAGCTGCGCCGTCGAGAAGGTGTCGACGTGACGGCGGCGGTTGTCCTTCCAGAGCTTCTCGTAGAGGCAATTGTGGAAGTAGAAGAATTCCAGATGCTTGAACTCGGAGCGCGCAGCAGAGAACAGCTCCTCGCAGACGCGGATGTGGGCGTCCATCGAGCCGCCGATGTCAAACAGGATCAGCAGCTTCACCTTGTTGCGCCGCTCCGCCACCATCTTGATATCGAGGTAACCGGCGTTGCGCGCGGTGCTGCGGATCGTGTCGGGCATGTCGAGCTCGACCTCGGCGCCCTCGCGCGCGAACTTGCGCAGGCGCCGGAGCGCGATCTTGATGTTGCGCGTGCCGATCTCGACCGTGTCGTCGAGGTTCTTGTACTCGCGCTTGTCCCAGACCTTGACCGCGCGGCCTTCACGGCTCTTATCCTGGCCGATGCGCACGCCCTCGGGGTTGAAGCCATGGGCGCCGAACGGCGAGGTCCCGGCAGTCCCGATCCACTTGCTGCCGCCCTGGTGGCGCTTCTGCTGCTCTTCGAGACGCTTCTTCAGCGTCTCCATCAGCTTCTCCCAGCCGCCCAGCGCCTCAATCTGCTTCTTCTCTTCCTCGGTGAGAAGCTTCTCGGCCAGCTTGCGCAGCCACTCCTCGGGAATCTCGGCCGTGATGCCCTCGCCGGGCACGGCTTCCAGGCCCTTGAAGACATGGCCGAACACGCGGTCGAACTTGTCGAGATTGCGCTCGTCCTTCACCAGGATGGCGCGCGACAGGAAATAGAAGTCGTCGACGCTGTAGTCGGAGACACCCCTGTCCATGCCCTCCATCAATGCGAGGTACTCCTTGATGGAGACCGGCACCTTGGCCTGGCGAAGCTCGAGGAAGAAATTCACGAACATCGGTACCTCAGCACTTTTGTCATCCTTCGCTACGCTCAGGATGACAGCAATATCGCTACTGACGTTGTTCCCGCCGCGCCATGAAGGCCAGACGTTCGAACAGATGCACGTCCTGCTCGTTCTTGAGCAGCGCGCCGTGCAGCGGCGGAATGAGCTGTTTGGAATCCTTGGAGCGCAACGCGTCCGGCGACATGTCCTCGACCATCAGCAGCTTCAGCCAGTCGAGCAGTTCCGAGGTCGACGGCTTCTTCTTGAGGCCCGGCACCTCGCGGATGTCATAGAACACGTTCAGCGCCTCGCGCAGCAGGTTGCGCTGCAGGTCGGGGAAGTGGACGTCGACGATCTGGGTCATCGTCTCGCGGTCGGGGAAGCGGATGTAGTGGAAGAAGCAGCGGCGCAGGAAGGCGTCGGGCAGCTCCTTCTCGTTGTTCGAGGTGATCATCACGATCGGGCGCTGCTCGGCCTTGATGACCTGTTGCGTTTCGTAGACGTAGAATTCCATGCGATCGAGCTCGAGCAGCAGATCGTTGGGGAACTCGATGTCGGCCTTGTCGATCTCGTCGATCAGCAGCACCGGCCGTTCGGCGGCAGTGAAGCCGTCCCAGAGCTTGCCGCGCTTGATGTAGTTGCCGATGTCCTTGACACGCTCGTCGCCGAGCTGGCTGTCGCGCAGGCGCGATACCGCATCGTATTCGTAGAGGCCCTGCTGCGCCTTGGTGGTCGACTTGATGTGCCACTCGATGATCGGCGCCTTCAGCGCCTTGGCGACCTCATGTGCCAGCACGGTCTTGCCGGTGCCGGGCTCGCCCTTGATCAGCAGCGGGCGCTGCAACGCGATGGCCGCGTTCACCGCCACGCGCAGGTCGTCGCTGGCCACATAGGAGTCGGTACCGGTAAATTTCATGATGCAAAATCCAGGTTCACGGAAGTGACGGGCACCCTAGAGGCGGGCCTTCGGAGCAGCAAGGCCAGCGGTGCGCAGCAGGGCTGCAGGTCAGCCTCCGACCCTGACGACGAAGTAGACGATGGCCGCGGATGCGAGCAGCAGCGACACCGCCAGCCGGCCCGGCGCGAAGACCAGCTTGGGCGCCGGCTGGCCCGGCGGCACCACGTCGTCGAACGGCTTGCGCCCGCTCACCATGGCGCCGATCAGATTCTGCCGCTTCCAGACGAGATAGATGATGGCCGCCAGCACATGGAGCGCGATCAGGGCGAGGAGAACATTGATCCAGAACTTGTGAAACGCGGTCAGCCGGTCGACCCAACTGTCGGCGATTGCGAGCGCCAGCGGGCCGCTGACCATACCCGTATCGGTGTCGGCCGAGAAAAGCCCGGCGGCGGCCTGGGCGAGGACGGCGAGCAGCAGCACCACGACCATGGCGCCCCCCAGGGGATTGTGGCCGGCCTCGCGCGGGCGGCCGCGGCCCACCAGGTCGCGCAGATGGGCGAGCGCCGCGCCCGGACCCTTCACGAAATCCGTGAATCGCGCGGTCGTGCTGCCGACGAAACCCCAGGCGATGCGAAACAGCACCAGG
>CALFRN010000230.1 GCA_937919085.1 uncultured Reyranella sp.
AAAGCTCGCCAGCATCATGCTATGGCTCAAATAGAAATTGTCACCACAGCCTAGTTCATCTCTCGTTTTCATGCAGTATCGCAAAGCAGGTTGCGCAGTTCGCCACCATCCAGGAATTATTGACCATGAAAAAGCTCGTCAACGATCCCCGTTCGATCGTACGGGAAATGCTCGAAGGGCAGGTGGCGCTGAACGCCGGTCAGGCCCTGCTCGACGGCGAGAATGTTGTGTTGCGCGCCGAATGGGACCCACACGCCGCGCGGCAGGTCGCCGTCATCTCCGGCGGAGGCAGCGGACACGAACCCGCACACGCTGGCTACGTCGGCACCGGCATGCTGCACGCGGCTGTCGCCGGCGACGTATTCACCTCTCCTTCCAGCGACGCCGTTCTGGCTGCCATCCGTGCGGCCTCCGGCCCCGCCGGCGCACTTCTCGTCGTGAAGAACTATACCGGCGACCGGCTGAACTTCGGGCTTGCCGCGGAAATGGCACGCTCGGAGGGCATTCCAGTCGCGACCGTCGTGGTTGCCGACGACGTCGCCCTGCGCGACACGGTGGAACCGGCTCGTCGCCGCGGCATCGCGGGCACTGTCCTGGTCCACAAGGTGGCTGGAGCTGCCTCAGCGGCCGGCCTCGATCTTGAGTCCGTCGCGGCCGAAGCGCGGGCAGCGGCGGCAACGCTCGGCACGATGGGCGTGGCGCTTGGCGCCTGCACGGTTCCGGGTGGGCGGCCCGGATTCGTGTTGGCGCACGACGAAATGGAACTCGGCCTCGGAATCCACGGCGAGGCCGGCGTGCGTCGCGAAAAGCTGCTGCCCGCAGATGCCCTGGTCGACGAACTCTTGCAGACAATCCTGTCCGACCTCGCTCTTCCCGGCAGCGCGCGCGTGGCGCTCCTTGTGAACGGTCTAGGCGGCACGCCGCCCATGGAACTGGCGGTGGTTGCACGGCGTGCGCTTGCGGCGCTGCGCGCGCGCGGGCTGGATGTCGTGCGCGCTTGGTCCGGCAATCTGCTGACGGCCCTGGAAATGCCGGGCATGTCGCTCAGCGTGATGGCCGTCGACGATCGGCGTCTTGCACGCCTGGATGCCTCGACCCAGGCCGCGGCATGGCCGGGCAGCGGGCGCCTCGGCAAGCCGACACGGTCGATGCCTGCGGCTGCGCCGTCGATGCCGTCAAATCCGACATCGGCCACGCCAGCGGGATTGGTGGTGAAGCAGGCGGCGATGAGCGCCGCCGAGGCCCTTGTCCGTGCCGAGACGCGGCTGACGGAACTGGACTCGATCGCGGGCGACGGCGACCTCGGCCTCAGTATGGCGCGCGGGGCTGACGCTATCCGGACACTGCCCGACATCGCCTGGGCGACACCCGCGACATCACTCGCACAGATGGCGACAGCACTCGGACGCGCCATTGCCGGAAGCTCAGGCCCCTTCTATGCGACCGCGCTGCTGCGTGCCGCGCGCGGTCTGCCGGATGAACCTTCTCCAACCGACTGGTCCGCCGCGTTTGCCGCAGCAGTGGCTTCGATCGGCGAACTGGGCGGCGCCATGCCGGGCGACCGCACCATGCTGGACGCCCTTCTCCCCGCCTCGACTACCTTCCGGTCCGAACTCGCCGCCGGCGTCGAGCCGCGCACCGCCTGGGGGCGAGCGGTACAGGCGGCGCGAGAGGGCGCCGCGGCAACCGCGCGAATGTACCCTCGCCTCGGCCGGGCGGCTTACCTGGGCAACCGTGTGCTGGGCACGCCGGATGCCGGCGCCGAAGCCGTGGTCGTTTGGCTGGCCGCGATCGACGCGGCCTAGGTCTCCTATCGAGTGCATGTAACATTCAAGCTTGGGGCCAAACGACAGGTCTCGATCCGGGGCCGGATCCTACGGTATCCGAACGGAAGATGTTCAAGCTCCGCTTGGCAAGCGACCACCCTGAGTGCACGCGCACAAAATTGGTAACGTTCCAACGAAATAGTCCGTTGGCGATGCAAGAGAAACCAGTCTGGCTCAGGCTTCCGACGAATGCCGGGCGTCGCGCCGGCGCGGACGAACAGCAGCGCCTCCACCGCTGAATCCGTCGGTTCTTCCGGCAACGGCCAGCGCAGCGCCGCGGCGGCCGCATAGGACAATACCGACGGCTACATCGCTCTGTCAGTCTACGCAGCAGCTCATGCTGCTGGCGGCCGGCGGAACATCGAGAGCCGGGTTCTCGGCGAAGAAGCCCGACGGATGAAGGGCGAAGCCCGCCGTGATAACGGGCTGAACAGGAAAATCCTCGGGGCGAGGAATGTGGTGCAGACCAAAGCTGTGCCAGACCACGACGTCCGTATCGACCAGCGGCCGATTGGCAGCAGTCCACGCGGGCAAACCGTCCCCACCGCGACTTTGGTTGGGGTAGCGGCCGGCGGCATAAATCTCGTCGGGATGATAGGCGGTGACCCAGAGCTGCCGGGTCATGAAGGCAGCGCGTCGGGACACCATCGATTGAGGACTTGAGAAGGTCGGAATCGGATTCAGCGGCAGCAGCTTGTAGGCGGTGGGCTGCCCCAGCCGGTTGCGGGCTTCGGCATTCTCGATTTTCCAATAGCGTGCCGCATTGAAATCGACGTTGCGCTGGGCGCCCTGCTCGGATGCGAGGACGGTCTCTCGAATGGTGAACGCATTGCCGTGCGGATTGTCCGGTCCGACAGGAAGCGCCACCGTGTCGACTTCGACGACGCGGTTTCGCTCGCCATCGACCGCGACGTCGAGGCGCATGTTGAAGACGTGCTGATGATAATGGGCATAGACGCCGGGAGAGACGATGGTGCCGAAAGTCGGTGCCTCGCCGGGCGCGAGGCCGGCTGTATTGAGAATCCCCGTTGCCTTGATTTCGAAGTGGATCGAACCATCCTGATGAAAATACCAGAAGGATCCGTATTCATAGTTGCCCACGGTCGAGATCGAAGACACGACCAGCCGCCGGGCGCGCCGGACGTCGACCTCGCCCGTGAAGAGATCGGTATGCTTCCAGAGGATTCCGAAGTCCTCCTCATGCAGGCACACCGCGCTCTCGATGCAGTAGGGGTCACCCTTGCTGTCCGCCAGCCAGGCGTCGAAATAGCGGATGGCGCCGAGACAGTCGCAGCCCAGCGTCAAGGAGTTGGCGAGCACACCGATGCCGTACTCGCCGACATCGAAAGCGTTCTTCCGGAAATGTCCGCCGCCCGGGTGCCCATAGGGCACCACCATTTCCGACAACGCCGCCCGATGCAGGACGGGACGTAATTGCCCGCCGTCCTCGTAGCCGATCGCATGAAGCACCAGCCCCTCGCGCGCGTTGAATCCTA
>CALFRN010000231.1 GCA_937919085.1 uncultured Reyranella sp.
GCTTCGCGTGCCGCGGCATCGCGTTCCATGGCCTGCTTTTCCAGCGCTTCCTTCTGGGATTGCTGGCCACCCTTCGTCGACACGATCGAGCCGATCGGCGCCGGAATTTTCTCGGGCCCGACTGCGCCGCCGCCATCGTAGGCGCCACGGCCGGCGGGCGCCGGCGGCAGGGCGCTGGAGGGCGCGACCGCGCGGTCGGCGTCGGGACGGATCGCTTTCTTCTGCAACGGCGAGGGCTCGCTGGAGAACAGGCCGCAACCGCCCAGCAGCGTGGCCGCGAACACGGCGATCAGGCCGTGGCAAATACCCTTGTTGATCATCGACTGGTTGATCATCGACTGGCTTTCATCTCCTGGCCTCGTTGGTCGCCCTGCCGGTCGTCCGTGCCGGCGTGCCCGTTGGCTGAGCCCTGGCGCGTCATCGCCTCCCACGACGGCCACGCCGGGTCAAAGCGTCTTTTTCGCACTCGACCGCTTCCGGATCATGAGCTGGCACGTCATGAGCTGGCGGGGCATGCACGAGTTGCGGGCCCGTCTTCGAAGCGCAGATGCTGCCCGGGACGAACATCGATCCCGACGGACGGTCATCCAAAACCTCCTGACCGGGCCTCCTGACCGTTTTTTGCGGCGAATTTGGGGACGGGCCGGCCCGAATTCCGGGGTTGACCGCATCGCGGGTGCTGATTCCGCAAGCTTGACAGGGTCTCCCCTCTCCGGCTCCCTATAGCGATCTGCCGGCGGGTGCCGCGGGTGCACCGCCATTCTAAGGGCTTGCCCGCATAACTGGGATAAAGACGATGGCTACAGGCACGGTCAAGTGGTTCAACGGCACCAAGGGTTTCGGTTTCATCCAGCCTGATGGTGGCGGCAAGGACGTGTTCGTCCATATCAGCGCCGTCGAGCGCGCGGGCCTGAACGGCCTCAATGAAGGCCAGAAGGTCAGCTACGAAGTGGCCAGTGAACGCGGCCGCGAAGCCGCCGTGAACCTCAAGGCCTCGGGCTGACACAAGCCGCCTGAAACAGGAAAGTCGTCGACAGCGAATTTCCCGGCAGACCGACCGTTTGTCGACCGAAGGCCCGCCCGGTTCCCGGCGCGGGCCTTTTGCCTGTCCGGCTGCGAGTCGCTGCCGGCGTATGTCCTGATCCCGTCCCAGAGTCGTCTGAATACGGCGGACTGGGTCCGGAACGCCTCCCAGCCCGTGCTGTCCTTGATCACTGCCTGCTCGCCGTCGCGTTTCAGACTTGTGCCGCTGACCAGAAGCCACATTGCGGAGATCATCAACGTTCGGTCGGGCATGACATCGATGAGGCCCGTCCAGCTGGTCAGGCTCTCGCTATCGGGTCCCCAGGCCACGCTGAACCCAAGGCATCGTCGGTTCCGCCAGCCGACAAGTGGATAGTCCCTGCCATGCTCTGCAGCACCAAGCCTGGTCCGGTATAGACCCGAGAGTGCGGCACCGCTTTGTGCCAACACGAGTTCCGATCCCGCGTCGTTGCCCCAGCGCCCATCAATTGCGACTGACCTGCTATCGAGTCCGCCGGACATGGCCGTCTCATGAGCGATCGCCATGTGCCTTCCAACTTCGATGAGGTTACGGGTATCGACGGCTTCTCGCCGGGCCTGCCTTCATTTACGGGCCCGGCATTCTCGCCGAGGGGAATGCGCCAGTCCATGCCGGCGCGAACTACCGGCCCGGCTTCCCGCGCGGGCCCTTCTTCTGTCTAGGACTTCAGGAAGGTCTCGAACGCGGCCTTGTAGTCGGGATGCCAGCGCGACAGCGCCGGCCGGTTCTCGGTGATGTCCTGCGCCGCCCAGGCGATGCGCCTGACGTCGATCTCGCGCGTGACGTCGTTGTCGGGGCAGAGGATGTAGAAATCGCCGGCCGCCATGCCGGCGATCAGCATCTCCACCACCTGGTCCGGCGTCCAGGCGCCGGCAGGCTTCTCGCTGCGGCCGCGGCTGGTCATGGCGGTGAAGGTCGAGCCGGGGACCAACAGATGCGCGGTGATGCGCGCGCCGTCCTCGTTGCGCAGGCTGTGCGCCAGCGCCTCGGTCATCACCTTCACACCGGCCTTGCTGACGTTGTAGGCGGTGTCGCCGGGCGGGCAGGTGATACCCTGCTTGGAGCCGGTGTTGACGATGGCGCAGGCCGTCTTCTGCGCCAGCATCGCCGGCGCGAAGGTCTGCACGCCGTTGATGACGCCCCAGAGGTTGACCTCCAGCACGCGGCGCCAGCGCTCGATGTGATCCCACGGCCCGCCGCCCGGCGCGGTGCCGGCATTGTTCATCAGCACCGCGACCTCGCCGAAGGCGGCATAGGCGCGATCCTTCAGCGCCTGCACGTCGTCGAGCTTGCTGACGTCTGTGGGTACGGCGAGGACGGCATTGCGTCCGGTCGGCGCGACCGCGGCGACGTCGGCCGCGGCGCGCTCGAGCGACTCGGCCGAGAGATCAGCTAGGCACACCATTAGGCCCATCGAAGCGAAGCGGCGCGCTGCGGCCAGACCGATGCCGCTCGAGGCGCCGGTGATGACGGCGGCGCGGCCGACAGTGAGGGCTGGATGGTGCGGCATGGGGCGGTTCCTCCAGTGAATCCGATGACAGTGTAATCGATGTCTGCTTGGTGTTTCAGCTGTTTGGCAGTTACGTTGAGCAAGGAGGATCGTCCATATGACTCTCAATCGTCGCACTCTGGCGGCAGTGGCCGCCTCGGCGCTCGCCGCTCCCGCAATCGTCTCCCGCGCCGTGGCGCAGGGTAAGGACGGCGGTGCCGGTGTGCAGGCGGCGGTCGCGCGCTTCGCTGCCCTGCCGTCGGCCAGTTGCCTGGTCGTGGCGGATCATCCCACGGTACCGTGGCAGGCCTCCCATCTGCCGGCCGCACGGCTGTTCGTCGGCAGCGCGGTAAAAACCTTCATCCTGGCGCAGTACCTGCGCGAAGTGGAGGCGGGGCGCCTCACCGAGGATCAGCAGATGCGGATCGACGATGCGGTGCGGTCGCTGTCCAGCCCGGTGTTCCTCAACCTGGTGGGCACCACGCCGGCGCGCAGCGTGCTGGAGGCGATGATCACCCACAGCGACAACACCGCGACCGACATGGCCCTGGCCGCCGCTGGCGTCGACAATGTGCGCGCGCTGATCGCCGAGGCCGGGCTCGGCGCCACGCAGATCCCCAATTCGACCCGCCGGCTGTTCTCCTGGCTCGCCGGCGCGCCGGAAGGTGTCGACCTCGGCTGGGAGGGCGTGCAGCGGGCAATCGCGGCACCAACGGCGGGCAAAACGCGTCCGGCGCTCAACGACCAGCAGACGATGGCCAGCACGGCGGAGGACATGGTGCGCTGGTATCGCCAGGCCCTGCGCGGCACCTACTTCAAGAATCCCGGCACGCTGCTCGAATTCAAGCGCATCCAGGCGATGGCTTCCGCCATCGTCCATTCCGTGCCGCCGGACACCATCGCCTACGCCAAGGGCGGCAGCATCGACTGGGCGGGCTTCCATTGCTTCAGCCTTCCCGGCCAGATGATCGTGGGCAAGGTGCCGGTCACCTTCAGCTTCACCATCAACTGGACCGGCCCGGAGGACGGCGTGGCCGCCATCTTCAGGTCGTATGTGGGCGCTGTCGCCGACGTGCTGGGCGAGGCGGCGAAGGCGGTCGGATAAGCGGGCCATGAGCAGGCGCGCTCTGGCGGTCGTCGCGGCCTGCGGCGTCCTTTCGTACAATGTCTTTTCATGTGGCGCCGCCGCACAAACGCCCGCCGCCGAGGCCGATGCCGAGACGGCGATCCGCGGCGCGCTGGTGCAATGGACGGCCGACTTCAACGGCCGCGAGGCCGCGCGCATCTGCGATCTATTCGCCCCGGATCTGGTCTACGACTTTCGCGGCTTTCCCGAGCGTGGCCACGCCGACCTCTGTGCGCTGCTGCGCCGGTCGCTGGCCGACCGGACGAAGCAGTTCACCTACGCCCTCGACATCAAGGAGATCATCGTTTCGGGCGACCTGGCCGTCGTCCGTCTCGTCTGGACGCTCACTACGACCCTGCCCGGTGCCGCGACGCCAGTGGAATCGAAGGAGCCCGGCCTCGACGTGTTCCGCCGCCAGCCGGACGGCAGCTGGAAGATCGTCCGCTACATCGCCTACGAGGCGCCGTGACGGCGCCGCCGCGCCGCTAGAGGATCCCGAACATCCGGGCGACGCGCTGCAGCGCCTGCCAGGCCGGGTCGAGGGTGGCGAAGGTACGGGCCATTTCGTTGGCGTCGTGGAGCAGGGCCTTCAGCTTCTCGCCGTTGGGCTCGTCCTTTTCGGCCTCGCGCTTGGCCTCCTCGAACAGAGCGCGCAGCTCGCGCATCTCCTCGGTGTAATCGTCGTCGATCGCCTTCAGCGAATTGCCGAGGGCGTGGACGAGGTCGGCCGGGGCGG
>CALFRN010000232.1 GCA_937919085.1 uncultured Reyranella sp.
AGCTTTTCGCGCGCTATGATCTCCCCAATCACCCACTCGATTCCCGGAAGAGCCTGTTCAAGATGTCACGCCGCGCCGTGATCGCTGCCGCCACCGTCAGCACGGCCCTGCCCCGCTTTGCCATTGCCCAGACGAAGGAGAAGGTTCGCATCGGCGTGCCGACCAAAACCTATTGGCCGACCATCGTCTGCGAAACCGCGCTGCGGCAAAAGCTGTTCGACAAGGAAGGTATCGACTGCGAGCTTACCATCTATCGTGGTGGCGCCGAGGGCTTCGAGGCGATTGCCGCGGGTGCCGCCGACCTGATCCTGAATTCCACGTCCAGCGTTGCCGCGGGCTTGAGCAAGGGCGTCAACGTCAAGTGCGTTGCCAACGGCTCCAACGGCTACTACGGCTGGTATTTGGTGGTGAAAACCGATTCCAAGATCACCAAGGCCGCCGAGCTCGAGGGCAAGAAGGTCGGCATCACCTCGGCTGGGTCGGGCACCGACATCCTGGCGCTGTGGACGCAGAACGACAAGAAAGTGAAGTTCACCCGCGTGCCGCTGGGCGGCGGCGGCCTGGTACCCAACCTGTTTTCGGGCAACATCGACGCGACCGTTCTCTATTCCCCCCTCACCTTCAAGGTGATGCAGGCGAAGGAGGCGCGGCCGATCATCGATTTCGGCGCCGAAGTGCCGGCCCACTCGACCGCGAGCTGGATCGCTACCGACAAGATCATCAAGGACCGCCCGGCAGCGGTGCAGAAGGCACTGAACGCCATCTACGGCGGCGTGGCCTTTCTCGACGCCGATGCAAATCGCGCAACCGCGGTCAAGTTCATCGCCGAGATTGACGAGATCCCCGATCCGATCGCCGCCGCCGAACTCGACGGTAACATCAAGAAGCTGTCGCGGGACGGCGCCTTCACCAAGGAATGGGTGCAGCGCTCGCTCGATATGGCGACCTTGATCGGCATGAAGAACCTGGCGCCAGCCGACAAGATCTACATCGACACCTTCAAGCCGGTGCCGACGAAGGCATGATCGCGGTATGAGCCAGGCCCAGATCGTTGCATTCAGGCTTGCACTGCTGGCTGCGGTCTTCGCGGCGTGGCAGTTGCTACCGAGTCACGGCATCGTCGATGCTCGGCTGCTGCCGCCGCTCGGCGATGTGCTGGCCATGCTCGGCGAACTCCTGGGCAGGTCCCAGGTTCACGAAGCCATCGCCGTCACGGCATCGGAAGTGATAGTGGCCTTCGTGATCGCGGTGCCTCTGGGTGCCGCGATCGGCGTTCTGGCGGCCGAAAACGACTATTTCGGCCAGATATTCAAGCCGATGCTTTTCTACGTGTTCAGTGTGCCGAAATCGATCTTCTTGCCGATGTTCATCCTGATCTTCGGCATCGGCTTCGAGCAGAAGGTAGCTTACGCTGCCTTCTCGACCATATTCATCGTCATCATGAGCGCTACCGCGGCCGTCGAGTCAGTGAAGACCGACCATGTGCTGGTCGCCCGCTCCTACGGCGCCACCCGGACCCAGATACTGCTGCGGATCTATGTGCCGAGCATGATGCCGGTCCTGCTGGAAACGCTGCGTATTTCCATGATCTTCAATTTCACCGGCGTGATGATTGCCGAAATGTATGCCTCGCGCACCGGCATCGGCCATCTGATCGCCAACTGGGGAGAGAATTTCCAGATGCCGCAACTATTCGCCGGCGTGATCCTGCTGGCTGCCGTCGCCATCCTGTTCAACGAGGTCATCCGCCATCTCGAAGTCCGCTTCTCGACGTGGCGTACATGAGCGCGATCGCCGTTGAGCAGCTCAGTCACGTCTATGCCGGTGCCGAAGGCGGTGTGCCGGCGCTTGAGGACATCACGATCGACGTCGACGCCGGCAAGTTTGTGGTCATCGTCGGCCCAAGCGGCTGCGGCAAGACCTCGCTGCTGATGATGCTGGCCGGATTGCGCCACCAGACCCAGGGAACGATCCTGTGCGCCGGCAAGCCGATCCCCGAACCCGACCCCGAACGCGTCGGCGTCGTCTTCCAGGAAGCGAGCCTGTTTCCCTGGCTGACGGCGCTCGACAACATCGAATTTCCGCTCGCGCTGCGCGGGACGCCGCGCGACGACCGCCGACGCCGCGCCGAGGAGATGCTGTCGCTGGTCGGTCTCGACGGCTTCGGTGGCCGCTACCCGCACGAACTTTCGGGCGGCATGAAGCAGCGCGTCTCGATCGCGCGCGGCCTCGTCCAGGATCCGCCGGTGCTGCTGATGGACGAGCCCTTCGCCGCCCTCGACGAGCAGACCCGCATGACCATGGGGCATGAGTTGCTGCGGATCTGGTCGACCACGCGCAAGACCGTGGTGTTCATCACGCACAGCCTGACCGAGGCGGTCTATCTCGCCGACGAGGTGCTTGTGATGTCGGACCGTCCCGGCCGCATCATCGATCGCATCGAGATTTCGCTGCCACGCCCTCGGACCTACGAAATGATGGCGACCGACACTTTCGGCAAGCTGCGCGAGCGGATCTGGCAGCAGATCCGCAAGGCCGCGTGAGGCGCAGGATGTACTGGCCCGCGCCCAAGAACGTCCGCTGGGGCATTCTCGTCGCTCTTCTCGTTTTCTGGGAGGTAATGCCCAGCACGAAGATCATTCCCGAGCTGTTCCTGCCGCCACTCTCCAAGACGCTGACGGCATTGTGGGTCGACCGCACCGAGTACGCCGGCGCGCTTGTCGTCACGCTCTACGAGGTCGGTGTCGCCATGCTGATCGCCTGTGGCGCCGGCATTCTGGTCGGCGCGCTGGTGGGCGGCATCGCAACCCTGCGCAACATCATGCTGCCGGTCTTTTCCAGCCTCTATGCCGTGCCGATCGTGATCCTCTACCCGATCTTCACGGCCTGGTTCGGCATCGGTTCCGAATCCAAGATCGCCTTTGCCGGCATCTACGGTTTCTTCCCCGTCATGTTGTCGACGGCAGCCGGTATCCGCACCATCGACCCACAGTACCTGCTGGCCGCCCGCAGCATGGGCGCCACGACGGTGCAGCAGATCACCCGGGTGATCATCCCGGCGTCGATCCCGACCGTGCTGACCGGTCTGCGGCTGGGCGGTGCGCTCACCATCATCGGTGTCGTGGTTTCCGAAATGCTGACCGCGTCCGCCGGCATCGGCTATCTGGTTTCGCGCTACCGCACCATCCTCGACAGCGCGCACGTCTTTGCCGCCATCCTGATGATCCTTGTGCTTTCGATCATGTTCGATCTGCTCGCCCGCGCCGTCGAGCGCCACACCCTTGTCTGGCAAACCGCCGGCCGCCGCGAGCGCGGCGCCCCGGCGGCACAGACGTCCACCATGCCGGCGCCTGCGCCGGTCTAGTTAAGGAACGTAGCCATGGCCGAACCCCTGTTGCAGACCACCGTCGTCGGCAGCTATCCGCAGCCCGATTGGCTGGTCAATCGCAAGATGCTGTCGACGGTTGTGCCGCGCACGCGCCTGAAGGAAATCTGGCGCATCCCCGAGGCCTACCTGCAGCAAGCCCAGGACGACGCCACCTTGTTGGCGATCCGTGACATGGAACGGGCCGGCATCGACATCATCACCGACGGAGAGATGCGCCGCGAAAGCTATTCGAACCATTTCGCGACCGCGCTCGAGGGCATCGACCAGGACAACCCCGGCGAGGTGATGACGCGGTCGGGACAGAAGACGCCCGTGCCGCGCGTCGTCGGCAAGCTCAAGCGTGCACGCCCCGTCGAGCTGCGCGACATGCAGTTCCTGCGCGCCAACACCGACCGCCCGGCCAAGATCACCCTGCCCGGCCCCTTCACCATGGGGCAGCAGGTCAAGGACGAGTTCTACAAGGATGCCGAGGCGATGTGCATGGACTATGCCGCGGCTGTGAACGAGGAAGCGCACGATCTCGTCAAGGCCGGCGCCGACGTGATCCAGCTCGACGAGCCGTGGTTGCGCAACAACCCGGAAGAAGCCAGCCGCTACGCCGTGAAGGTGATCAACCGCGCCCTGCAGGGGATCAACGTGCCGACGGTGGTACATCTCTGCTTCGGCTACGCCGCCGTGGTGCCGGGCCTCAGCAAGCCGACGGGCTATTCGTTCCTGCCGCAGCTCGCCGACACCATTGCCCAGCAGATCTCCATCGAATCGGCCCAGCCCAAGATCGATCTTGGCGTGCTGAAGGATCTGGCACCGAAGAAGGTCATGCTGGGCGTCATCGACCTCAACGACCCCGAGGTCGAGACGCCCGAAACGATCGCCGGACGCATCCGGGCGGGCCTGAAGTACATGTCGCCGGAAAAGCTGCTGCCCGCGCCCGATTGCGGCATGAAGTACCTGCCGCGCGCCACCGCCTTCGGAAAACTGCAGTCGCTGGCGGCGGGTGCCGCCATCGTGCGCAAGGAACTGTCGTAGCGCGCCGCTACGACGCCAGTCTGCCTTTTAGTACCGTGCCTGCATAGGTGCCGGTCGCCTCGCCATTCTCGAAGGCGACCGCGCCATTGACGAGCGTGGCCTTGATGCCCTCCGCCTTCTGCACCAGGCGGCGGGCGCCGCCGGGCAGGTCGGTTTCGACAGTCGGCAGACGGGGGCGGATGCCGTTCTCCTCGAACAGCACCACATCCGCTCTATAGCCTTCGCGGATCAGGCCGCGGTCATTGAGTTCCCATGCCTGCGCGTTGTCGTGGGTGATCTTCTTGACGGCCGCCTCGAGTGTGAAGGCGCCGCGCTTGCGCACCCAATAGCTGAGAAGGTGCGTCTGCAGCGACGAGCCCATCTCCTGGGCGACATGGGCGCCGGAATCGGAGAAGGTCGCCAGCGTGCGGTCGTGCTTCAGGATGCCGAGCACGTCGTCGGGCGATTCGTTGACCAACGGCTGGACATAGACCTGATTCTCGTTGGCCAGCGACAGGTCGATCATGACCTCAACCGGATGCTGCCCGCGCACTTTGGCGAGCTGCTCGACCGAGGGATCGTCCCAGTCGACGCCGTTCATCGCGAACAGATTGGCGTAATCGGGCTTGCGGGGATCCGTGGTCGCCGCCCCTCCTCCCTGGAAGACGTTGTCGCGCGGCTTCATCCTGCTTTCCGCCGCCACCAGTTCGCGCCGCACCTCGGGATCGGCCAGCCGCCGCCTCTGCTCCTCCATCGGCAGGCCGCGGACCTTGCGCCACGCCGGCAGCACGTCGAACGGCAGATAGGACTTCAGCGAGAAGATGGCGTTGATCGAACGCGTCGTGCCTTGGCCGAACATGCGGCCACCAGCGGCCACCGTCTCGTCGATGTAGCGCGTCTGATAGGCCCAGCCGGTCGGATCGTCGCCCTGCTTGGTGGCCAGCACGCCGAACATGACCGGGCGCCTGTAGATGAGCGCCACCTCACGCAGCCGCGCGAGGAAGGTGCGATGCGCCGCGCCGCTCGCAACGTCGGGCCCCACCTGGAAGATGCCGGCATCGAGTTCGGCCATGGCCGCCAGGATACGGTCGATCTCCTCCCATTCGGCAATGCGGCTGGCGACCGGCGTATTGTCCGGCGTCACGTGAGTGGAGGCCCGCGAGCTGGAGAAGCCCATGGCGCCGACCTTTAGCGCTTCTTTCACGAGGTCGGCCATGCGGGCCATCTCATCCTCGGTCGCCTTCTCAGTGAAGGCCCGCTTGCCCATCGCGTACATGCGCAGCGCCGAATGGCCGATATACATGCCGTAGTTGATAGCCTTGGGCAGGTGCTCCACGGTCGCGAGATATTCCGGGAACGTCTCCCAGGTCCAGTCGATGCCGGCCGCCATCGCCTCGGTCGGGATGTCCTCGACCGCCGACAGGCACCGCGCATAGAGGTCGCGGTCCTCGGGCTTGCAGGGGGCCAGGGCGAACCCGCAATTGCTCATCACCACCGAGGTGACGCCATGCCAGCACGAGCAGCTGCCGAGCGGATCCCACGCGACCTGCGCATCCATGTGGGTGTGGCCGTCGATGAATCCCGGCGAGACGATCAGCCCGTCGGCGTCGATCGTGCGCGCCGCGGTGGAGGTGATGCGCCCGACCTCCGCGATCATGCCGTCCCTGATGCCGACATCGGCCGTGAAGCGCTTGGTGCCGGAGCCGTCGACGACCGTGCCGCCCCGAATCAGCAGGTCCAGGGTCATCAGAGGCGGTCCTTCTGCTCGACGATCTTCCAGTAGGTGTCCTTGGCCGAAATCTTGCCCCCGCGGAAGGTGTAGATGTCGCAACCCTGGTAGTTGAGGTCCTCGCCGTCGGCCCCCTTGCCCTTGACGATCCAGACCGAGATCGCACGGTTGCCGGCGAAGATGTACTCCTTGTGGTCCCAGCGCATGTCGGGGATCACCTTGAAGCGATCGGCGAGCGTCTTGCGGATCGCCTCCTTACCCTTGAGCGTCCGCCCGACCGGCTCCGGACCGCGCGCTAGCCAGAAGGTGGCGTCGTCGGTGAAGCAGTCCACGATGCGATCGACGTCGCGGCTGTTGAAGGCCGCCGAAATCGACTTCATGAGTTCCGGCGTAGCGATATCGGCGTTTGCGGCTGTGATGTCCGGCATACGAAACTCCCCTTCAATCGTTTCGAAACGATTGCAGGCTTCCAAGGTGGCGGCAACGCCGAAAGCCCCCCTTCTTGCGACGAGGCAGGCGATCGGTACTGACGGGGACGCCCGTGCTAGTCGGTGGTCACGCGCCCCTGTGCATCCACGCTGACGCCGACGCGCGCGTTGCCGCGTGTCGCCTGCCCGCGCCATTTGCCGTCCGCACCACGATTGAGGCCCTGCACATCGCGGTAGCCGTCGGCCTCGATCCGGGCGCGGGCGCCAGCAGAACCGGCCGCATTGGGCGCGGGCGCACTGACGGTGTTCGGTACGCTTACCGCCGGCGGTATGACGCCCGGCGTCGTGACACTGCCGGAGCCGACCTGCGGTGTGGTGATCGTTGCGCCCCCGACGGGTGGCATCGTTACGGTCTGGGCGCTGGCGGCACCGACGATACCTACCAGGGCAAGTGCAAGAAATGCGCGCTTCATGGCGTGCCTTCCTCCGTTATTGGGACGGCCGGTAAACGCGCCACGCGATTTCCGGTTCCGCAGCCCAATCTTGCCCTGCCCACATCGCCCTGCAGCCGTGCTAGCGTAGCACCAACGAACAAGGGGAAACGCACGGTGTACGACTACATCATCGTCGGTGGCGGCTCGGCCGGCTCGGTCATGGCCAATAGGCTCTCTGCCAGAAGTTCCAACAAGGTGCTGCTGTGCGAGGCAGGACAGGACACGCCTCCGGGCAAGGAGCCGCCCGAGATCGCCGACAGCTATTCGGGCACGGCCTACTTCGATCCGCGCTTCCACTGGACCGAGCTGAAAGTCCATACCCAGGTCGTCAGCCACAACAATCCGCACGAAAGCCGGCCGCCGCTGCGCAAGTACGAACAGGCGCGCGTGCTGGGCGGCGGCTCGTCGATCAACGGCCAGATGGCCAATCGCGGCGCGCCGACCGACTACGAAGAGTGGCAATCACGCGGTGCGGCCGGTTGGGGCTGGAACGATGTCCTGCCCTACTTCAAGAAGGTCGAACGCGATCTCGACTTCGACGGCCCCTTCCACGGCAAGGACGGCCGCATTCCCGTGCGCCGCATTCCGCGCGAACACTGGACCGGCCATGCCAAGGCAGTCGGCAAGGCGTTCGAGGAGAAGGGTTTCAAATTCCTGCCCGACCAGAATGGCGAATTCGTCGACGGCTATTTTCCCGTCACCCATTCCAATGCCGACGAGCGCAGGGTGTCGGCGGCGATGGGCTATCTGGACACGGAGACGCGCAAGCGCTCCAACCTCACGATCTCGACCGACACCCAGGTCAAATCGCTGACCTTCGAAGGCACGCGCTGCGTCGGCGTGACGGCCATGGTCGGCGGCAAGGAGCAGGAGTTCCGTGGCCGCGAGATCATCCTGTCCAGCGGCGCAATTCATTCGCCGGCCCATCTGATGCGGGCCGGAATCGGTCCGGTGGGCCAACTCGCCGACCTCGGCATCCCCGTGATCTCGGCCCTGCCCGGCGTTGGCCAGCGGCTGATGGATCATCCTTCGATCGCGCTGTCGTCGTTCATCAGGCGGGGCGCACGCCTCACGGAACACACAAGACGCCACATCCATCTCGGCCTGCGCTATTCGTCCGGTCTGCCGGGCATTCCCAAGGGCGACATGTTCGTGGCCGTGGTCAGCAAGTCGGCCTGGCATGCGGTCGGCGAGCAGATCGCCTCGCTGCTCACTTTCATCAACAAGACCTACTCCGAAACCGGCCAGGTTAAGCTTACGTCGCGCGACTGGCGGAGCGAACCGCTCGTCGAATTCAACCTGCTGTCGGACAAGCGCGATCTCGACCGCCTGATGAGCGGCTTCAAGCTGATGGCTGCCGTCCAGATGACCGACGCGCTCCGTAGGGTAACCGACGTCCCTTTCCCCGCGTCGTACACCGATAAGGTGCGCGAGATCGGCGTGGTCAGCACCAGGAACAAATGGCTGACCCGGGCGGTCGCCACGCTGCTCGACGGCCCGTCGGCGCTGCGGCGCTACATGATCGACAATTTCGTGGTCGAGGGTTTCACCTTCGACCAGGTGATGACCGACGACGAGGCGCTCGAGGCCTTCGTGCGCAAGGCCACGATCGGTGTCTGGCATGCCTCCTGCACCTGCCGCATGGGTCGCGACGACGATCCGATGGCCGTCGTCGACACCCAGGGACGCGTGCGCGGTACCCAGGGGCTGCGAGTGGTCGACGCGTCGGTGTTCCCCGTCGTGCCCTGCGCAAATACCAATTTCCCTACACTGATGACGGCCGAGAAGATCTCGGACGCCATTCTTGCCGCGCACTGAAGGAGCTTCGCATGTCGGTCGTCCTGGGTAGCGGCGAGCATCGCTATCGCGTCGTCGAGAACTGGGCAAAATTGCCCGATGGCTGGGAGTTCCGCGATGTCGCGGCCGTGGCCGTCGACAGCAAGGACCGGGTCTATGTCTTCAACCGCGGCCAGCACCCGATGATGGTGTTCGATCGCGACGGCAACTTCCTGCGTTCGTGGGGAGAAGGCCTGTTCAACCGCGCCCACGGCATCCATATCGACGGCGACGACAATCTCTACTGCACCGACGACGGTGACCACACCGTCCGCAAGATATCGACTGACGGCAAGGTGCTGCTGACCATCGGCGTGCCCGACCAGCCGGCACCGTTCCTGAGCGGCAAGCCGTTCAACCGCTGCACCCATACGGCGCTGTCACCCAAGGGCGAGATCTACGTCTCGGACGGATACGGCAACAGCTGTGTCCACAAATACTCGCCCGATGGCCGCCATCTCATGTGCTGGGGCACGACGGGTACCGACCCCGGTGAATTCAACATCGTGCACAACATCGTCACCGACGACCACGGCTGGGTCTATGTCGCCGACCGTGAGAACCATCGTGTTCAGGTGTTCGACGGCAACGGCAAGTACGAGGCGCAGTGGAACAACATGCACCGCCCTTGCGCGCTCTACTGTTGTGGCGGAACGAAGAATCCGCAATTCATCATCGGTGAGCTGGGGCCCGGCATGCCGGTCAACACACACCATACCAATCTTGGGCCGCGCCTCAGCATCGTTGACAGCAAAGGCAGGACGCTGGCCCGGCTGGGCGGCGAGCACGGCCCCGGCCAGGAAACCGGCCGCTTCCTGTCGCCGCACGGCCTTGCGGTCGATTCGCGGGGCGACATCTACGTCGGCGAGGTGAGCTACACCAACTGGCCGAGCACCTTCCCCGGCACCCCAGTGCCGAAGTTCCTGCGCTCGCTGCAGAAGCTCGAGAAGGTGACGTGATGGATCGCACCGGCCGCCTGCATCTGATCGGGTCTATCCCGCTCGACAACAGCGAGCAGGTGTTCCGCAGACTCGCTTCCGAACTCGGTCCGTTCTTGCGCCGGATGCCCGATGGCGAGACCGGCGAGCGTTCTCGCTGGGTGTTCTTCCAGCGCCAGATGCTGCTCGACCATCCGGCCATGGAGATCGATCCCACGGTGCCGCCGTACAAGTTCGTCCAGTGGGACGGCAAGGTCGTGCGTGAAGTCGAGCAGGTGCGTTTCAAACACGGCGTCGATCCCGCGTCCGTTGTGTTCGAAACCGGGTACGACAAGGCGGCGCTGGCCTCCTTCGAGGTGTTCAAGCGGCTGCGCGCTGCCGGCGCCATCCCCGGACACGTCCGCTTCCAGGTCTGCCTGCCGACGCCACAGGCCAGCGGTTATCTTTATGTCAGCGGTCCCGCGCGCGAGACCTATTTCGGCGTATACGAACGCGCCCTGAAGACCGCGCTGGCAAACATCGCGAACGCCGTTCCTGCCGGGGATCTCTCGATCCAATGGGACGTTTGCCAGGAAGTGCTGGCCTTCGAGAATTACTTCAAGGATCGGCCGCCACACTACAAGGCGCAGACATTCGAGATGCTCGGCCGGCTGGGCGATGCCGTACCCGAAGGCGTCGAGATGGGGTATCACCTGTGTTACGGCTCCCCGCGCGACGAGCACCTGGTACAGCCCAAGGACGCGGCGATCCTGCTCGAAATGATGGCGGGCATCGCTGCCGCCACGGCGCGGCGCATAGATTTTCTGCACATCCCCGTCCCCAAAGGCCGGACCGACGACGCCTACTACGCGCTACTTAATGGCTGGAAACCGCCGGCAGGGACGAAGCTTTATCTTGGGCTGCTGCACTATGACGACGATGCCGGCGACAAGGCCCGTATCGCGGTGGCACGGCGGTTCGTTGGCGATTTCGGCCTGTCAGCCGAATGCGGCTGGGGCCGCACCGAACCCGGGCGCCTGCCCGGTCTCTTGAAGGGTCATCGAGTAGCGGCGGAGGATTTGTGATGGTCGAACGTGTTCTTGTGGTGGGTCCGAAGGACTGTCTGTCGATGGTCGACGACATCGCGCCAAAAGGTTTTGAAATCGTCAAGGCGTTGCACAATTCGCCGGAACAAAAGGCGGCCCTTCCTGGCGCCCACTACTTCATGGGCTTCGTGCAGCAATATGTGACGGAGCAACTCTACAAGGATGCACCGAGCCTCAGGCTGGTTCAGATGCTGAGCGCCGGCTACGACAGGTCCGACCTCGATGCCGCGCGCAAGAGCAAGGTGCCGTTGTGCAACAACGGTGGCGCCAATTCTGTCGCCGTCTCCGAGCACGCGCTGCTCCTGATGCTGGCCGTGTCGCGTCGCCTCATCACCCAGCACACCAACGTCACCGCCGGCCGTTGGCATGGCAATTCACCGCCGACCGTCCACGAGGTGCGCAACAAGGTGCTGGGAATCATCGGGCTCGGCACCATCGGCAAGAAGGTCGCCCGCCTCGCTTTGGCGTTCGGCATGGCCGTGCACTACTACGACATCGCCAGGCTCAAGGAAGAAGAAGAGGACGCTCTCGGGGTACGCTTCCGCTTGCTCCCTGAGATCCTGCGCCACTCCGACATCCTGTCGCTTCACGTGCCGCTGAATGCATCCACCCGTCATTTGATCGGCGCCGAAGAACTGGCCGCGATGAAGAAATCGGCGATCATCGTGAACACCTCGCGCGGGCCGGTAATCGACGAGGTGGCGATGACCGCCGCGCTGTCGGCCGGAAAGCTGTTCGGGGCCGGTCTCGACGTGTTCGACGAGGAGCCGACGCCGCCCAATAACCCGCTGCTCAAGCTCGACAATGTCGTCCTGACGGCGCATCTCGCGGGACCGACCTTCGAGAGCAACGTCACGCGACTGCGCAACGGATTCGACAATATCCAGCGGGTGGCACGCGGCGAACCGGCGCTCTGGGTGGTGCCCGAACTGCTTTAGCTCCGCCGTCGCGTCGTCTAGGCCGTTTCGAGTGGCGCCTTGTAGGTCTCCTTGAAGCGCGTGACCGCCAGGAAGGAGATGGCCGCAGCCACCATGATCATGAAGGCCGGGCTGTAGTCGTTTTCCGTCCGGCTGACCAGCCAGGTGGCAACGAGCGGGCTGAGGCCGCCGATCACGCCAAGGGTGACGTTGTAGCCAAGGGCGATCGCCGTACAACGCACGGCCAGTGGCGTCGCCTCGACCATGATCGCGGGCTGGGTTCCGACGAATGCGCCCACCGCCACGACGAAGCCAAGCTGACCGAGAAGCGCGACCCCCGGATCGGCATGGTGCATTAGCCAGAAGAACGGCAGGGCGCCGACAAACCCGAGCGCGGTGGCGCCCAACAGGACCGGCTTGCGACCGAAGCGATCCGCTGCCCAGCCCACGCCGATCATCACCGGCAACAGGACCAGCATGCTGACCGAATTGATCTCGAGAGCATGCGCCGGCGAAATCCCGTCGACGGACTGCAGCCAGCTCACGATATAGACGAATATCAGGTAGAAGCCGACCGAGTTGAAGACCGACAGCGCTGCAAGCCGCGCCAGCAGCGGGCCGTGATTGCGTACTGTCTCGAGAAGCGGTGAGCTTGCTGCCTTGTCCGCCTTTGGCGCCTCCTGGACATGCCGGCGCAGGATGAAGCCCGCCAGCCCCACTACGAGCCCGGCCAGAAACGGAATCCGCCAGCCCCAGGCCTCCAGTGCTTCGGCCGACAGGACCGATGCCAGTAGAGCACCGCTCGCCGAGCCGAGCAGGATGCCGCCGACGGCGCCGCAGCAGGCCATTGCACCGATGATGCCGCGCCTGCCGGGCGATGCCCGTTCGACCATGAAAACGATTGACGTGGTGTATTCGCCGCCGACCGACAGCCCCTGCACCATGCGCAACACAGTTAGCAAGATGGGCGCCGCCACGCCGAGTTCGTGATAACCCGGCAAGGCCCCGACCAGAAACGTCGGGACGGCCATTGCCGCGACCGAGAAGGTGAGTGCCGACCGTCGACCGAATCTGTCGCCGATGTATCCGATCACCGCACCGCCGACCGGGCGCATGAGGAAACCAACCGCGAAAATCCCGAAAGCCGCGAGGACCTGCGCGACCGGGTCTTCGCGCGGGAAGAATGCGCGGCCGATGGAAGCAGCGAAGTAGCCGTAGATCGCGAAGTCGTACCATTCCAGCACATTGCCAATGGCGCCGACCGCGATGGTCCGCCGCGTACTTGCCGCCGTCATCAAATGCCCCTCACCCACGCCGCACCGTAGAGGTGAAGGACAAGCGACTCAATTCTTCAATCCTGCCCCAACCTTGCCGCGCGCATTTCCATCAAGGCGGCCGACGGCATCGCGGACCGGTCCATCCAGGCCGGTTCCGCCCGCGGCGAGATACGCGATGATCGCCGCACGCATGCGCGGCTCCCAGAACTTCTCGAGGTGATCGGCGATCCCGGCTACCGGATCGATTCCGCGCTGGCCGATGAAGAACCGCCCGATCTGGTTGGCCATCATGACCAGCTTGGCGGCGTCCATGGGGCGTCACTCCGCCGCGATCTTGGAAATGCGACGTCCCTTTTCGGCATGCTTGCCGTACTCGCGCTGCCAGCCGGTCGGTCCGTTCGACGGCGCCACCTGGACCGCCGTCACCTTGTATTCAGGACAGTTGGTCGCCCAGTCGGAGTAGTCGGTGGTCACGACGTTGGTCTGCGTCGTCGGATGATGGAAGGTGGTGTACACGACGCCCGGCGCCACGCGGTCCGTGACGCGGGCCCGCAGGCTCGTGGCTCCGGTCCGGCTGTCCAGCCTCACCCAGTCACCGTCGCGCACGCCGCGTTGCTCGGCATCGTGCGGATGAATCTCCAGAACGTCCTGATCGTGCCACGCCAGGTTGGCGGTACGCCGCGTCTGGGCGCCGACATTATACTGCGTCAGGATGCGCCCGGTGGTCAGCAGCAATGGAAAGCGCGGCCCGACCTTCTCGTCGGTCGGGACATACTCGGTGATAACGAAGTTGCCCTTGCCACGGACAAAACTGTCGGTATGCATCACCGGCGTGCCGAGCGGTGCCGCGGTATTGCACGGCCATTGGACCGACCCGACCTTGTCGAGAAGTTCGTACGAGACACCGGCGAAGGTGGGAGTCAGTCGCGCGATCTCGTCCATCACCTCCGAAGGATGGTCATACGGCATCTCGAAACCCATCGCCCTGCCGATGGCGAGTGTGATCTCCCAGTCGGCCATGCCGTTGCGCGGCTCCATCACGCGACGCACACGGTTGATGCGACGCTCGGCGTTGGTGAAGGTGCCGTCCTTTTCGAGGAACGTCGAGCCCGGCAGGAAGACGTGGGCATAGGCGGATGTCTCGTTCAGGAACAGGTCCTGGACGACCACGCACTCCATCGCGGCCAATGCCGCAGCCACGTGGTGTGTATTGGGATCGGACTGCAGTATGTCCTCGCCTTGCACATACAGGCCTCTGAAACTGCCATCGAGGGCGGCGTCGAACATATTGCCGATACGCAAGCCGGGCTCGGCATCGAGCGGTCGGCCCCAGAAGGCCTCGAATGTCGCGCGCACGCCATTGTCGGAAACGTGACGGTAGCCGGGAAACTCGTGAGGGAATGAGCCCATGTCGCAAGAGCCCTGGACGTTGTTCTGGCCACGCAGCGGATTCACGCCAACCCCGGGCCGGCCGAGATTGCCGGTCGCCATCGCGAGGTTGGCGATCGCCATGACCGCCGTAGTGCCTTGGCTGTGTTCGGTGACGCCCAACCCGTAATAGATCGCCCCGTTGCCTCCCGTGGCGAACAGCCGGGCGGCGCCGCGGATCGTTTCGGGCGGCACACCGGAGATCACCCCCACTGCCTCGGGGCTGTTCTGCGGTTCGGAGACGAAGCTCGCCCAATGCTCGAACGCCGAACCGTCGCAACGCTCACGGATGAACGCTTCGTTTGCCAGTCCCTCGGTCACAATCGTGTGGGCCAGCGCGTTCAGGATCGCGGCATTGGTACCGGGTCGCAACGCAAGATGATAGGCCGCCTCGACATGCGGTGTCCGCACCAGGTCGATGCGGCGCGGGTCGATCACGATCAGCCTGGCACCCTGGCGCAGCCGCTTCTTGAGCCGCGACGCGAACACCGGATGGGCATCGGTCGGATTGGCACCGATCACGATCACCACGTCGGAGTGCTCGACCGAGGCAAAGTCCTGGGTCCCCGCCGAGGTACCGAAGGTTGCCTTGAGGCCATAGCCGGTCGGCGAATGGCAGACCCGGGCGCAGGTATCAATGTTGTTGTTGCCAAAGCCGCCGCGTACTAGCTTCTGGACGAGGTAGGTTTCCTCGTTCGTGCAACGCGACGAACTGATGGCGCCGATGGCGCGCACGCCATGGGCGCCCTGCAGGCGCTTGAACTCCTTTGCGACCCGTCCGATCGCCTCGGGCCAGCTCACCTCCCGCCACGGCTGGTCGATGCGATCACGGATCATCGGATTGAGTATGCGCTCGCGATGGTTGGCATACCCCCAGGCGAAGCGACCTTTCACGCAGGAGTGGCCATCGTTGGCCTGACCATCCTTGAACGGCACCATGCGGACCAGTTCCTCGCCACGCATCTCGGCCTTGAAGTTGCAGCCGACACCGCAATAGGCGCAGGTCGTGACCACCGAATGCTCGGGCTGGCCGATCTCGATGACCGATTTCTCCGTCAAGGTTGCCGTCGGACAGGCCTGCACGCAGGCTCCGCAGGACACGCATTCGGACTCGATGAAAGCCTCCGCCATGCCGGCCGAGACTTTCGACTCAAAGCCGCGCCCCTGGATCGTGAGCGCAAAGGTGCCCTGCACTTCCTCGCAGGCGCGCACGCAACGCGAGCAAACGATGCATTTGGCGGGGTCGAAGGTGAAGTACGGATTGGATTCATCCTTCGTCGCCGCCAGATGGTTCTCGCCCTGATAGCCGTAGCGCACGTCGCGCAGGCCGACGGCGCCGGCCATGTCCTGCAACTCGCAATCGCCGTTGGCCGCGCAGGTGAGGCAATCCAGTGGATGGTCCGAGATGTAGAGCTCCATCACGCCCTTGCGGACCTGCTTAAGACGTTCGGTCTGGGTCGACACGACCATGCCGGCCGCAACCGGCGTCGTGCATGACGCGGGCGTTCCCGCCCGTCCGGCGATCTCGACCAGGCACAGCCGGCATGAGCCGAAAGCATCGACCGAATCGGTGGCGCAAAGCTTCGGTACCTGAATGCCGGCATCCATGGCGGCGCGCATGATCGAGGTGCCGGCCCGAACCGTCACCCGGTTGCCGTCGATCGTCAGGCTGACTGCTTCCGTCTCCGCACTGGGCGGTGTGCCGTAGTCGATCTCGCGGATGAGTGACATGGCCGTTCCTCGCTACGCTGCGGCCGCCGGAAGTTTCGGCCGGCCGAAATCCTCCGGGAAATGCGCAATCGCGCTCATGACCGGATAAGGCGTGAAGCCGCCCAGCGCGCAGAGCGAGCCGAACTTCAGTGTCTGGCAGAGGTCTTCGACGAGCGCGAGGTTGGCGTCGCGGCGATCTCCCGCGATGATGCGGTCGATCGTCTCCACGCCACGAACCGCACCGATGCGGCAGGGCGTGCACTTGCCGCACGACTCGATGCCGCAGAATTCCAGCGCGAAGCGTGCCTGCCGGGCCATGTCGACACTGTCGTCGAACACAACGACGCCGCCATGGCCGATCAGACCGTCGCGACCGGCAAAGGCCTCGTAGTCGAACGGCGTGTCGAACAGGGCGCGCGGGAAATAGGCACCGAGCGGGCCGCCGACCTGGACCGCCCGAACGGGGCGGCCACTTGCCGTACCGCCGCCGATGCCGTCGACGATCTCGCCCAACGTCAGTCCAAACGGGGCCTCGAACAGGCCGCCATGCCGAACATTACCGGCAATCTGGATCGGCATCGTGCCACGCGACCGACCCATGCCGAGCGCGGCATAATGCTCGGCCCCATCGGCCAGGATCGCCGGCACGGTGGCCAGCGTCACCAGGTTGTTCACCACCGTCGGACGGCCGAACAGGCCCTTGTGCGCCGGCAGAGGCGGCTTGGCCCGTACCTGTCCCCGGCGACCTTCGATGCTCTCAAGCAGTGCGGTCTCCTCGCCGCAGACGTAGGAGCCTGCGCCGACCCGTACTTCGAGGCAGAAATCATCGAGACAGCCCCGATTGACCGCCACGGCGATCGCCTTTTCCATCGACCGGATCGCGTCGGGATACTCCGAGCGGATGTAGATATAGCCTCGGGTGGCGCCAACGGCGTAGCCCGCGATCGTCATGCCTTCGATCACCGAAAACGGATCGCCTTCCATGATCATCCGGTCGGCGTAGGTGCCCGAGTCGCCCTCGTCGGCGTTGCAAACGATGAATTTCCGATCGGCCGCCGTTTCGGCCACGGTCTTCCACTTGATGCCGGTCGGAAAGCCGGCGCCGCCACGGCCGCGCAGACCGGACGCCGTTACTGCTTCAATCACGCCGGGCTGCCCGATCTGCAGCGCTCGCGCCAATCCGCGATAACCGCCATGGGCACGGTAGTCGTCGAGCGAGGTCGGATCGACGATGCCACAGCGCGCAAAGGTGATGCGGGTCTGCTGCTTCAGGAAGGGAATATCGTCCGGCTTGCCGATGCGCAGTGGATGCGCACCGCCCTCTTCGAGCCTAGCCTCGAACAGCGTGGCCGCGTCACCCGCCGTCACCGGGCCATAGGCGATGCGCCCGGCCGGCGTTTCGACCTCGATCATCGGCTCCAGCCAGAACAGCCCCCGCGAGCCGGTGCGGACCAACGTCACGTCGAGGCCTCGCCGGCTGGCTTCGACCCGCAGCGCGTCGGCGACACGGTCAGCACCAACCGCACGCGCACCGGCGTCCTGTGGGATGAAGATCCGCGTCATTGTGGTTCAACCTCGCGCACGAGATTCTCGACTGTCGCCCCATTGAGACGCCCGATCGGCTGGCCATCGAGCATCGCCGCCGGGGAACATGAGCAAAGCCCGAGGCAGTAGGTCGCTTCGATGGTGAGGTTGCCGTCGGCAGTCGTACCGCCCCACGTCACCCCAAATCGATCGAGTACAGCCTGCGCCAGGCTCTCGCCGTCCATCGACTGGCAGGCTTCGGCGCGGCACAGTTTGAGAATGTGCCGTCCAGAGGGCTCGCGGCGAAAGTCATGGTAGAAACTCACCACGCCATGGACTTCGGCCCGGCTGAGATTGAGCGCGTCCGCGACAACTGGAATCGACTCCGCGGCCACATACCCGAATGTCGCCTGGAGATCGTGCAAGATCGGCAGCAACGCGCCTTCGCGCCCGGCGTGGCGGCGGATGATTTCCTGGCCCTGCGCTTCGTTCCACATTGTCACCGCTCTTCGCGCTGTCCGGTGTACTGTCTGCGCCCGCGGAGTCCGGCTCAATGGGATTATCCCGTATTGCGATAGAACAAACCTATCGTCGACTTTACTTCATTGATTTGGCTAGCAATTTCGCCTCTGCGACCAACGCCGCGGCCAGCGGTGACATCGGTTCGCGATCGGGAACGACGAGGCCGACGGCATGAACCGCCTCCGGTTCGACAATCGGAATCGACCGCAGGTGTTCGGTCAGGCCAAGCGTATCAGCAAGCCGCGCCGGCATCACACTCGCCCAGCGGCCGGTACGGACATGGGAGAACAGGACGATCATCGAATCCGATTCGAGCGTCGGCTCCTGATGGCCGCCGGCGGCATGCAGAAGCTGGTCGATGATGCGGCGGTTCTGCATGTTTGGCGTCAGCAGGCATAATGGTACCTGCGCGACCTCCGACCAACTGACGCTGCTGCGGTCACCGAGTGGACTGGTCTCCGAAGTGAGCAGCCGATACTGCTCAAGGTAGAGCGGCACGGACCGCATGCGGCCAAGAGGTTCGTTGTCGAGATAGGTCAGCCCGGCATCGACCTCGAGGTTGTCGAGCATTGACAGGATCTCCATCGATGTCCGCGAGACAATGGTAAAAGTGACGTTGGGGTGCCTGGCGCGATATGGCGTCGTGAGCGCCGACACCATGGCAAGCGCCGTCGGGATCGCCGCCAGCGTCAGCCGCCCGACCAATCCGTGCTTCAGTGCCCGCAATTCCTGCCGCATGGCGCGGCTGTCGGCAACGATGCCGCGCGCCCAGTCGAGCACGCGCTCGCCTTCGGCGGTAAAGCCGATGAACCGCGAGGTCCTCTGCACCAGCATAACACCCAGCGTGTCCTCGAGCTGCTTGATGCCGGCAGAAAAAGTCGGCTGGGTCACGCCGCACTGCTCGGCTGCCCGACCGAAATTCCGTTCACGCGCCAAGGCAATCAGGAATTCAAGCTTGTCGATCATCGCGGACCATCGTGACGGGGATCGCCGTCCGGTCAGCGTATCACATCACCAGCGCGAGCCGAGAAACTCGTTCACGCAGTCGGCCGACGCCTTGGCATAGGTGCCGCGGCGGCTTACCGCGGACCCGGTCAGGCGGTGGAGCGCAACAGCCATCTCCGCTGACTTGGCTACCGTGGCTATGCCATTCAGGACCACGGCCTCGTCGACGACAAGCGGACACTCGCGCGCGAACAGCAGCATCGGCAGGCCGCCTGCCGGAATCACCACTTCGGCACCTGCCGCGACCAGGGGTCGAACCTGTTCGATGAATTCGGTGCGCACACGCGCGTAGGCAGCGTCATCGGTGAACGCCTGCATGAAGGAAGCGAGGTCGGCGTGGATCGCCCGCACGCCTGTGACGCGCTGCTCCAGGCCGTGTGCCCTCACCTGGCGCTCATGCCAGTCGATAAAGACGGGATCGATGGTCACCAGGCCGATGCGCCGGCCCATCGTCAGTGATGTCAGCATCGTCGCCTCGCCGAGGCCAACGACCGGAATATCGACGGCACCGCGGACCTCGAGCAGGCCGGGTTCCTGAAAGTGCCCGATGACGAAACCATCGTAGCCGGCACGTTCAGCGTCCAGTGCCAGGCGGATCGTCTGCACGGCACAGCGGAGCTCCGTCAGCGGATGGAAGAAGCGGTCGGGAGGATCAAGGCCGTGCACCTCGAAGCGGACGCCCTGCCCCGCCACCTGGTCAAGCAGCCCCTGCAGGCGCGCAATGTAAGGCGCCTGTTCGGTCGGGTGGACGAAGCTCTGATACCAGATCCGGACGGGACGCGGCGGCTCAATCATTTGCTTTCCCTATGGTCGATGGCTGAGTTATCACGGGATCGGAAGGTCAGTCGACAAGAAGGGCAGGTTTCCTTGGACGTCACGTTTCCGAGCGGCATTCTCTACGAGTTTGCCACCCTGTTCGTCATTCTCGACCCGATCGCGACACTTCCGATCTTCATCGCCGTTACGGCCGGACTCACCCGGCGCGAATCGCTGCTGGTCGCCTTTTATGCCGTGGGTGTTGCCTTCCTGACCTTGCTGTTCTTCATCGTCGTCGGCCAGCATCTGCTCGAGGCGCTGAAAATTCCGATGGCGTCGTTTCAGCTGACCGGCTCGCTCGTGCTTCTGCTGTTCGGCCTCAAGATGGTTCTGGGCAAGGTGACGGAAGAAGCCGCGAACGTCGGTGAAGGCGTTGGCCTGCTTGAGCGCGCGATCTACCCCCTGGCCCTGCCCGGCATCGGAGGCGCCGGCGCCATGCTGGCGGTCGTGCTGCTGACCGACAACAAGAGCCGCTCGATCGCTGAACAGGCGACGACCACGAGCATCCTGGTTCTATGTCTGGCGATCCTCTTTGTCCTTTTCGCGCTGGCGACGACAATCTTCCGGGTGCTCGGCCGGCCTGGTGTCGAGATCGTCAGCCGCGTGTTCGGATTGATCCTCGCCAGTATCGCGATGACCAACCTGGTCCTCGCGATCAAGATGAGCTTCGGGATCGCGGGGTGATTGCCGGGCTTATGGGCAACGACGTGCCCGCGACCCCGCCGGCTTCGTAGGCCATCGGCGACACCATCCGTCTTGCCTGGCGGATCGTCCGCAGCGTCAGACCGAGCTTATCGAGTTCAGTATCGACAACAACGGCCTTGAGAACGACGAGGTCGCGCCCCGCACTGTTGTTGACCGCATCACGCGCCGCCTTCATCGACATGAGTTTGTCGGCGATGGAGGCGACCATGCCCAGCGCGAACGACGCATTCGCCGTGTGCCGTT
>CALFRN010000233.1 GCA_937919085.1 uncultured Reyranella sp.
GGCTACGACAGGAAGGCGATCGAGGCACTGCGCACCGGCGGCGTGATCTGATGGCAAAGGCAAAGCGGACCGCCCTGGTCACCGGCGGCGGCCGCAATATCGGCCGCGCCTGCGCGCTCGGCCTCGCCGCGGACGGCTTCAATGTCGTCGTCAACGGCTCCAGCGACCGCACCGCCTGCGAGAAGGTGGCCCGGGAGGCAAGGAAGCTGGGCGTCAAGGCGCTGGTCGTGATGGGCGACGTCGGCAAGCCGACGGACTGCAAACGGATAGCCGGGAAGGCGATCAAGGCGTTCGGCACCGTCGATGTGCTGATCAACAATGCGGCACTCCGGCCGGCGAAGCCCTTCCTGAAGATGACCGAGGCCGAATGGCGGCGAGTCATTGCCGTTGATCTCGATGCTGCCGTCTGGCTTTCCCAGGCCTGCCTGCCCGGCATGCTGGAGAAGGGCTGGGGCCGGATCGTCAACTTCACCGGAATGAATGCCATCCACGGATATGCGGGACGCGCGCCGGTATCGGTCGCCAAGCACGGCGTCTGGGGCCTCACCAAGTCGCTGGCCAAGGAATTCGGCTCCGCGGGCGTCACCGTCAACGCGATCTCTCCCGGCCCGATCGCCGCCGACGTGGAAACCGACGACGACTCTTCTCACCATCGCCAGGAGACCGTGGCCAAAGTGCCGCTCGGCCGCATGGGGACGCCGGCCGAGGTCGCCGCCACGGCGCGGCTGCTGGTCTCCGAGGCCGGGGCCTATATCAACGGCCAGATGATCCAGGTAAACGGCGGCGCCGAGACATAAGCGAGAGCGCTACTCCATCGGGATGCTGGTCGTCCGCGCGACCTCGCTCCACAGCCTGGTTTCGCGGGCCACGAACTCGGTGAAGGCCCGCCGGCTCTCGATCATTGCGTGCGCCCCCTGCTCGGCCCAGATTCGCCGGATGTTGGCGTCCGCCAGAGCCGTCTGGATGGAATCGTGCAGCGTGTCGAGAATCGGGGCCGGCGTGGCCTTTGGCGCGAACAGCCCGTACCAGCTGCTCACGCGAAAGTCGGGCAACCCGACTTCGGCAAAGGTGGGCAGGTCGGGCATCAGCGTCTCGCGTCGTGCCGCGGCAACGGCGAGAGCCCGCAGCCTGCCCGCCTGCACGTAGGCCACCACCGTGCTGAGCGGCTGAAAGGTCGAATCGATCTGACCGTTCAGCATGTCCTGCAATGCCGGACCGCCGCCACGATAGGGAACATGCACGATGTCGATGCCGGTCCGCGCCTTGAGAAGCTCGATCGCAAGGTGCGGGATCGTGCCGAGGCCCGACGAGCCGATGTTGTATTTGCCGGGGGACTTCCGGACCGCCGCCAGGAACGCGGCGAAATCCGTGACGTCGAGCTTGGCCGGATTGACGACCAGCACGACCGGGACGCTGGCAAAGCCGCTGATCGGCACAAGGTCGCGTTCAAGCTCGAAACGGGTGTCGGGGTAGACGAGCGATGCGTAGGTGAGGCCGGTGTTACCGACCAGCATCGAGTAGCCGTTGGGAGCGGCCAACGCCACGGTCTTGGCTCCCATGGTACCGCCGGCGCCACCGCGGTTGCTCACCACCACGGGTTCGCCAAGACGCTGGCCGACGAAAGCCGCGATCGGCCGTGCGAACGTGTCGTTCGAGCCGCCGGGAGGAAACGGCACGATCCAGTCCAGCGACCGTGACGGCCAGTCGGCAGCATTCGCCTGCCCGATGAAGCCGGCGGCGGCAAAGCCGCCCAGCACGGCACGACGGATGATCCGCATCGACTACTCCATCTTGATGTTGGCGTCCTTGGCGATCCGGTTCCAGCGCACGATCTCGCGATCGATGAAGCGACCGAAGTCGGCACGACTCTCCAGTTCGACCCGCGCTCCCTGCTCCTTCCACAGGCGCTTGACCGCCTCGTCATCCAGCGCCGCCTGAACGGCGCCATGCAGGCGATCGAGAATGGGCTCCGGCGTGCGCCGGGGCGCGAACAGCCCGAACCAGGTGGTGAAGCGGAAGTCGGACAGGCCCGCTTCCTGGGCGGTCGGCACGTCGGGCAGCAGCGATTCACGACGGCGATTGGCGACAGCAAGTGCCCGCAACTTGCCCGACTTGACGTGTCCTGCGACGGCGCTCACGAGAACGAAAGCCGCTGCGATCTGGCCTGCCATCAGGTCCTGAAGCATCGGCGCGCCACCGCGGTAGGGCACGTGATTGAGCTGGATGCCGGCGCGCGACTCGAAAATCCCGATCGCCAGATGTGTCACGGTACCAAGGCCGGCCGATCCGATGTCGATCGACCCCGGGTTCTTCTTTGCTGCCGCGATGAATTCGGCGAGCGTCGTAACATCAAGGCGCGCCGGATTGATCACCAGGGCATAGGGAACACGCGCAAGGGCGCTAACCGGAGCGAAGTCGCGGGCAAAATCGAAACCCGCATGAGGATAGATCCGCGGCGCGTACACGAGACCGGTATCTCCGATCAACACGGTATATCCATCGGCCGGCGCACGCGCGACGACGGCCGTACCCACTGTTCCGCCGGCGCCGCTCTTGTTGTCGATCACCATCGATTGGCCCAGTGAGCCCGCAACACGCGCAGCAATCGGGCGGGCGAAAGTGTCGGAACCGCCGCCCGCCGGAAAAGGCACGACCCACGTAACGGACCGATCGGGCCATTCGCCGGCCCGAACGACACCGGTCGTGCCCGCGGCGAGCAGACCGGCAAGTGTCGTCCGGCGAGAAAGTTGGGCCATCCTGTCCCCTTAAAGCAACGCAGGCGGGCGCCCGCGCAGACTGTCGCCGGCACCCCTTCCCTGCACTCGCAGGGAAGGGGTATCCGCCATCACATGTTGAGCTGGCTGACGAACTTGGTGTTGAGATACGCTTCGAGTGCCTCGGTGCCGCCCTCCGAACCGTACCCCGAGTCCTTCATGCCGCCGAACGGCACTTCCGGCAGGGCAAGGCCATGGTGGTTGATCGACACCATGCCGCTTTCGAAGGCGGCACCGACCGCCGCAGCAGTCTTGGTGTTCTTGGTGTAGGCATACGCAGCCAGCCCCCAGGCAAGGCGGTTGGCCTCTTTCATCACGCCGTCGAAGTCCTTGAACGGCGTGATCGGTGCCAGCGGACCGAACGGCTCCTCGTTCATGATCTTGGAGTCGGGTGAAACGTTGGTGAGCACCGTGGGTTCGTAGAAGTAGCCCTTGTTACCCATGCGCTTTCCGCCAGCTTCAACCTTGGCGCCCTTCGAGAGGGCGTCGTTCATGAAGGTGTCCATCGCGTGCAGCCGGCGTTCGGCGACCAGCGGCCCCATCCTGGTGTCGGCCTCGAGCCCGTTGCCGACCTTGATGTTCTTGGCATAGGCGGTGAAGCGCTCGACGAATTCCGGATAGACCTTCTCATGCACGAGAAAGCGCGTCGGCGCGACGCAGACCTGGCCGGCGTTCCTGAACTTGTTGGCGCCCAGCACGCTAACGGCCTGCTCGAGATCGGCATCCTCGAACACGATGGCCGGTGCGTGCCCCCCCAACTCCATGGTGACACGCTTCATGTGCGCGCCGGCCAGCGCCGCGAGTTGCTTACCGACCGGTGTCGAGCCGGTGAAGGTCACTTTCTTGATGATCGGATGCGGGATCAGGTATTCGCTGATCTCCGACGGCACGCCATAGACGAGCTGGATCACGCCCGCGGGCACGCCGGCATCGACGAAGGCCTTGATGAGCTGGGCACACGAGCCTGGTGTATCTTCCGGGCCTTTGATGATGATCGAGCAGCCGGTGGCAAGCGCCGCCGATGCCTTGCGAACGACCTGGTTGATCGGGAAGTTCCACGGCGTGAAGGCTGCGACCGGGCCTACCGGCTCCTTGATCACGAGCTGGTAGACATTCTCGGCGCGCGCCGGCACCACGCGGCCATAGGTCCGGCGGCCTTCCTCGGCCATCCAGTCGATGATGTCGGCGGCCAGGGCGGTTTCGCCTTTGGCCTCCATCAGCGGCTTGCCCTGCTCCATGGTCATGATCGGTGCGATCTCGTCGAGGCGCTGGCGAATCAGGTCGGCGGCCTTGCGCATGATCTTGTAGCGCTCGTAGGCCGAGACCTTCTTCCAGACCTTGAAGCCCTTGTCGGCGGCAGCAAGCGCGCGGTCGAGATCGGCGGTTTCGGCATGGGCAACCTGGCCGATCACCTCTTCCGTCGCCGGATTGACGATGGGAATGGTCCGGCCCTTGGCCCCCTTGGTCCAGGCGCCGTCGATCATCAGGGAGACATCGCTGTAGGTCATCGTTTCCTCCGTAAATTTAGCTTCCGCGATAGGTCGAATAGCTCCAGGGCGTGCAGAGCAATGGCACGTGATAATGCCCTTCCGGCTCGGCGATGGAAAAGCGCAAAGGGACGATGTCGAGAAACGGCGGATCGCCCTGTTCGATACCCCTGCTGCGAAAGTGGTCGCCCACGGCAAAGCGCAATTCATAGCGGCCAATAGGCAACGGGCGCCCGGCAATCAGCGGCTGATCGGTACGGCCGTCCACATTCGTGGCGGCCTTGGCGATGCGATGCGCCATTTCGCCCGAAAATTCAAAGAGCTCAACCTTGATCCCGACGGCCGGGCGACCGGCGTGGGTGTCGAGGACATGCGTGCTGAGCCGGCCGTCGACCCGCGGCATACCCTCGCCTGTCACCTTCGCGGCCACGCGCAGTCGGGTGATGTAGAAGATCTCCAGAATGGCTGCGGCGAATTCGGTAGCCGCATCGTGACCCAGGCGCCTGTCGAACTGCAGCAGGATCGAATCGCGCGTGTGGCGTCGCACGCAGATGATGAAAGGAAAGCCGAACTTCGCCTTGTACGCGTCGTTCAGACTGTGGAAACGTGCGAAATCCTCCACGCCCAGCGAGTCGAGGCCAACGCTCGACTGCTCACCCCGGGAGTCGTCGGTTATCGTCCCGGAGCGGGCGGCCTTGCCCGCGAGGTCGGGATGACCGCGCAGGAATTCGAGTTGCCGCTCGCGCGTCGCCGCCCGCACGACCCCGATCATGGCGTCATGAAGTGCTGTTACGCTGGCGAACGGGCGTTTAGCCCAGGCCGCCTCGGCGACCCATGGCGCCAGTTCAAAAGTCTCGCCGATCGCTGCGGCGAAGTTCGGAGGGGTCATCCGATTGAGGTCAGCCAGAGAAACCGTCATGGCGGCGGGCGTAGCATGACCGGTTGTAGACCTCCACCCGAGGCTTGCCCGGAGTACAAAATTTGCCTTGTCCGCACCACGGTTTGGGGGGTTCCAGCTCATGACGCGTAGGCGTTTCCCGCACCGCGCCCTCCCGCTATACCGGCAGCCATGCAGGCTTCCGCCACAGCCACCGAGATTGCTTCGATCAGCCGACGCTATCTGTGGATGGCGACGTCGGTCTTCTTCCTCGATCTGGCGATTACAGTCGTCTTTATGGCGCTGTCCGGTTCATGGCTGAACTCCTGGCGGTCGGTAACCATCGGCGTCGCCTTGCTGCTGGTCGTCAACTGGCTGGTCGCGCGGTGGCTGTTCACGCCGATTCGGCGCTACCTGGCAGGCGAGATACCGTTTGAGGCGATCCAGCGACGGCTGACGCAGCTTCCGCTCCTGTCGGCCCGCACTACCGGCATTTTGGCATTCCTCGTCTGGGCCTTTCGGCTTTCAGTACCATGGTGGGTCGACTACGACGGCACTGCGCTGCCCACGCCCACGATCGCTGACTTCGTTGTTACCCTGATCGTACTGTCGGTCTTCTACTTCACCTTCGCCTACTTCGTCGTCAGCGACTACCTGGCTCAGCTCTGCGACTTCATTTTCCGGCATTACGGCGTGAATCTCAGCCTGTTTTTCGGCAGTTTCATGGTGAAGCTCCTGGTAGCGCTCATCGTCATATCGATCGGCCCGCTGGCGGCAATTCTGGCCGAACTCTATTCCTACGAGGGCGAGCGGCTGCAGTTCGAGATACTGGTCGATATCGCGTCTGCTGTGATGGGCGTGGCCATTTCGGCCTACTTCATCGTCCGCTCGCTGTTGCTGCCTCTCAGGGCTCTGTCGCGCGCGATGGGCAGGGTTGCGGCAGGCGACCTGAGCCTGCGCGTACCCGTCACCTCCAATGACGAAGTCGGCGAGGTGACTGGGCGGTTCAACAGCATGGTCGAAGGGCTGCGCGAGCGTGAGCGTATCCGCGAGACCTTCGGCCGCTATGTCGACGAGAGCGTGGCATCGGCCATCCTGCGTCGCGAGGGCCAGGGCGTGCTGGCCGGCGAAACCCGGGAAGCGACGGTCCTCTTCACCGATATCGCGGGCTTCACTACCATCGCCGAATACCTTTCGCCCGACCGGCTGGTGCTGGCGCTCAACGAATATCTCGAAACCGTGCTGGCACCGATCCGCGCCCATGGTGGCGTGGTCAACACTTTCATCGGCGATGGACTGTTCGCCAGTTTCAACATGCCGCTCGCCTGCAGCGATCACGCGGCGGCAGCGGTCCGCGCTGCCATCGACATCCAGCGCGCCGTCGGCAGCCGCACCTTCGGCGTGGACGGCGTGGCCCTGGCCACCCGTATCGGCATCAGCACCGGCAGTGTGATCGGCGGTTCGGTCGGTGCCGGCCAACGCATGAGCTTCACCTTGCTGGGCGACACGGTGAACCTCGCCTCGCGGCTGGAAGAGTTGAACAAGCAACACGGCACGCGCATTCTGGTTTCGGAAAGCACCTGCACATCCTGCAATGGCGAGTTTGCATTCGCAGCACTTGGCAGTATGACCGTGCGCGGCCGCAGCGATGCGGTTGCTATCTTCAGCGTTGATCCCAACGGCCAGGAAATCCCCTCATGAATGCGTCCGGACTGTCGCCCGACCAAGTGAAACTGCAGATCCGTGCGCGTGAACTGGCGGCCGGGCCCGTGGCCAAGCGGGCTGCCGAGGTCGATCGCACCGAGCAGTATCCATGGGACAACATCGATCTTCTGAAGGACGCCAAGTTGATCGGCATGACGATCCCGACGCAGTATGGCGGCCAGGGCAAGGGCTGGCTCGACGCGGTGCTCGCCATCGAGGCCTTGTCTGCAGCCTGCGCCGTAACAGGCCGCATAGCGGTCGAGACCAACATGGGCGCCGTCAGCGCCATCATGGCCTATGGCTCGGATGAGCAGAAGAAGATGGCGGCCGACATGGTGCTGGCGGGCGACAAGCCGGCGATCTGCATCACCGAGCCCGAGGCGGGTTCCGACGCCAACGGCATGACCACGCGCGCCGACAAGAAGGGCAACCGCTACGTCATCAACGGGCGCAAGCACTGGATCACCGGCGGCGGGGTCTCGCGACTGCATCTGATCTTTGCCAAGGTCTACGACGAGAAGGGTTCCTACGAAGGCATCGGCGGCTTCCTGGCGATTCGGGACGAAACGAAGGGGTTGAAGATCACCAAGCGCGAGCCGACCATGGGACTGCGCGGTATTCCCGAGGCGGTGATCGACTTCGAGGACATGGATGTGCCGCCCTCGGCGCTGGTAATCCCGCCGCGCGGCCTGAAGAAGGGCTTCGCCGACCTGATGACCGCCTACAACAGTCAGCGTGTGGGCGCCGCCACCGTCGCCCTTGGCATTGCCGAAGGCGCCTACCAGCTGGCGCTCGACTGGTCGGAGAAACGCCACCAGTTCGGCCGGCCGATCAATGAATTCCAGGGCCTGCAATGGAAGCTGGCCGACATGTCGATCAAGCTCTCGGCGGCGCGGGCGTTGGTCTACAATGCTGCACGCTCGGGCGAAGGCGGCTTCCCCGACATGCTGCTGGCAGCCCAGGCCAAGGTCTTCACTTCCGAGAGCGCGATCCAGATCGTCAACGAGGCGCTGCAGTTCTTCGGCGCCCGCGGCTACAGCCGCGAGCTGCCGCTCGAACGCATGGCGCGCGACGTCCGCATGTTCACCATCGGCGGCGGCACGGCGGAAGTGCTGCGCAACGTGGTCGCCGGGGCGCTGCTCAAGAAGAAGCTGCCGCAGACGCGGGACGGCTGGAACTGAGCAGAGTCTCGAGACTGATCGAGCGCAGGGTAGCCTCCGCGATCTCGTCGATCTCGATCAATACACGGAGAAGGGCGCCGCCGATGGCGGTGTCCTCGCCGGCCTCCTTCGCGCGTCGGCCGGGTGTCGGCTCGAACAGGGCCACGATATCCATCAGGGTGACGCGGCGGCGATTGCCGGTGAAGCGGTAACCGCCCGACGCGCCGCGTTCGGCGCGTACGAGGCCAGCCGCCGCGAGCGTGCGCAAGACCTTGGCCAGATGATGTGTCGACACGCCGAAGCGCTCAGCGAGATCGGCCGACGACAAGGTCTGCGCCGGATCGCGCGCCAGTTCGAGCACGGCATAGAGGCCGAGGCGCGTCGCGGTCTGCAGCTTCATCTACAAGGCCTTGTCGAGCTGCAGCGAGGGTCCCGCCGTCATGCCCTGGGCGCGAAAGAACGACAGGATCAGGTGATCCTTGCGATCGACCAGCGTCCGCACGCGCGAGACGCCCTGGGCCTTGAAGCGGGCGGCCAGCGCCTCGAACAGCGTGCTGCCGGTGCCCTTCAGGCGGAGTTTGGGGTCGACCTGGATGGCGAACACCCAGCCGGCCGGCGGCTGACCGAACTCCCAGGCGCGGACCTCACCGGCAATAAAGCCTGCCAGCGCGCCTTTGACCGTCTCGGCCACCAGGAAGTGCCGCTCCGGCGGCCCACCGGCATAACGCGCCAGCATGTCCTGCCAATAGGCGGCCTTGGCGTGGCCGGTCAGCCGTGCATCGAGGGCGGTAATGGCGGTCAAGTCGACGGGCTCGGCGGATCTGAGGGCAATCATGGCCCTGCAGAATGCTCTTGCGGTGAGGAAAGTAAATAGGTATTTCAGTACCGAATTACATATATAGGAATGCCATGTCGGAGACGGCCATCATCGACTTCCGCACCGCGCCGGAGCGCTACCGGCATTGGAAGCTCGCGCTGGAAAACGGTGTGGCCTATCTCACCATGGACGTGAACGAGGATGCCGGCCTCAAGCCCGGCTACAAACTCAAACTCAATTCCTACGATCTCGGCGTCGATATCGAGCTGGCCGATGTCGTGCAGCGCCTGCGTTTCGAGCATCCCGAAATCGGCGCCGTGGTGATCCGATCCCAACGCGACCGTGTCTTCTGCTCCGGTGCCAATATCAACATGCTTGGCCTCAGCACTCACGATCACAAGGTAAATTTCTGCAAATTCACCAATGAGACGCGGCTTGCCATCGAGGACGCCTCGGACCAATCCGGCCAGCGCTACATCTGCTCGATCAACGGAATAGCCGCCGGCGGTGGATACGAGTTGGCACTGGCCTGCGATCAGATCCTGCTGGCCGACGACGGCGCAAGCGCGGTCTCTCTACCCGAACTGCCGCTGCTCGCCGTGCTGCCGGGCACCGGTGGCCTCACCCGCCTGGTCGACAAGCGCCTGGTGCGGCGCGATCACGCCGACTTCTTCTGCACCACCGCCGAGGGTCTGCGCGGCAAGCGGGCACAGGAGTGGCGGCTGGTCGACCTGCTGATCCCCCCCAGCAAGCTGGTCGAGGAAACCCGCAAGATCGCCGAGGAGACCGCCGCCAGATCGGCGCGCCCGAAAAATGCCAAAGGCATCGCCCTGCCCCAGGTCGAACGCACGATCGACGGCGACACGATCCGCTATCGGCGTCTCACTGTTGAAATCGACCGCGAGCAACGTGTTGCGCGAATTCGGATCAATGGTCCGACGGAAGCACCACCCGCCGATGCCGACGCCGTCCACGCCCAGGGTGCCGCCTTCTGGCCGCTGGCAATGGCGCGCGACCTCGACGACGCCATGATGCACCTGCGCCTCAACGAAACCGAGATTGGCACCTGGGTCCTGCAGAGCCAGGGCAATGGCGCCCTGGTCGAGGCATATGACGCGTTGCTCGACAGGGAAGCAGCGGACTGGCTGGTGCGCGAGATCGTGCTTTACTGGAAGCGCACGCTGAAGCGTCTCGACGTCAGCTCGCGCAGCCTGATCGCCCTCGTGGAGCCCGGTTCCTGCTTCACCGGCACACTGCTCGAGATCGTGCTGGCCGCCGACCGCTCCTACATGCTGGATGGCACGGTCGAGGGATCCAACCTGCCGGTGGCCACGCTCAGACTCACGCCGATGAACTTCGGCCCCTACCCCATGGGCAATGGGCTGACGCGGCTCGCGACGCGTTTCCTTTCCGATCCCAAGCATGTCGAGGCCTTGAACGAGGAGATCGGCGGAACACTCGATGCCGAAGCGGCCGACAAGGCGGGCCTCGTCACCTTCACGCCCGACGACATCGACTGGGAAGATGAAGTTCGCCTCGCCGTCGAGGAGCGCGCCGGCTTCTCGCCCGACGGACTGATCGGCATGGAGGCGAACCTGCGCTTTGCCGGCCCCGAGACGATGGAGACCAAAATCTTCGCGCGGCTGTCGGCCTGGCAGAACTGGATTTTTCAGCGCCCCAACGCAACCGGGCCGGAGGGCGCCCTGAAGCTTTACGGCACGGGCAAGCAATCGAAGTACGACCGGAAGCGGGCATAAGGAGGCATCAATGGCCATCGACTACAGCCAGCTCATTCCCAACAACGTCGACCTCTCGAGCGACCGCCGCCTGCAGCGCGCGCTGGAGCAATGGCAGCCGCGCTTCATCGACTGGTGGAAGGATATGGGCCCCGACGCCACCTCGGCCTTCGACGTCTATCTGCGCACCGCGGTGTCGACCGACGCCAACGGCTGGGCCAACTTCGACTATGTGAAGATGCCGGACTACCGCTGGGGCATCTTCCTCGCCGGCCGCGATTCCGAGCGCACCATCGCCTACGGCGACAACAAGGGAAAACCGGCGTGGCAGGAGGTGCCCGGCGAGCATCGCTCGACCTTGCGCCGGCTGATCGTGACGCAGGGCGACACCGAACCCGCGAGCGTCGAGCAACAGCGGCTGCTCGGCAAGACCGCCCCCTCGCTCTACGACCTGCGCAACCTCTTCCAGGTCAACGTCGAGGAAGGCCGCCACCTCTGGGCGATGGTCTACCTGCTGCATGCCTATTTCGGCCGCGACGGCCGCGAGGAGGCCGAGGAGATGCTGGTGCGCCATTCGGGCGATCCCGACAAGCCGCGCATCCTCGGCGCCTTCAACGAGGCGACGCCGGACTGGCTTTCGTTCTTCATGTTCACCTACTTCACCGACCGCGACGGCAAGTACCAGCTCGCCTCGCTGGCCGAATCGGGCTTCGATCCGCTGTCGCGCTCCTGCCGCTTCATGCTGACCGAGGAGGCGCACCACATGTTCGTGGGCGAGACCGGCGTCGGCCGCATCCTCCAGCGCACCTGCGAATTGATGAAGGAGCATAAAACCGACGACGTCCGAAGCATCGGCGCCATCGACCTGCCGACCATGCAGAAGTACCTCAACTTCCATTTCTCGGTGTCGCTCGACCTGTTCGGCCAGGAGGCTTCGACCAACGCCGCCAACTACTACACCCAGGGCGTGAAGGGCCGATTCCTGGAAACCCGCATCGACGACGATCACCTTCTGACCGATGCCAGCTACGAGATCGATACGGCCGAGAACGGCCTTATCGTGAAGAAGACGGTGCCGGCGCTGCAGGCGCTGAACGAGCGATTGCGCCAGGATTACATAGAAGACTGCGCCAAGGGCCTGCTGCGCTGGAACAAGGCGATCGAGCGCGCCGGCATCGACTTCGAGATGAAGCTGCCGCACCGCGCCTTCAACCGCCGCATCGGCGCCTTCGCCGGCCTGCGCATCTCGCCCGACGGCCGCGTGCTTTCCGAGGCCGAGTGGAAGGCCAACGAAGGCAAATGGCTGCCGACCGACGAGGACCGCGCCTACGTCACCTCGCTGATGGGGCCGGCGGTGGTACAGCCCGGCAAGTACGCCCACTGGATCGCGCCGCCGGCGCGCGGCATCAACAACCAGGCGGCCGATTTCGAGTACGTGCGGTTCAACTGACGGCGATTTGTGGACACCCGCCATTTGGGGACACTCGGATGTAACGCTTTTGTCCACAAATCGCGATGCCCTATAACCGGGGCCAACCCGCGAGGCCGTCCCCTTGAGTCCCGTCGCTTTTGCCGCCACCGCCTTCGGCCTCATCCTGGCCAGTACCATCGCCGCCGCCATCGTGCGGACCCGGCTGCCGGAGCACCACCTCACCGGCGACTCCAAGGACGTGATCAAGCTCGCCATCGCCCTGATCGCCACCATGTCGGCGCTGGTGCTGGCGCTGCTGTTCGCCTCGACCCGCACCTCCTTCGAACGCACCAGCGGCTACGTCAGCCGCGTGACCGCCGACATCGTCGAGATCGACCGGCTGCTGAAGCACTACGGCCCCGAGGCTGCCCCGGCGCGCGCCGCGCTGCGGAGCGAGATCGACCCGATGATCGATTCGATCTGGCGCGACGCCGCCGCCCGGCGTGGCGCCGTGCCCGGCAGCGAGCGCACCCACGAGGAGACCGTGCTCTACATGATCCAGGACCTCGCCCCCAAGACCGGCGTGCAGCGCTCGATCCAGGCGCGCGCCCTGCAGGTCGGCGCCGACCTCACCCAGACCCAGCTCGGTCTGTTCTCCCAGCCCGCCGATTCGGTCGCGAACACCTTCGTGATCGTGCTGATCGCCTGGCTGATGTTCATCTTCGCCGTCTTCAGCCTGTCGGCGCCGCCCAACGCCACGCTGATCGCCGTGCTCGGCATCTGCATCCTGTCGGCGTCGGCGGCGATCTACCTGATCCTGGAACTCGGCCTGCCGTTCGGCGGGTTGATGCAGATTTCCAGCGACGGGCTGCGCAGCGCGCTCAACTGACCGGCCCTGCCGGCCGCGCCGCCGCCTAGATCTGCAGGCGGGAGACGCTCGGCTGGTCGATGTCGGCGGGATGGGCGAGGAGCGCGGCAAGCGCCGCGCGCACGCCGGCCTCGGCGGTCGCCGCCGACATGCTGGGCGCGCCCAGGTTTGCCTCAAGTGCGGCGACCTCCGGCAGATGCGGCAGATGAATCCAGCCGGCGCGCACCGCCAGGCCCTCCATCGCGATATGGTGCAGGATGCCGTACATCAGATGGTTGCAGCAGAAGGTGCCGGCGGCGTCGGAGATGTCGGCCGGAATGCCGGCATCGCGCATGGCGCGGACCATCGCCCGGATCGGCAGGGTAGTGTAATAGGCGGCCGGCCCGTCGGGTACCGTGAGCTCGCCCTGCATCCGGCGCCCGGCATTGTCTAGCAGCCCGTAGCGCGTGCCGTCGTTGAAATTCTGCGCGATCCGTTCCACCGTCACCATCGCGCGCCCGCCATACTCGCCCATCATCACGACGGCCTCGGGCCGCACCTCGGCGATCGCCGCACGCACGACATCGATGCTGGTGAAGAAGCTGCTCGGCACGACCCGCGCCACGACCTTCGCCCCTTCGATTCCGGCGCCTTCGATCTCGACTCCGTCGAGGGCCCGCGCCACGAGCTCGGCGGGATTGACCGGCGTATGGCCGAACGGTTCGTAGCCCGTCACCAGGATCGTCTTCATGGGGCCGAGGTCTCCCTGAAATCCGGAGTCGCAACGATGAACCTTGGGTCAATCCCACGGGTGACGCAAGGCCGACGCTAGCCGTTGCCTTCAAGGTGGCTTTCGAGAAAGTAGGTTGCCCTGGACCTGTGTCCCTTGATCTGGATTTCGCCGCGCGCGGATGTCCGGTAATGCTCCGAGAGCATTCCCCAGGTTTCCGCCGAGATCTGGATCTTGTCGGGAACGCCTTCGGATTCCATCCGACTGGCAAGGTTCACGGTGTCTCCCCAGAGGTCGTATGAAAACTTCTGCTTGCCGATCACGCCGGCAATGACCGCGCCGGAATGCACGCCGACCCGGAGTTTCAGGTCCACCTTGTTCTCCCGGCGAAACTCGCCAAAGGCCTTCTGCATTCCCAGCGCCAGGTCGGCAATTCTTTCGGCGTGATCCGCCACGCTGCCATTCAAACCTGTCGCGACCATATAGGCGTCGCCGATGGTCTTTATCTTTTCCGCGCCGTGCTCTTCCACAAGCCTGTCGAAACGCGAAAACAGATCGTTGAGCAGCCTGACGAGTTCGTCGGCCGACATTTGCCGGGAGATGTTCGTGAAGCCCGCAAGATCGGCGAACAACACCGAGACGTTATCGTGGCTGTCGGCAAGCGGTTCCTCGCGGGCTTTCAGCCTCGCCGCAATTTCCACCGGCAGGATGTTGAGCAGAAGCGCCTCGGAACGCTGCTTCTCGCTGTCGAGCAACCGTCTCAGGTGAAACGCCTGCCGGTTGATGACATCGAGCAAATAGGCAAACCCAACGGCGAATGCCACACTACCGCCGGTCCATGCCAGGGCATTTACCAATTCGAAGGTGGTTCCACCCACAAGTGCCATCGTGAGCAGGGAAACAAACAGAAAGGACAATAAAATTGTCGCTGCCTGGCGTGTGCCGTTGGTCCCTGCGGGAACAAAAATTGCCCCCAAGGTCAAACCGCCAACGCCGGCGACCAATCCACCCGGCAATTGCGCAAGTATCAGGACAAACAAAACAGTGTACCCGCAATAGGTGTACGTCATCAGGTACGGCCACCACCTTGGATCGGTGC
>CALFRN010000234.1 GCA_937919085.1 uncultured Reyranella sp.
CGCCGACGCGCGAGCAGCTTTTCGTGCTGTCGCGCGCGGTGCTGGGAGCGGTCCGCGCCGCCGTTCTGGAAGAGCAGCCTTTCCTTCGCAGCCGCAGTTTCGAGGACGAACTCGTGCGGATGATCGTGGCCTGCCTCGGCGAGATCACGGCCGCGGCCGGTCCCGATCAGAGTCGAACCAGCGCTTGAGTCGGTCGAGCAAAGCGAACAGCGTGCGCTGATCCTTCTCCGGCCAGTCGGCGAAGGCGCGCGCCAGTCCCGGCATGAGCGCGGTGATGGCGGCACGATGCTTGGCAAGCCCGGCCGGCGTGAGTGCGAGCAGCTTGGAGCGGCCGTCGCCAACGTTGGCGCGCTCGCGCAGCCAGCCCCTGGCCACCAGCTTCTGCACCGTCTTGGTGACGCCCGGCTGCGGCTGCTGAAGTGCCCGGGCAACGCCGGTCACCGTCCGCGCCTCGTCCGGCCGGTGACTGAAGTGATTGAGCAGCACGAACTGCGGCATCTGCAGGCCGAGCGGTTTCAGCGCCCGGTTGGCTTCGGTCGAGGCCAACTGGTCGATAATGCCGATCCAGTTGACGGTGCGGAAGGAAAGTGGCGGCTCGGTCACGCGGTCATGAAACTCGACAATGCCCGTCGGGGCGACGGGCCGGGATCGCCAGCATAACCCAGCCTGAAGAACATCTGCAGCGTGGCGTAGGCCGGCGCGCCGGTTTGCCTGTGCATGGTCGCGCGCAAGTCGGCCATTTCAGGATACTCCTGCAGTGTCTGGCTGTGGGGCTGCAGCGCAACGCCCAGTGCCGTCGCAGCGAGTTGCAGGCGCACGAAGGCACGACCGACGGCGATCTGCGTTTCGCGCGTGTTGTCGACACTGGTGATCCAACCGAAGGCGCGGGCGCTGGCATAGCCCGCCATCACATAGTCGAGGCCACCCTGCCAGGCGAGCGTGCCCGGCGTCATCGCCTTTTCGGCCGTCATGGCGCCGGCGTGGCGCAGCGCCCAGATCATCGGCCCCTTGAGCGAAATGCCGTCGCGGTTGGCGGCGATCTCCGCCGCACCGACGCGCACGACGTCGATGCTTTCCTTGTGGGTGCGCGGCAGGTTCATTTCGAGTTCGGAGCCAGCTATGGCGAGTCCGCGCAGGCGGTCGACGCTCTCGGCATCGTCGACGAGGACAAGTGGCAAAGCCGACGCTGCGTGGCCGGTCAGCAGCGCTGCCTTGTGCGCGGGATCGAGAAGACGGGCTTCGAACCCGCCCTTCACCGTACGCCGCCGCGGCACCTGGGCGAACAGGGGATCGAGAGCGATTCCGGGCTGCTTGGTGAAGGCGACGCGTGCGACCGGCTTGCCGGGACGCCACGGTCCATCGGGAAAGAGCGCAGCCTCGGTCCGGTAGCCTTCGGCGGCCGCGGCCATCGCGAGGATCTCCAGGAAGCAGCCATGGCCGATCAGGATCTGGCGCGAGTAGGGATCGGTCTGGGGCAGCAGCCGCCCGGTATCGACGTGAAGCACGATGGTATCGGGCCGGGAGAGGTCGACCGCCCAAGACTGGAGATTGTGCGGGTTGGGCGCAAGGAGTGCCCAGGCCAACGCCCGGCGTCGCGGGTCCGTCTCGGCCGGATCGGGTCCGCTCCAACCCTCAATGGCTGTCGACGGCATGGCATCAAGGCGCGGCACGGCGACCGCGGCGCCAGCCGCCACCACCACGCCCCCGCCCAGCACCCTGAGAAACGTTCTTCGCGGAAAAGCCATCGGGACCTCCATAGTTATTCCATGGAATGGATACATATTCCTTGGAATATTAATAGGCAAGCAGAAACATTCCTTAGAATGTTACCTAGACCGCATGGGGCAACTGCACCGACAGCAGGACGCCGAATTCGCGGGCGAGATCGCAGCTCACGCGGGCATGGACCTTGCCCTGCTTGTCGAAGAAGCGACCGGCGGGCGTTACCGGGAAAACGCCCTCGTGCCAGACGCCGGGATGAATGTAGATGCCGAAGCTGCCATCGGACCACAGGGCCACGAACGCCTCGGGTTCGAGATCGTCGCCAGGCATGGCCACCGGCACGACGAAGGGCTGGCGGTCGAGCGGCCAGAAGAGCTGGCCGCCGTCGGGATGGTAGTTGCAGTGCCACAGCAGCACGCGATCCTGGGACAGCGCCACGCCCGGCGCGGCCGTTTCGGGCAGCTCGCGGAAACCGATGACGTAGTGGCCGCCGACGGCCTCGTTGCGGCCGATCAACTGATTGCCCCGCCATTCGCAGGCGAAGACGCCCTCGGTCGTGCCGCCTTCAATGCCGGTTCCGGCGTCGAGCCGGCGCGAACCGGTGAGCGGCCAGGGCACGATCTCGATCTTGTGACGCTGGGGATCGCGCACGATCTCGCCATAGCCCTCGATCGACTCGTGATCGGCGCGGATCAGCGGGACGTCGAGAAGCCTGAGGTCCGGCGGAATATCTGGATTGAGATAGTCGAAGACGACGCCGTCGCTCATGCCGCGCCTCCCGGCTGCCCCTCAGGCCGCCTTGCCCAAATCCTCGCCCGCCAGCGCACGCTCGATCAGACGCACGACATTGTCGCGACCGAACAGCTTGATGAACGCACCCATGCGCGGCCCCTGCTCGCTGCCCAGCAGCACCTCGTAGAGTGCCTTGAACCACTGGCGCAGCTCCTCCTTGGCGAAGTGGCGCTTACCAGCCTCGTAGACCTCGTTCTGGATGAACTCCGCGCTCTCGCTTTCCGGAATACCGCGAAGCGTCTCGGCCAGATCGGCAAGCGCGGCGCGTTCCTTGCCCGTGGGCAGGCGGAACTGCTTCGTCGACTTCACGAAATCCTGGTAGTAGGCGACGGCGCCTGACAGCAGCCGGTCGAGATAGGGCGCGGTCTCCGGCGTCGCGCCCGGCACGTAGCGGCGCAGGTACTGCCACAACACGTCCTTGTCTTCGGTGTTCGCCACACTCGCCAGATTGAGCAGCATGCCGAAGTTGATGCCGGCGGCCGAGTTGGCCGGCATTTGGCCGTCGTGAATGTGGAACGCCGGGTTGTCGGTGATTTTGGCGGCCTCGTCCTTCGGCAGCTTCTCGACGAACGCAAGATATTCGTCGATGGCGCGCGGGATGACGTCGAAAAACAGCCGCTTCGCCCGCCGCGGCGCCTGGTACATATAGAGGGCCAGCGATTCGGGCGGCGCATAACGCAGCCATTCCTCGACCGAGAGCCCGTTGCCTTTGGACTTGGAGATCTTCTTGCCTTCCTCGTCGAGGAAGAGTTCGTAGTTGAATCCCTCTGGCGGCTTACCTCCCAGTATCCGCACGATCTTGGCGCTCAACTCGGCCGAGGAGATGAGATCCTTGCCATACATCTCGTAGTCGACGTCGAGCGCGAACCAGCGGCCGGCCCAATCGGCTTTCCACTGCAGCTTGACGTTGCCGCCGGTGACCGGCGTCTCGACCAGGGAGCCGTCCTCGTCGCGATAGACGATGGTGCCGGCATCGACGTCGGTCTTGACGACGGGTACCTGCAGCACTCGGCCGGTCTTGGGACTGATCGGCAGGAAGATCGAATAGGTCTGCTGCCGTTCCTCGCCCAGGGTCGGCAGCATCACCGCCTGGACTTCGTCGTAGTGCCGCAACATGGCCAGCAGCATGGGATCGAAGCGACCCGACTTGTACCAATCGGTCGCCGATTGGAATTCGTACTCGAAACCGAAGGAATCGAGGAAGGCGCGCAGGCGGGCATTGTTGGCGGCACCGAAACTCGGATGTTCGTTGCTGAACGGGTCGGGCACGGCCGTCAGCGGCTTACCGAGATGGGCGGCCAGCATCTCCTTGTTCGGCACGTTGTCCGGCACCTTGCGCAGGCCGTCCATATCGTCGGAGAAACAGAATAGCCGGGTCGGCACATCGCACAGGTGACGAAACGCCTGGCGGACCATGGTCGTGCGCACGACTTCGCCGAAGGTGCCGATATGCGGCAGGCCCGAGGGGCCGTAGCCGGTCTCGAACAGCACGTAGCCCTTCCCTGGGCCCTCGCCCGGCGGTTTGCCGCCGATGCGCGCGACAATCTTGCGGGCTTCTTCAAAGGGCCACGCGCGCGCGGCTTCGGCAAGGGAACGATCAATCAGGGACATGAGGCGAACAAATTAGGTGCGGTGCAGCATGGCGTCAATGTCGTGGCGACATTGCTCACCTGTAGACACGGGGCCACAGTGCCGTCGCTCACATGGTCCGCAACCCTCTCCTCGTCGCAATCGGTGGTCTGCTGGCGATGGCGGCCGGCGTCGGCGTCGGGCGCTTCGTCTATACGCCGATCCTGCCGTCGATGGTCGAGGCGTTGACACTGACAAAGTCGCAGGCGGGTCTGATCGCATCGGCGAATTTCGTCGGCTACCTCGCCGGGGCAATTTTGGCGGCGTTTCGGCTGCCGGGCTCGCGCCGGTCATGGTTGATGGGCGCGCTCGCGGTCAGTGCAATCTGCCTGGCGGGAATGGGCATGACGACGGCGATGATGGCTTTCATCGTGCTGCGACTGGTTGCCGGCGCCGCCAGCGCTTTCGCCCTGATCTTCAGTTCCGCGCTGGTGCTTGAGCGGCTGGCCGTTGCCGGCCGCAGCTCTCTGTCGGCTGTACATTTTGCCGGCGTCGGCAGCGGCATTGCCATTTCGGCGGCGTTGGTGGCGATCCTGATGAGCCAGGGAGCGGCCTGGAACACGCTGTGGTTCGCAAGCGCCGCCCTCGCGCTCGCCACGAGCGTCGCTGTTGCCTGGATGGTCCCACCCGATTCCAGCGGCGCAGGCAGCACGCCACCCCCGGCAAGAACGGCGATTTCTGCCGATTTCATGACTCTCACCGCCGCCTATGGGCTGTTCGGCTTCGGCTACGTCATCACCGCCACCTTCATCGTCGACATGGTGCGCGGGGCATCGGACATCGCCCACCTCGAACCCTATGTCTGGGTGCTGTTTGGATTGAGCGCAGTGCCATCGGTGGCGTTGTGGACTCGGCTCGGACGGTCGTGGGGTGCCCTGCGAACCTTTGCCGTCGCAAGCCTCGTCGAAGCCGGGGGCGTGGCGGCCAGCGCGCTCTGGCTGCACACGACCAGCGTGATCATCGCCGCGGTCGTCGTCGGCGGCACTTTTATGGGCATGACCGCACTCGGCCTGATCGCGGCGCGCGAGAGCAACGGCGGCGACCCGCGGAGCCGAATCGCGCTGGTCACGGTCTCGTTCAGCGCCGGCCAGATCCTGGGGCCCGCCTTCGCAGGCTACGTCTACGATTCGACCGGCAGCCTCGCGACACCCTCGCTCGCGGCCTCCGCTGCGCTCGTGGGCGCGGCAATTCTGTCTGTCGTGGCCGATGCTCAACGGCGCGGTGCCGCCAGAACCGCCAACGCTTCCCTGGCCGCACGCAGGCCCGAGCCATAAGCAGGCCCCGGTCGCATAGGGATCCTGGCCCCATCTGGTGGCGTGTGATCTGGCCACGACGCCGCGCAGACCGTCGCCATAAATTTCCGCCAGCGCAGAGACCGCGAAGGTGACCGCGGCTCGCGCCTCTTCCTCTTCAAGGGCGCGAGCCTGCGCGCCACCGACAAAGACGACCGCTGCATCATGATTGGCCGGCAGCTCGATGGCATCGAAGGCAAGGCCCTTGTGCGTCAGCGCGGTCACGTTGCGGCCGGCCGGCGCATCGATCACCCGGCGCGAAGCCAGTGCCACCTTGCTAAACGACGCCATCGGCAGCTGGGTAATCGCCTCGCGCCTGGCGGTACTCAGTTGGGGAGCAAATCCGACCTTGCCGGTCGCCAGTACGCCTGTCGGCAGAGTGATAATGACCGCCCGGGCACGGATCTGACCCGCGGTGGTCTCGACGATCGCCTGGGCACCTGTCGAATCGATGCGAACGACGCGGGCGCCCAGCTTTACCGGCACCTTGGCGCCCCAGCGCGCAATCATCGCGCCCAGGCCTCCGGCAATGACGTATTGCGGCTCCGCATCGGGCTGGCGCCCGTAGCCTCGTGAGCGACCTTCTCGAAGCGGGCATAGTCATCCTGCGAGAACTCGTAGCCCGCGATGTAAATGACCTGCTCCGATCGGTCGAGGATCGCCTTGGCCGGCGCCTCGCGCACGATTGCCATGGCCGGATTGGCCTTGCCGGCTTCGATTCGTTGCGCGCCATGATCGAAAGGAAAGCCGAAGGTGGTGCTATCGGTGAAGGCCCGCCCGCCGATACGGTCGCGTGCCTCGATTACCTGAACGCTCTTGCCCGCCGACATCAGCGCCCGCGCCGCAGTAAGGCCGGCGACACCGGCACCGACGATGGCCACGTCGGGATCGGCGGCCTGCGCCGGTGAAACAAGCGCCATGCCGAGCGGTGACATCAACAGGCTGCGGCGGCTGAACGGAGTAATCGAAGGCCATTGTATGCTATCGGACACGAAATGGCGTCCTCCCCTCCAACCTGGCCGGCCCTGATCGCAACCGCACGCGGCGCGCTTTGGTGTACGGCGGACGGCCGCATCGAGCGCCTGCCGGCCGCCGATGCAATCCGACGGGCCGCAGGTACCCGGCCACTGGTTTGCCACGCGCCCGCAGTAGCAGCACGACTGGGCCTCGATGATCTGGCGGCCTTCGACCTGCTGGAACTCTACGCCTTCGTGCGACCGGCGACTTTCTGCCTGCCGACGCCATGCGGCCTCTGCGAGGCGCTCGACCTGCCGGCACCGAGGACACCGGAGGAAGACGTAGCGGCCTTGTCCCACGTTGCGCGGGCCCTGCTCGACGAGTTGGACGACATGGCTGCCCTGGCCTCTACGGACCTGAAGGATACCGCACTTTCGATGGCGCGCGGCCAGTGGGCATGGGGCGAGGCAGTGATCGCCGCGCTTGGCATCGATCAGCCGCCGAAAAGGCCTCGGCCCGGCGCCGGGCTCGACGTCTGGCGTGCCTTGCCGCAGTGGGAAGAGCCGCCACCCGCTTCGCCTCCGGGATCGGCGCCGGTCGAGCCGCGCGAGGCGCGACTTCGGCTGGCGCAGATGATTTCGGCCGGTGCGAACATGGCCGAGGCACGGCCGACCCAGAGCGACTACGCGTCCGCCGCATCGCAGGCGTTCGCGCCGCGCGAGGCAGAGGACAGGCCCAAGGTCGTGCTGGTGGAAGCCGGCACCGGCGTCGGCAAGACCCTGGGCTATGTGGCACCCGCCAGCCTGTGGGCGGAGAAGAACGGTGCGCCGGTGTGGATCGCCACCTACACCCGCAACCTGCAGCGCCAGATCGACAACGAACTCGATCGCCTGCACCGCGACAGCGCGGAGAAGCGCCGCCGCGTTGTGATCCGCAAGGGCCGCGAGAACTATCTCTGCCTGCTGAATTTCCAGGAGGCAGTGCAGCGCAGCGGCCTGCAGCCGGAGAACGCCGTCGGCCTCGGCCTGCTGGCGCGCTGGGCGCTGGCCAGTCGCGACGGCGACATGATCGGAGGCGATCTGCCGGCGTGGCTGCTCGATCTCGTTGGCCGCAGCCGCGTCACACGGCTCGCCGACCGGCGCGGCGAATGCATCTATTCGGCGTGCGAGCACTACCGGAAATGCTTCGTCGAACGCACGATCCGTCGTGCGCGCCAGGCCGACATTGTCATCGCCAACCACGCCCTGGTGATGATCCAGGCGGCGATGGGCGGTCTTGACGACGCAACGCGCCCATTGCGCTACGTGTTCGACGAGGGTCATCACCTGTTCGACGCCGCCGACGGCGCGTTCGGTGCACACCTGAGCGGTGTCGAGGCCTCCGACCTCCGACGCTGGATCCTGGGCGCCGAGGGACGACGCGGCAGCCGCGCCCGTGGATTGGAGCGGCGGGTCAGCGATCTCCTGGGCGACGATGCCGAGGCGCTGAATGCGCTAAAGCGCCTGCTCGATCTGGCCCAACAACTGCCCGCGACCAACTGGCAAATCCGCCTGGCCGACGGCACGGTACTGGGACCGGCCGAGGAATTCCTGGCGCTCGTTCGCCAGCAGGTTCGCGCCCGCTCGGTCGGCGAGGACCAGGGCTTTGGCCAGGAATGCGACGTGCGTCCACTCAATCCCGGCCTGCAAGACGCGGCAGACCGACTGGCGGCGGCGCTGGAAAAAATGCTGGTGCCGGTGCGCCACCTGCGCCAGGCGTTGCGTGCCAAACTCGAGAGCGAGGCCGACACGCTCGACTCGGGCCAGCGCGGCCGCATCGAGGGCGTGGCGCGCTCACTCGCCAACCGCTGCGAACTGACGCTCGAAGCCTGGCGCGCCATGCTGCGCGGTCTGCACAACGACGCTGACCCGGTGTTCGTCGACTGGTTCGCGGTCGAACGCAGCCAGGGCCGCGAAACCGATGTCGGCATGTACCGCCACTATCTCGATCCCACCGAGCCGTTCGTGAATTCGGTGATCCGGCCGTCTCATGGCGCCGTCATAACCTCGGCCACGTTGCGCGACTCGCTGGGGGTACCGACCGCCGCCAACGACGAAGCGCCGGACACGAGCGCCGATTGGGCGGTCGCCGAGGCCCGCACTGGCACCATACACTTGCTGCTGCCGGCAATGCGGGCCTCGATGGCCTCGCCGTTCGATTACGCCGACGCCACGCGGGTGCTGATCGTCAAGGACCTGAAGCGCGACGATTCCGACCAGGTTGCCGCAGCCTACCGCGAGCTCTTTCTTGCCAGCGCTGGTGGGGCACTGGGCCTGTTCACCGCCATCGGCCGGCTGCGCGCCGTGCATCAGCGCATCGCGCCAGCGCTCGAAGAGGCGGGTCTGCCGCTTTATGCCCAGCATGTCGGCGGCATGGATGCCGCCACCCTGGTCGATATCTTCCGCGCTGAAGAGCATTCCTGCCTGCTCGGCACCGACGCGGTACGCGACGGCGTCGACGTACCAGGACGTTCGCTCCGGCTGATCGTGTTCGACCGCGTGCCATGGCCGCGACCCGACATCCTCCATCGCGCGCGCAAGGCCGCCTGGAAGGCGGCCGGCGCGGGTGCCACTGCCTACGACGATCTGCTGGCGCGTCTGCGTCTCAAGCAGGCATATGGCCGCCTGATCCGCCGCGCCGACGATCGCGGCGTATTCGTGATGCTGGACTCGCGGCTGCCGACGCGGTTGCTCGGTGCGTTTCCACCCGGCGTCAGTATCGAACGCGTGGGGTTGGCCGAGGCCGTGGCGGCGGTGCGGAATTTTCTGCCGCCCGCAGATGGATGATGACGTCGCCTCTGCATCCGCAAATCTGTCCAGAATGAGGCACGCCGATGCGCAATGCTTGACTTTGCAGCAAGGTGCCGACTTGCTCTTTTGAAGAGCACTCGAGATCACACGACTGGGGGAGAAATCGCATGGGCACGACCGATCAGCGGAGCAACGGCGGCAAGAAAGCGGGCGATGTCCTGGTCATTTTCGGCATCACCGGCGATCTAGCTCGGGTGATGACGTTTCACTCGCTTTACCGGCTGGAAGCCCGCGGCCTGCTCGACTGTCCGATCGTGGGTGTCGCAGCCGAGGACTGGCCCCGTGACCGGCTGATCCAGCGTGCCCACGACTCGATCGTGGCGACGGGCGAGAAGATCGACCCCAAGATCTTCGACCGTTTTGCCGCCCGGCTCTCCTACATTAGTGGCGACTTCGCCGACACATCGACATTTCAACGCGTCGCGACCGCGATCAAGGGCAAGGCAAGGCCGGTCTTCTACCTCGAAGTCCCGCCTTTCCTGTTCGGCACCGTGGTCAAGGGATTGCACGGCGCCGGCCTCACGGAGAATGCCCGGGTCGTCGTCGAAAAGCCCTTCGGCCACGACCAGGCGTCGGCGCGCGCCCTGGCGACCGAACTCCACCAGTATGTCGACGAATCACAGATCTTCCGGATCGACCACTTCCTGGGGAAGATGGGTCTCGAGGAGATTCTGTTCCTGCGCTTCGCCAACACCATCCTCGAGCCGGTGTGGAACAGGAACTACGTGGCCTGCGTCCAGATCACCATGGCCGAGGATTTCGGCGTCGAAACACGCGGCCACTTCTACGATCCGGTCGGCGCGCTCCGCGACGTCGTGGTCAACCACCTGATGCAGGTCGTCGCAGCAACCGCGATGGAACCTCCGTCGGGCGGCGATCCCTCGACGCTGAACGACTCAAGGCTCGCCCTCTACCGCGCGATCAACACCGCCGATCCCGTCAATTACGTACGCGGACAGTACGACAGCTACCTTGAGACCAAAGGCGTCGCCGCCAAGTCGACGACCGAGACTTATACCGCGCTCCGCCTCGACATCGACAACTGGCGCTGGTCGGGCGTGCCCTTCTTCATTCGCACCGGCAAGCATCTGCCGGTGCTGCAGACCGAGGTCCGCCTGGTTTTCAAGGCGCCGCCTCGGCTTGGCTTCGCCCGTTTGCAGAAGCCCAAGATGGAACCCAACGCCATCGTCGTGAAGCTCGACCCCTCAACCGGAGTCCGCTTCACCCTCGACGCCCACCGCGCGACGTCGGCCGCTCCCGAAGCTATCACGCTTGACATGGAGTTCGCCAACGAGGGCGGCGAGGGCGCCACACCATACGAAGTGCTGTTGCAGGCTGCGATGATCGGCGAGAGCACGCGCTTCACCCGCCAGGACGGTGTCGAGGAGACCTGGCGCATCATGCAGCCGTTGCTCGATGCCCCGCCGCCTGTCCATCTCTACACCAAGGGTTCATGGGGGCCCGCCGCTGCCGACGAACTGGTGGCCGACTACGGCGGCTGGCACGGGCCGTGGATCGAATCATGAGCGAAGAGCGCCCCGAGCCGCAGGCGCAAAGTGCGGCCGCCCCCTCGCCGTTCCCGCCGATCGCCGACTATGCGTTCCTGTCGAACTGTCACACCGGTGCGCTGGTCGCCCCGGACGGCTCGATCGACTGGCTGTGCGTACCGCGGTTCGATTCACCCAGCGTATTCGGCGCTCTGCTCGACCGCCAGGCCGGCGGCTTCCGCCTCGGCCCCTTCGGCGTCACCGTCCCCAACACCCGCACCTACGAACCGGGAACCAACACGCTGGTCACGACGTGGAACACCGGAGGAGGATGGGTAGTGGTGCGCGACGCGCTCACCATGGGTCCGCGTATCGGGCCGGACCGCGTCACGCCGTCGACCCGCCCGCCGTCCGACAATGGCGCCGACCACATGCTCGTCCGCACGGTGCAATGCATCGACGGCCAGGTCGAGATCGAGTTGGAATGCGAGCCGGTCTTCGACTACGGCCGAACATCGGTGCAATGGACCCTTCTCGACGGCGACAATCGGGTGGCAGACGCCGCTGCCGGCGACCTGAAGCTTCGACTGCACAGCAGCATGCATCTCGGCATCGAGGGCGGCAGCGTGCGCGGCCGCCATCTGCTAACCGTAGGCGAGGAGCTGTACTGCTCCCTGTCCTGGACCGAGGAACTGGACTCGCCACAGACTCTCGATGAAGCCAACGCCCGCATGGCGGCGACGACCCGCTTTTGGCGCACGTGGCTTGGCCATGCCCGCATCCCCGACCACCGCTGGCGCTACCCCATCATGCGCTCGGCGCTGGTGATCAAGGGGCTGACCTATATGCCGACGGGAGCAACGGTCGCAGCTCTCACGACCTCGCTACCCGAGACCCCCGGCGGCGAGCGCAACTGGGATTACCGCTACTGCTGGATGCGCGACTCCACTTTCACGCTCGAAGCGCTGCACTGGCTGAACCTCGACTGGGAAGCCAACGAGTTCATGGAGTTCGTCGCCGATCTCGAGCCCAACAAGGATGGCGGCCTGCAGATCATGTACGGCATCGACGGCCGCCGCGACCTCACCGAATCGACGCGCGACGACCTGTCCGGCTATGCCGGCGCGCGCCCTGTGCGAATCGGCAACGGTGCCTACGACCAGCGCCAAAACGACGTCTTCGGCGCCGTGCTGGGATCGATCCTGCTGCACACGCGGCGCAGCCAGCGCCTGCCGCGGCGGTTGTGGCCCGTCGTGGAATCGCAGGCCGAGTGCGCGGCACGGGTATGGCGCGACCCGGACCAGGGCATCTGGGAGGCCCGTGGCGCACCGCAGCACTATGTGTCGTCGAAGCTGATGGGCTGGGTGGCGCTCGACCGGGCGGCCCGGCTGGCGGAGATACGCGGCGCACCAGACCTGACGAAGAAATGGCAGGCGATCGCCGACGAGATCCGGGCCGATATCCTGGAACATGGATTAACCAAGGACGGCGTCCTCCGCCAACACTACGGCACCGACTCTCTCGATGCATCGACGCTGCTGGCAGCGATCCTGGGCTTTCTGCCCGGCACCGACCCGCGGTTGCGCAAATCCGTCCTGGCCGTCGCGGACGGGCTCGACGAGCACGGCTTCGTACTGCGTTATCGCACCGAGGAGACCGATGACGGACTTTCCGGCAAGGAGGGGACCTTCCTGATCTGCTCGTTCTGGCTGGTCTCGGCGCTCACGATCGTCGGCGAGACGCAGCGCGCCCGCGATCTGATGGAACGCCTGCTTCGGGCCAGTTCCTCGCTCGGGCTCTATGCCGAGGAGTTCGATGTCGCCACCGGCCAACACCTCGGCAATTTCCCCCAAGCCTTCTCTCATCTGGCGCTGATCGAAGCCGCATCGCGGATCATCTACACGGAGCGGTTGGGAGAATTCACATGAGCGACTTTGACGTCATCATCATCGGCAGCGGCGCCGGGGGCGGCACGCTGGCCCACCATCTCGCACCTTCGGGCAAGCGCATCCTGATGCTGGAACGCGGCGACTGGCTTCCGCGTGAACCCGAGAACTGGCGATCCGAGAACGTGTTCGTCGAGAATCGCTACGTCTCGCCCGACACCTGGTACGACGCCCACGGCAAGCCGTTCCAGCCGCAGAGCCACTATTTCGTCGGCGGTGCCACCAAGATGTTCGGCGCCGCACTGTACCGCATGCGGCGCGAGGATTTCGGCGAGCTGCGCCATCACGACGGAATGTCGCCTGCCTGGCCGATCAGCTACGACGAGATGGAGCCCTACTACACCAGGGCCGAACAGCTCTATCAGGTGCATGGTGCACGTGGCGAGGATCCGACCGAACCTCATGCAAGCGCGCCCTACCCCTTCCCTGCGCTTGCCCATGAGCCGCGTATCCAGCGCTTGGCCGACGATCTCGCCAAGGCAGGGTACCGCCCCTTCCACACGCCCTGCGGCGTCATGCTGGATGCCGCCAACATGCCGTACAGCAAGTGCGTGCGCTGCATGAATTGCGATGGCTTCCCCTGCGTGCTGAGCGCCAAATCGGATGCCGAGGTGATCGCCGTGCGGCCGGCCCTCGAACATCCCAATGTGACGCTGCGCACCAATGCTCGCGTGGTCAGGCTCGATACCAGTGCCTCGGGCCGCGAAATCACCGGCGTGGTCGTCGACCACGGCGGCAAGACCGAAACGCTCCGGGCCGACATCGTGGTGGTAGCCTGCGGTGCGGCAAACTCCGCTCGCCTGCTGCTGGCCTCGGCGAACGACAAGCACCCCAATGGGCTGGCGAATGGTTCCGACATGGTCGGCCGGCACTACATGTTCCACAACAGCGCGGCGGTCCTGGCGCTATCGGAGGAAGAGAACCCGACCGTCTATCAGAAGACGCTCGGCCTCAACGACTTCTACTTTGCCGGCAAGGAGTTCGACTATCCACTGGGAAACATCCAGATGGTGGGCAAGTCGCAGGCACCGATGTTCCGCGGCGAGCGGCCGATCGAGACGTTGCTGGCGCCGATGTGGTCGCTCGACTGGATCGCCCGTCATGCCGTCGACTTCTGGCTGACGACGGAAGACCTGCCCGCGCCCGACAACCGCGTAACCTTGGGCCGCGATGACCGGCTGACGCTCGCCTATACGCCGAACAACCAGGTCCCGAAGAAGCAGCTCTACGAAAAGCTGAAGTCGATGCTGGGGCACCTCGGCATGAAGACCGACCATCTGCTGCCGCGCCACGCCTATCTCAAAAACGACATCTCGGTGGCCGGCGTCGCCCATCAGGCCGGCACGTGTCGCTTCGGCGCCGATCCCGCAACGTCAGTGCTGAACACCGACTGTCGCACGCACGAGATTGACAATCTCTACGTTGTCGACACCAGCTTTTTTCCCAGCATCAGTGCCGTCAACCCCAGCCTGACCGCCATCGCCAACGCACTCCGCGTCGGCGACCACCTGCTCGTACGGCTGGGCGCAAAGGCAACCTGAGGCTGGCTGGCATCGAGGGGCCCCGCCACCCCTACTTCGCGGTCGGGGCAAATCGCGATCGGACCCTCTCTCAATTATTGTCCCCGGCACGCACCGGCTGGAAATGCTCGAAAGAGTCCGATGCCTTGGGGCACTCCCGCCGGCCCAATCGATCTGGCCCTCCTCCTCGGTCTGGCGCGCAAGGCCGCATGCGCCGACCTGACGGCGCGAAGAGTTGGGAGCCACTGGCGCAGACTGCGCGCAATTCATCCCAAGCCGTGACTCCTGATACTGTTCCCGTCGTTCGTTCCACATGCGACGCTGCCTGCGCATTCGTCGAGGACCAGGATCAGCCCCGCCTTCGACGTGGTGCCGGTGCGGCCAGGTACGGCGACTGATCAACAGTAGAGGAATCCGACATGAAGCTGGGCCTGGCGATCGGTTATTCCGGTGCGCATCTTGATATTCCGGTGAAGCTGGTGCAGCGCGCCGAAGAGCTTGGTTACGATTCGGTATGGACAGCCGAGGCCTATGGTTCCGATGCGGTGACACCGCTCGCCTTCCTGGCCGCCCATACCAAGCGCATTAAACTCGGCACCGGCATCATGCAGCTTGCCGCCCGCACACCCGCCAATGCCGCGATGTCGGCGGCGACGGTCGATGCCATGGCCGGTGGCGGCCGCTTCATCGCCGGCCTCGGCGTGTCGGGGCCGCAGATCGTCGAGGGCTGGTACGGGCAGCCCTGGGGCAAGCCCTACTGGCGTATCCGCGACTACGTCACGATCATGCGCAAGATCTTCAAACGCGAAGCGCCTGTCACCCACGACGGTCGCGAGATCGCGCTACCCTACACCGGACCGGGCTCGGCAGGACTCGCCAAGCCGTTGAAATCGATCCTGCACATGAACTCCGATCTGCCAATCTATCTCGCCACCGGCAACGAGGCGACGGTCAAGCTTACCGCCGAGATCGCCGACGGCTGGCTGCCCATGGGATTTACGCCCGGGGCGATGGAGGAGTACCGGCCGTGGCTGGAAGAGGGTTTTCGCCGCGCCGGCAACGGCAAGAGCCTGAAGGATTTCACCATTCAGGCGTCGGTGCACGTCGAAGTCGACGACGACGTGTCGGGCGCTCTGGCGCGACTGAAGCCCGAGGTGGCGCTTTATGTCGGCGGCATGGGACACAAGACCAAAAACTTCCACAATGACATCATGGTGCGCCGCGGCTTCGGCGATGCCGCCCAGCGCATTCAGGAACTCTATCTGGCGGGCCGCAAGGACGAGGCCATTGCGGCAGTTCCCGATGAATGGGTCGACATGAAATCCCTCGTCGGGCCACCTGAGCGCATCCGCCATCGCTACCGCGCATGGGAAGACTCAGGTGCCGACTCGCTCAGCGTCCGTTCCCGTCAGCCCGAGGCTATCGAGGCGATGGCGAAGGCTGCACGGCTGAACTGACGGCACGAGCATCTTCGCCACGAAAGGATCCGTCATAACGCGTTCTTCATCGGCCACGACAGGACCTATGAGGAGGATCCGAGATTCGGACTCGTCGCCCTGTCGGAGATCGCCGCTCGGGCGCTGTCGCCCGCCGTCAACGATCCCGGAACCGCGATCGACATCATCGGCACCTTCGTCCGGCTCTTCGCGCTCTGAGTGGCGCCGCTCGACGACGACGAGAAGGTTGCGACGGAAGCGAAGTATGACCGCGTCCGGGTCCCGGCACTCGCACTGCGCGAGATGTTCGACGACGCCTTCACCGCCATTGCACGTGACGGCGCTGGCACGCTCGAAGTGGTCATCCGGCTGCAAAAAGCCTTCATCTCGCTGTCGACGATCGGCCACGAGGAGCTGAACCGCGCGGCACGGCGGCACTCGAGGCTTTCGTTAGCGCGCGCCGATCTGGCGTTGAAGTTGCCCTATGAACTCGACCGGATCCGCGCCCTCGCCAGCCGGGTCGCATAGGTTCGGCGCCGCCTTGCCCGGCGCCTGCCCGTGCCGCCCCTTGGTCGGTCCCGGCGATGGCCAAGGACCGCCCGGCGGAACCAACAGGGAGCCTTGGGAAACTTCCGGACCATTGGAGGCTCGGTCGTGGTCGTTCCCGCTACCGGAATGGAGGAACGCGAAATAGAGTGCCTCCCAGAAACTGCAACCGGAGGCACGTCCAAGATGACCAAGCTGAATCTCCCCCGCCGCCGCGCCCTAATTCTCTCAAGCGGCGCGCTGGCAACCCCGATGCTCGCTTCAGGGGTCGCGCGAGCGGCAGACGATTGGCCGAACAGGCCGGTCAAATACATCGTGGTGTTCCCGGCGGGCGGCCCGACCGACACGCTGTCGCGCATCGTCTGCCGGGAGCTCGAAAAGCTCACCAACCAGACTTTTGTCATCGAAAACAAAAGCGGCTCGGGTGGCGTGGTTGGTGCAGATGCCATCGCCAAATCGGTACCCGACGGCTACACGATCGGCCTTTACACCATCGCAGCGCACGCGATCGCGCCGACGCTCTACGCCAAACTGCCGTTCGACGCGGCCAAGGACTTCACCGGCATCTCGATCCTGTGGGAAGTGCCGAACATGCTGATGACCCGGATCGACTTCCCGGCCAACACGGTGCCCGAGCTTATCGCGCTCCTGAAGGCCAATCCGGGCAAATATTCCTTCGCTTCCTCCGGTCCGGGTACCAGCCCGCAGATCAGCGGCGAGTTGTTCAAGAGCATGGCCGGGGTCAACATCCTGCATGTGCCCTATCGCGGCAGCGCACCCGCCCATCAGGACATCCTGGCGGGTCAGGTCGATATGATGTTCGACAATATCCCCGGCCCGCTCGGCTTGATGAAGGGCGGCAAAGTTAAAGGCTTCGCCGTGACTTCGGCCAAGCGCCATCCGGCCGCGCCCGACATCCCGGCCATGGCGGAGTTCCTGCCAGGCTACGAGATCACCTCGTGGGGCGGCATCTGCGGCCCGGCCGGCATGCCGCCGGCGATGGTGGAGAAGCTTTCCGGCCTTCTCAAGAAGGCACTGGAGAGCGAGGCGCTGAAGGAAGCCTTCGACAAACAGGGCGCCCAGCGGATTTGGCTGAGCCCCGCCGACACTGCGAAGTATCGCGCTGCCAACGAGGCGAAGCTGGCACCGGTGATCAAGGCCTCGGGCGCGAAGGTCGAATAATTACGACGGAAACTCGACCATCGCTTCGCCAACGGCCACCGGTTCGTCTTTCTGGTTGCGCACCACGACGTCGAGCAGGACCCACCGGGATTTTTGCATCGTCTGACGGGCCTTGATGGTGCCGGCCGGCCGGATGGTATCGCCCGGCCGGACCGGCTTCACCCATCGCGTCTCCAGGCGCCGGTGGACCGCACCTGGTGGAATCCAGTCGGTGATCATGCGCGAGATCAGGCCGAAGCTGTTCATCCCGTGCATGATGATGCCGCCGAAGTTGGTTCGGCCGAAATCGCTCTTCATGTAGTCGTCGTCGAGATGCAGCGGATTGTAGTCGAGCGAGGCATCGCAGAAGAGGCGGATCGACTCGCGCGAAACGGCAAAGGACGGCCCATCGATCGTGTCGCCGTCGCTCAACCTGTCGAAATCGTTGTTCATGATTTCCCCACTTACGCCGGCCGGATGGTCTGGCCACGGCCGGAGCAGATGACCTGATCGTGCTGGTTGAAGAAGACGTTGTCGTGGACGACGAACAGCCTCTGTCGCTTGATGAATTTGTCGAGCGCGCGTGCCTCGAGGCGGATGGTGTCGCCGGGTCGGGCGTGGATGTTGTAGCTCCACGACTGGCCGGCATTGATCGTGCCCGGACTGCGCATCCAGTCGTCGGCCGGCGTACAGGAAAACATCAGCAGGATGTGGATCGACGGCGGTGCCACGAGGCCGCCATGCGGGCCGGCTTTCGCGGCTTTTTCATCGAGATAGAGCGGATTGGTTTCACCGACGGCCTTGCAGTAAAGCGCGATTGCCTGCTGTGTCAGCGTGTAGGGCAGCGTCTTGCGCGGTTCGCCCGGCACGATGTCGTCCCAGCCCTTGCGCAGGTTGGCGTCTTTCCAGAAATCGGTCTCGAAGCCTTGCGCTTGCACCATCGCTCGCCCTCTCCTAGTGTTCGCCAGACGAACATTTTAAGTGTCTGGCGAACAACAGTGGCAGTCCCCCGAAAGCCTGACAAGGCCGCCGCGCCGCCAAAGGAAAGCGACGGCTTCGTGCGCGCCATTGCCCGCGGATTCGGCGTCGTGGAGGCGCTGGGGCATCCTCCCGGACGCCATACGCTCTCCGAGGTGGCGCGGCTGGCCGGCCTGACGCGCGCGACGTCGCGACGGATACTCGCGACCCTGGTGGCGATGAGGTATTGCGCAAGCGACGGCCGCTATTTCCAGCTGAGACCGCGCGCGCTGAGGCTCGGCCTGTCGTATCTGAATTCGCTGCCGTTCTGGGCGGCATCGCAACGTACGGTCGAGACGCTACGTGACGAAACGGCGGAATCCTGCGCGTTGGCGGTTCTCGACGAAACCGACATCGTCTATGTTCAGCGCTGGCCGTCGCGCCGCATCCTCACCACCAGCCTGGGAGTCGGCAGCCGGTTGCCGGCCCATGTCGTATCGCTTGGTCGGGTCCTGCTGGCGGCAGCCCCGGCGGCAGACCTCGACCTGTTCTTCGCCCGCGTCAACCTGGAGCGGCTGACTGCACGCACCATCATAGATCCGCGGTTGCTGCGAAGGGAACTCGCGCGAATAGCTGACCTCGGACATGCGTGGGTAGACGGCGAACTCGATCCGGCGATCTGCGGCCTGGCGGTTCCCGTCCGCAATACCCGCGGGCAAGTCGTCGCTGCCCTGAGCATCAACACGATCTCCGGGAAGTTGACGGAATCCGGCGCCCGGCGCCGCTTTCTGCGCCCGCTCCAACAGGCGGCGCGGGATATCCAGATGCAGATGACGGCGTAGACGCGGCTGCCTCCCTATATCAGGTCGACGTCCCCGCGCCGGGCTGCCCGGGGTCCTTTCCGCACCGAATGGCAAACCTTTCGCAGGTCTCGCGTTAACTGCGTGACATATTCCCGAAAGGAACTCGGCCCATGAAACTCAAAGCTCTCGGCGCACTGTCTATCGGACTGCTCTCGGCCGCCTGCCAGGCCGATTACAATCCGAAAGTCAGCGCCGCCTATGGCACTGGCATTTACCAGGCTTCCAACCAGGCCTGTGTCGACTATGGCTTCGTCCCCAAAACGGCGGCTTACAGCCGCTGCGTGACCCGCGAGCAACAGGCCCGCAACGATTATCGCCCGAGCCCGGGCTACGCCCCCACCCTGATCGCCACGGACGCAAGCAATGCTTGTTATTCCTATGGCCTGACTGTCGGCACGGCCCCCTACGAGCGCTGCGTCGCACGTGAGGTCGACGCCCGCACCTACCGTGAGGCAGCAGGCCAGCCTCCTTATCGTATCGACCAGTACGGCTACCGGGTCGATGCCCAAGGCTACCGCGTCGATGCGAACGGCTATCGACTGCAGACCTCGGCCGCACCCGTTCCGACCTATCGTACCGACGCCCAAGGCTACCGGATCGATTCCGAGGGCTATCGCGTCGATGCCAACGGCTATCGAATGGCTGGCCAGCCGGCTTATCAGCCAACCTACCAACCGGTCCAGGAACAGCAGGTCTACCGCGACGAATTCGGCAACCGCTACGATTCGCAAGGCAACCGAGTCAACGCCAGCGGCCAGATCATCCCGATGCGCGCGAGCTACAACTGAACGCACTCGCGCCAGAGATCAATCCGAGCCGCCACTTCGGTGGGGGCTGCATTCGAGGGTTAAGCGATGAACCTCTGGTTCCCGGCTTTGGTTCTTGCAACCGCGATCGGTATCGGCATCGGCATCGGCAGCGCACACAGTTTGCTGCCGATGCCAGACCAACCCGGGACGCCAACGCGTGAGAAACGTTCGTCCTTACCCCTGCCTGCTACTCCTGCGAACAACTCCGCTTCGACGGCTGTCCGGTCGCCTGCACTTGCAACAACGATGATCGTAAAAACGTCACGGAAACCGGTCCCGCTTTTGCGAGACGGCCCGCCAAGCTGGCTCGACCCCGACGACGACGCGCGTAATTCGGCGGATGTCAATGGAGCCGATGTCAATGGAGCCACGGAGGCGGGGAGGATCGCGAACGAGGCTGCTGCAAGGGCTGCGATCGAGGCTGACGGATATACGGGCGTGCGCGCCGTCAACCGCCAGTCTGGTGGTGCCTGGAGTGCCCACGCCCAGCGCGGGCCGACCGTGGTGTCGGTAAGGGTCGATGCCAACGGCTCCGTCTCGACGGATTGAATCATCAGGAGGGCTGCGTCACTTGGGCGTCGTGGTTCCGCACCGGCAGGTCGGTCCCATTCAGCAAGTCATGATCGTCGACTGCGACCGCAACGTGATGCAAACCTACTACCGTAACGAGTTCGCCCGGCGCAATTGGCGCCCGCGCAATTGGCCGTTGGCCATGCTCATCTGCAAGTTCGTGGCTGTCCCCAGCACATAGAAGTTCTCTGGCGATTTGACTCATGCCAGCGGGGATTTGGCAGTCATGCTATTAGTTCCAGATGCCTGCCAAAAAAGTCCTGGTCGCCGGCGCCACCGGTCTCGTCGGCTTCGCCGCAATGAAGCACTTCGCAACCGCGACTGGCTGCGAGGTGATCGCCGTCTCGCGCCGCCGGCCGAGCGAAACCCACGGCGCCCGCTGGCTTGCCCTCGATCTCTCCGACGCCGCAGCGTGCGCCAGGCTGGCGCCAGAGTTCGCCGGCGTCACCCACATTGTCTATGCGGCGCTTCATGAGCTGCCGGGATTGGTCGCGGGTTGGCAGGAGGACGAGCAGATCAGGACCAATGAGCTGATGCTGAAGAACCTGCTCGGACCGCTCGAGCGCGCGGCGCCAGGGTTGCGGCATGTGACGCTGCTGCAGGGCACCAAGGCCTACGGCGTGCATGTCCGGCCAATCGCGGTGCCAGCGCGCGAAAACCGCTCGGAGATGCACGAGCAGCCGAACTTCTATTGGAACCAGGAACGCTACCTGCGCGAAGCGCAACAGGGCAAGGCATGGGTATGGTCCATCCTGCGGCCGGTGTTGATCGTGGGCGCTTCCGTGGGCAGCGCCATGAATGTGATTCCGGCACTCGGTGTCTACGCGGCCATGCAGCGGCGCGCGGGCAAGACCAAGCTGGACTACCCGGGTGGCGTAGGCCGCGTTGCACAGGCGGTCGATGCCGACCTGCTGGCGCGCTGCATCGCCTGGTCGGGCGAAGCGGCGGCAGCACGCAACGAGATCTTCAACGTCACTAATGGCGACGTATTCGTATGGCCTAACGTCTGGCCGGCCATTGCCGACGCGTTGGGTCTTGCTGCCGGCGATCACGTGCCACTAGCGCTCGATCGGGAAATCCGGCCACGTGAGGCCGAGTGGGCGGAGATTTGCGCTACCCAAGGGCTGAAGTCGGGAACGCTGAAGGACTTCGTCGGGCTTTCCTTCGAATATGCCGACTATACGATGGGCTACGGTCGCGACAGGCCGGGGCCGGCGGCGATTGTCTCGACCATAAAGCTGATGCAGGCCGGCTTCACCGAGGTGATGGACACCGAGGCGATGTTCCGGAAATGCTTTGCCGAGATGCAGGCCAAGCAGCTGTTGCCGCCGCCGTAGACTCGTTGCAGGAAAACCGCATGACCGGACGCAAATTCAACGTCGCCATTGTCGGCGCCGGCATGGGCGGACTGGCCGCCGCTGCGGCACTGCGCCTCAAGGGCATCGACGTCACCGTCTACGAGCAGGCCAGACAATTCGCGCGGGTGGGCGCCGGCATCCAGATCGGCTGCAATGCCATGCATGTGCTGCGCGGCCTCGGCCTCGAGGCGCGACTTCGCGCACAGGCATTCTATCCGCGCTCGTGGAACAACCGTGACTGGCGGACCGGCGAAGTCCTGTTTGACATGGTCTTCGGCCCCACCGCCGAGGCAAAGTACGGCGCGCCATATCTGGTGGCCCATCGCGGCGATCTGCATGAAGCCCTAGCCAGCATTGTGCCCGACGAGGTGATCAGGCTCGACCACAGGCTCATCGGCATCGAGCCCGCCGCGGGTGGCGGCGTGCGGATCGCCTTCAACAACGGCTGGAGCGCGGAGGCCGACGTGGTGATCGGTGCCGATGGCGTGCATTCGGCCGTGAAGTCGATCTTGTTCGGAGAGGTACCGCCCAACGTCACAGGGCGCATCGCCTATCGCACTACTTTTCCGGCGAAGCTGCTGAACGGTTTCGAGATGGACGAGTGCGCCAAATGGTGGGGCGAGGACCGCCACATCGTGATGTATTACGTCAAGCCCGACCGCTCGGAGGTCTATTTCGTCACCAGCCAGCCCGAGCCCGAGTTCGGCTTGGAGTCGTGGTCGGCCGAGGGCGATGTTGCGGTGCTGCGGGCGGCGTTCGAGGGTTTCCATCCCTCGGTGCAGCGCGTGTTGGCTGCCTGCCCCTCCGTCCACAAGCGGATCCTCGTCGATCGCGAGCCGCTGGCAGAATGGAGCGCGGGAAACGTCGTGCTTCTGGGCGATGCCGCCCATCCCATGACGCCATACATGGCACAGGGGGCGGCCATGGCGATCGAGGATGCCGCGGTACTTTCACGCTGCCTTGGCGGCGCTGACCGCGACGGCGTCGCTGCGGCACTGGCAACCTACGAGGCCACGCGCAAGGAACGGACGTCGCGTATTCAGCTCACTTCGCGCCAGAATTCATGGCTCAAGGGCGTAACGGATACCGACTGGGTCTATGGCTACAACGCCTGGACGGCACCGCTGGCGGCGTTCTGACGGAAGGCCAGGCAAAAAAAGCCCGGCCGCGCGTTCCGAAGATCGCGCGACCGGGCTCCTGGACGCCCCCTCTAAACTCGTGCCGTGATTTACTTGAGACTGTTGGCGATTCCCTTGAAACCGGCCTGCGTCTTTCCCGCGATCTCCTGGAGCTGGCCACCGGCGCCGGCGAAACGCTGGGCCGCATCGGGGACCTGATAGCCAAAAATCGTGTCCGGCAACGTGAACGGAATGGCTCCGCTGACGCCGGCATAGATAAAGCCCACGAAAGCCAACTTGATGCCCCAACCGAACAGAGTACGCATGAACATGTTCCCTGATGACGGTCTCGATTGTAGTTGCGCCGCCACTGTCGAAACAGTCATCTGATCGTATCAATTGTTGCCCGGGCTCCGGACACTGCCCGAAAAGCCCGCACGTACATGATCGGCGAGGTCGCGGGCGGCGGCGCTGAGGCCTTGCGCGGCGTAGAGGTTGATGCGGAATTCCGGCAACGGCGGCAAGCGGGCCTCGCGTGCCGCTGCGCCACTCAGGATCTCGAAACGCTCGGGCACCGAGGAGCGCAGCAACGGCGCGACCGCGAGACCGGCCTCGAGGACGGCATGGACCGGTTCCATCCGGCTCACCTCGCACACGGCACGCCAGTCACGCCTGATCCGGCCCAACGCCTCGATCGCCACCGGCCGGAAAACGCAGGAGGGCGCGCCGAGCGACACCGGCAACGGATCCTTCAGATGCGCATCGCCGCCCGGGGCGCCGACCCAGACAAGACGGTCGGTGCGCAGCGTCTCGCCATGACGACCGCAATCGGCCTCGGTGGTGAGGGCGATGTCGACTCCTCCCGACTTCAAGGCGTCGCGCACGATCTTGGAGTCCTCGCACACAAGACTGACGCGGACGCGCGGCTGGGCCTTAGCGAAGCGGCGCAGCACACCCGGCACGAATGAGCCCACGAGATCGTAGGGCACGCCGAGACGGACCTCGCCCTCGAACGACGGCGTGCGCATCGACGACCAGACTTCGTCGTTCATCGCCAGCAGCCGGCGCGCCTGCGCCAACAGGCGTTCCCCGGCCGGCACCAGCACCAGCCGCCTCCCCGCACGTTCGAACAGCCGGCAGTCGAGCGCTTCCTCCAGCCGCCGGATCTGCTGGCTGGCTGCCGCCTGGGAGACACCGAGTGCGGCCGCCGCGCGCGTCACGCCGCCGCTTTCGACGACCGTGAGAAAGGCACGCACCAGTGCCATGTCGAGATCCTTGCGCATCCCAATACATAATCATTTCCGAACATTTATATCAAAAACATTCGTTTTAATTGTTTAGCGAAGCATCCTAGCGTGACCGCATGACAACAAAGATCTCCGGGCTGTGGCTGCCCCTGATTACGCCTTTCAAGGACGGCGTGGTCGATTTCGCGAGTTACGAACGATTGATCGGGCATTACATCGGCCTTGGCGTCGATGGCCTGTTTCCGCTCGGCACCACGGGCGAATCTCCGACGCTCGACGAGGCCGAGATCGACGAGCTGGTCGATCGCACGGTCGCCGTTGCTGCCGGGCGCGTGCCGGTGTTCGTTGGCGTCGGCGGCAACGCCACGCACAAGATAGAAAGGACGCTGCGCCGGCTCGAGCGTTACGCTTTCGAAGGCATCGTGTCGGTCTGCCCCTACTACAACCGGCCGGGCCAGGATGGCCTGATCGCGCACTTCCAGGCCGTCGCGGCCGCCACCGACCGCGACGTGGTCATCTACAACATCCCCTACCGCACGGCGGTGAACCTCTCCAACGACTCGCTGCTCGAACTCAGCCGCGCGCCCAACATCGTCGGTGTGAAGGACAGTTCGGGCTCGATCGCGCAGTCGCTCGAACTGCTGCAGCGCAAGCCGACGGATTTCGCGGTACTGACCGGCGAGGATGCGCTCTACTTCACCATGATGGCAAACGGCGGCGACGGCGGCATCCTGGCGGCGAGCCACCTGTTGACCGACCGCTTCGTCGATGTCGGACGACGCTTTGCCGCCAACGATCTCGCCGGCGCACGAACGGCCTGGACGCCCCTGGCGTCACTGGTGCCGCTGCTGTTCACCGAGGCCAACCCGATGCCGATCAAGTACTGCCTGTGGCGGCAGGGCCTGATCGCCTCTCCCGAATGCCGCCTGCCGCTGACGAAGATTTCCGACGATCTCGCGCGGCGGCTCGATCTGGTTCTGCTCGAACGCCGCGCCGCCTAGCCTCGCGCTTTCAGAAGATCGCGGATCTCGCCCAGCAGCACTTCTTCACGCGTGGGCGGTGGTGGTGCCTTGGGCACGGCCGCATCTTCCCTCGACATGCGGTTGATGCCCTTGATGATCAGGAAGAGCACCCACGCGATGATGAGGAAGTTGACCGTTACCGTGATGAAGTTGCCGTAGCCCAGCGTGGCGCCGGCTTTCTTGGCGGCGTCGTAGGTTGCGGCTTGGCTCGACGCCTCGGTGAGGCCGACGAAGTAGTTGGTGAAATCGAGACCGCCGAAGATGCGTCCGATCACCGGCATGATGAGGTCGTTCACCAGCGAGTCCACAATCTTGCCGAAGGCAACGCCGATGATGACGCCGACGGCAAGGTCGACGACGTTGCCGCGCATCGCGAACTTCTTGAACTCCTGGAGCATGTCGCCCTCCGTTGTTGTCAGGATACACCCAGCCACACCAGCAGGGCGGAAACCGTGATCACCGAGAACGCCGTCGACAATAGCACGGCAGCGGTGTTGCGCTCGACCGAGATGTTGAACTGCTTGGCCAGCACGAAGGCATTGGCGGCGGTCGGAAGTGCCGCCATGAGAAGTGCGACCTGGCCCGGCACCGACCTGAGATCGACGAAGAACGGCAGGATGAACGCCGCCAGCAGCGGCTGAAGCAGTAGCTTGATGATCGTGGCCAGTCCGGCCTCCGCCAGCCCGCTCTTGATCGACTTGTCGGAGAGAAAGAGTCCGATGGCGAACAGTGCGCACGGCGCCGCCGCGGCACCCAGGAGATCGATCCATTTCTCGAGCGGCGTCGGCACCGGCACGCCGATCGCCGAGGCGGCGATGCCGAGCATGATCGACAACGGCAGTGGATTGCGTGCCACATTGAAGGCCGCGCGCAGGAAGGTCTTCAGCGGTCCGTGGCCCGCCGCCACCTCGAGCTCGATCAGCATGACGCCGAACACCATCGCTAAAATGGCGGTGACGATGACCGTGAGCATAGCGGGAGGCAGGCCGGCCTCGCCAAAGGCCGCAAGGCAGATCGGCACGCCCATGTAGCCGACATTGCCCCATGAAGCGGCGATTCCCTGCAGGCTCATGGCAGCGAGACCACCACGACTCGCCAGACGCGTGCTGACCATGCCGACCGCGAAGGTCGCCACGACGGCGAGGCCGAAGCCCAGGGTCAGGCCGGGATCGAGCACCGAATGCACCGGGGTGCGCGCCAGAGTGCCGAAGAACAGCACCGGCAGGGCGAAATAGCTGACGAAGGCATTGAGCGCGGTGGTCGCCTCGGCACCGAGAATGCGCCAGCGTCCGGCAAGGTAACCCGCCAGGATGACCCCGAAGATCGGAAACGCGACGTTGAGAATGGCCTGCACGGGGCGGGGAAGGTCCGATTTTTTGGCTACGATGAACGATTAAGAATTTGACATAAATAGCACAAATAACTTAATATTTTCTCAATATGTAATGGCCGCGCCGTCCCCTTCGCCAGCGGCCAAGGAGAATCACACATGCGTCTCTTGATCGTCGGTGCCGCCGCCTTGGCCGCGCTCGTTTTTGTTGTGCCTTCCTTTGCCCAGACCTCAGACGCTCCGATGCCCGAGCCAACGGCCAAGCCGGCTGCGAAGGCCAAGGCCAAGCCCCAGACCGCTGCCTCGTGCCAGAAGCTGAAATCCGCTTCCTCTCGCACGGCCTGCCTGAAGAAGGTTCAGGTCGCGAAGGCGCAGCCGCCGAAAGCCAAGAAGGCCAAGAAGCCAGTAGCGAACGCGACGCCGAAGCAGCCGGACTCCGCGCAGCTTGCGCCGCCGGCCCCCGTTCAGGCGCCGGTCGCAGCGCCGTCCTCGGGTCCCGTGGCCGTCCCGCCGCTGCCGTCGAAGACGATCTAGTCACCGGCACCTCGAATTGGGCTAGTCTCCGCTCTCCCAACCAGGGGAGAGCGCTATGGCCGGGCATTCCGCCGCCGTAATTTCGACCGATGAGCTGGCCCGCCGCCTGGGCGCGCCGGCGCTCCGGATCTTCGACTGCACCACCTATCTGAAGCCCGGTCCCGACGGCCGCTATATCGCCGAGAGCGGCCGGTCGAATTACGACAAGGGCCATGTGCCGGGCTCGGCCTATCTCGATCTTCAGGCCGATCTGTCCGACAAGACCTCGAAGCTCCGCTTTACGCTGCCGTCGCTGGAGGCGCTGACCGAAGCCTTCGCCGCCAAGGGCGTCGGCCATGGAACATTCGTGGTGCTGTATAGCCACGCCTCGCCGGTCTGGGCCAGCCGCGTCTGGTGGATGCTGCGGGCGATCGGCTTCGACGACGTCGCGATCCTCGATGGCGGCCTCGACAAATGGAAAGCCCAGAACCGGCCGCTGGAAACCGAAGCTACCGTCCATCCGCCGGCGACGCTTACGCTCCGTGCCCGGCCGGAGATCTTCATCGACAAGACCGCGATCAAGGGGGCGATCGGCGACAAGACAACACTGACGCTCAACGCCCTCGGCCACGACCAGCACAAGGGCGCCGGCGGCGTCGTCTACGGTCGCGCCGGCAGAATTGCCGGCTCCTCCTGCGTGCCTGCAGCCAGCCTGTTCGGACCGGACAAGGCCTTGAAACCCATCGCCGATCTGCGAGCCGCCTTCGAAGGCGTGGGCGTCGCCCCGGACAAGCGCGTGCTGGTCTATTGCGGTGGTGGCATTGCCGCCACGCTGGATGCCTTCGTGCTTACGGCGATGCTGGGCCACAGGAACGTATCGGTGTACGACAATTCTATGCAGGAGTGGGCCAACGACCCCGCCCTGCCGATGGAAACCGGCTGAAGAGGAACGAAGATGCCCGCATACATCATCGTCGAGATCGAGACGACCGACGAAGCGCTTATGGCCGAGTACCGCAAGCACACGCCCGGCCTGGTCGGCAAATTCGGCGGCAAGTTCATCGTGCGCGGCGGCAAGACCCGGACGCTCGAAGGCGGCTGGACGCCGGCCCGCGTCGTCGTGCTCGAATTTCCAGACTATGCCACGGCCGAACGCTTCTACGATTCGGAAGAGTACAAGCCGGTGCTTGCCATGCGGCTGAAGGCTGGCAAGTCCAAGGCAATCCTGGTCGACGGCCACAATGGCTAACGAGGGGGCTGATACCGCCGCCTTCAAGGCGGTCGGCACGCTCTACAACGCCTTGATGACGGCGCTGGTGCTGGGTCTAGTGACCCGTCGCGGCGAAGACGTCGCGCGTGAGTATGTGCTGCGCCATTTTCGTCGCCAGCATCTGGAAAAGTTCCTGCCCGGACTTCAGAAACTCGGCCTGGCCGGCGAGTCCGATGCGCCCGCCTGCGCACTCTATCACTATCACTCCAATGCGCTGGGTGGCGTTAAGACGGGTTACATCCGCGAAAGCGACAAGAAGGCCTGGGTGCGATATCCGCCGCCGCGCTGGATTTGGAAAGGCACGGCGATTGCCGCCGTACCGCATTCTGTCTCGGCCGCCATGCTCCATGGCTGGCATGGCCACAACGGAGTGTCGCTCAAGAACCCGGGGCTGGGCTTTGTCTGCACCGGCATGACGGTCGACGGCTTTCCGGGTCTGGAGGGCTATTACATCGACCATGGCCGGCCGCTGAAGGAAGAGGAGCGCGTGCGCTTCGCCTACGGCAGCGAGGAGATGCCACGCGTCGACTGGAACGCACAGCCCAAACTCGAGACCGCGAACTGGCCGGAGGAGCGACGCCTCAAGACCTTCCGCGCCTATGCGCTTGAGTACCTGCGCACCATGCTGCCCACCTTGCAGGAGTTGCTGGGTCCGACGGACACGGTGAAGGAGCTGGGCCGCGTCGCCCGCTTGGTCGGCCTGCAGTTCCATGAGGAGACCGCCCGCGAGATGGACCTGCCGACCGACGTCGAACGCGGCGACATGGCCAGCGCCCGCGACTTCGCACGCTGGCTTTCAGCCGTGATGGCGGCGAGCGGCGAGGATGTCGCGATCGAAGAGAAGGATGGCGCCGTGTTGGTGCGAATGGCCGGCTGGCGCGCGGTGCGTGAACTCACGCTGGCCGATCCACTGCTGGCATTCGACGCGTGGAACGAACTCTGGCTCGGCGCCGCGGCGGCGCACGACCGGTTTCTCGCGATTCAGACTTCTCGCGCGCTCGGCGACAAGGGCTGGTCCATCGCCTGGCGAATCGCGCCGAGATAGCCGGCTGGCAGCAAGTGGCCGGCGATCGACGGTGTGAGCTGGGTCACCGGCTCCCAGCTCATTTCCAGATGCTCGTCGCTCAACGCGACGTCATCTCTGCCGGTCACGCGGCAGGCGAAGGGCAGGATGCGCACGAAGCGCCGCGGCAGCACCTCAAACAGATGTTCGTCGAGCGCCGCGCCGACTTCGACCGCGAGCCCGGTCTCCTCGCGTACCTCGCGGATGAGTGCCGCGCGATGATCCTCGCCGGGTTCAGGCCGGCCACCCGGCAGATCCCATTCGCCACGCCTGTTCAACAGCAGCAGCACGCGGCCTTCACTCAGCACGACGCCCTTGACCGACAGCGGGTGGGTATTCATGGGCGAAGCATAACCCACAAAGAAGAAGGGCCGGGGATTTCTCCCCGGCCCTTCCTATTTCTGGCTGTCGACTGGACTAGAAGTCCATGTCTCCGCCCATGCCGCCCATGCCGCCGCCCGGGGGCATCGGCGGGCCCTTCTTCTCCGGACGCTCGGCGACCATGGCTTCGGTCGTCACCAGCAGGCCGGCCACCGAAGCGGCATCCTGCAGCGCGGTGCGCACGACCTTCACCGGATCGATGATGCCGGACTTGATCATGTCGACATAGTCGCCCTTCTGGGCGTCGAAGCCGAAGTTCGCATCCTTCTGGTCGAGCATCTTGCCCGCGACCACCGCGCCGTCGTAGCCGGCGTTCTCGGCGATCTGACGGACCGGCGACTGCAGCGCACGACGGACGATCTCGACACCGACCTTCTGGTCGTCATTGGCGGTGCGGATCTTGTCGAGCGCGCGGATCGCGTAGAGCAGCGCGGCACCGCCGCCGGCGACCACGCCCTCTTCCACGGCAGCCTTCGTGGCGTGCATGGCATCGTCAACGCGGTCCTTCTTCTCCTTGACCTCGACTTCGGTGGCGCCGCCGACCTTGATGATCGCAACACCGCCGGCGAGCTTGGCCAGGCGCTCCTGGAGCTTCTCGCGGTCGTAGTCCGAAGTGGTCTCCTCGATCTGCGCACGGATCTGGCCGATGCGGGCCTGGAGGTCCGCCTTCTTGCCCGAGCCGTCGACGATCGTGGTGTTTTCCTTCTCGACGATGACCTTCTTGGCCTTGCCGAGCATGTCGAGCGTGACGTTCTCGAGCTTGATGCCGAGATCCTCGGAGATCAGCTGACCGCCGCACAGGATCGCCATGTCCTCGAGCATCGCCTTGCGGCGATCACCGAAGCCCGGCGCCTTGACGGCAGCGATCTTGAGGCCACCACGCAGCTTGTTCACGACCAGGGTCGCCAGGGCCTCGCCCTCGACGTCCTCGGCGATGATCAGCAGCGGCTTGCCCGACTGCACGACCGCCTCGAGCACCGGCAGCATCGCCTGCAGGCCCGAGAGCTTCTTCTCGAACAGCAGGATGTACGGCGAGTCGAGCTCGGCGATCATCTTGTCGGCGTTGGTGATGAAATACGGCGAGAGATAGCCGCGGTCGAACTGCATGCCCTCGACGACGTCGAGTTCGGTGTCGAGGCTCTTGGCCTCTTCCACCGTGATGACGCCCTCGTTGCCGACCTTCTTCATGGCTTCGGCGATCATCTTGCCGATCGACTTGTCGCCGTTAGCCGAGATGGTGCCGACCTGGGCGACTTCATCGGTGCCCGTGATCTTCTTGGCACGCGCCTTGATGTCCTCGACGGCCGCCTCGACCGCGAGGTCGATGCCGCGCTTGAGGTCCATCGGGTTCATGCCGGCAGCCACCGACTTCACGCCTTCGCGCACGATCGCCTGGGCAAGAACGGTCGCCGTCGTCGTGCCGTCGCCGGCGATGTCATTGGTCTTCGAGGCCACTTCGCGCACCATCTGGGCGCCCATGTTCTCGAACTTGTCGGAGAGCTCGATTTCCTTGGCGACGGTGACGCCGTCCTTGGTGATGCGCGGAGCGCCGAAGCTCTTGTCGAGGACGACGTTGCGGCCCTTCGGACCCAGCGTCACCTTGACGGCGTTGGCGAGAATGTCCACGCCGCGCAGCATGCGCTCGCGTGCATCCGCGCTAAAACGGACTTCCTTGGCTGCCATTTTCTATTCCTCTTGAATGTTCAGGTTGATCGGTTGGACGAAGAGGCGCTCAGGCGGCCTTCTTCATCGCGGCGGAACCTTCGATGATTCCCATGATGTCGGATTCCTTCATGATCAGGAGATCCTCGCCATCGAGCTTGATTTCGGTGCCCGACCACTTGCCGAACAGGATGCGGTCGCCCTTCTTGACGTCGAGCGGAACGAGCTTGCCGCTTTCATCGCGAGCACCCGGGCCGACGGCGACGATCTCGCCTTCCATCGGCTTTTCCTTGGCAGTGTCAGGGATGATGATTCCACCCTTGGTCTTGCCTTCTTCTTCGACGCGCTTGACCACGACACGGTCGTGGAGCGGACGGAACTTCATGTGTCTTCCTCCAATGTAGCTGTTAGCCCTGCACGGCCGGCCGGCCGCACCGAATAAATCGCAATCAGCACTCACCATCGATGAGTGCCAAAGGCGTGCAGCATGTAGGGTTGTTGGGGATATGAGTCAAGGCACTGACGGAAGGTCGCTTCGCAGTAGCAGCAATCTCCCGTGAACGCTGCTAAGGCTTTGATATAAATAGAGAATATTTGATTTCTTGGAAAGTTGGAGTGACTATTCCTTTGCACGCGTAGTGTCAAGGAGTGCCCAATGGACCGCAGCTTTGTTGTACAGCTCAACGATTACCGGATTACGACTGCCGAAATACTCTACTGGATGCCCGACCATAAGCACCTTCTTCAAAGCTTTGTCTGGCAGCACCTCGATCTGGCACCCCGCTTTCCGGCCCTCACCAAATTTCTCGACTTCTGGCAGAGCAATCTCGACGGCAGGCTGCACAAGGTGCGGGTGGCGAATGCCGCGCTGATAAAGCCGGCCGAGTTCAAGTTCGCTTCGGGTCTATACGAACTGCACTGATCTCCGCGCCGCAGCGTATTCCGCCGCGGTACGCTCGATCAGCTCGGCCACCGACGGCACGTCGGTGACGCCCGACACCGAATGCCCGGCGCTCCAGATATCCTTCCAGCGCTTGGCATCTGGCCGGTCACGCTCCGCGGCGTTGATATCCTTGGCGATGTCGATGGCGCCGCGCACCGGCAGGTTGTCGGGATCGAGGCCGGCCGCCGCGATCGAAGGCCGCAACATATTGGTTTCAAGCCCGGTGAAGGCGCGGGTCAGCAAAACGTCGTCGACCCGGCTCTTCACCAGCATCTGCTTGTATTCGTCCTTGGCCAGGCTCTCGCGGGTGGCAATGAACTTGGTGCCCATGTAGGCAAGATCGCAGCCCAGGGTCTCGGCAGCGGCGACCGCATGGCCGTCGGCCATGCCACCTGCCATCACCACGATGCCATCCCAGAACGCCCGGACCGCGCGCACGAAGGCGAAGGGATTGACCCAGCCGGTCTGGCCGCCGGCCCCTGCCGTCAACAGCACCAGCCCGTCGACACCAGCGGCGACGGCTTTCTCGGCGTGACGCACCGAAGCCACATCAGCGAAGACGAGACAGCCCGCGTCCTTGAGCGGCTTCAGCACCGGTTCGGGCGAGCCCACGGAGGTGATTACCAGCTCGACCCTGGCGCGCAACACGGCTGCCAGGTCATCGGGCACCCGCAGGTTGGAGCGATGAACGATCAGGTTGGGACAGAGCGGCGCCGGGGCACGACCGGTCTCGTCGGCAGTGCGCCTGAGATCGTCGGCCATCGCGGCCAGCCAGCCGTCGAGTTCCTCGACCGTGCGGCAGTTGGCGGTCGGAAACGAGCCGATGACGCCGGCGCGGCAGGCCGCCTTCACCAGCGCCGGCCCCGATACCAGAAACATCGGGGCCGCGATCAGCGGCAGACGGAGACGCGCCTTGAGGGCGGCAGGCAGCGACACGTCAGGCCGTGGCGGTGAGGCCTTCCTGCTCCAGAACGCGCTTCACCGCGGGACGTGCCTTCATGCGCGCGTAGTGCGCGGCGACGTTCTTGGGCAGCGGCATCTTCATGCGGCCGGACGCCCAGAACTCGACGTAGAAGAGTGCGGCATCGGCGACCGAGAACTTGTCGGCAAGATACTCCTTGCCCTCCAGTGCCTTGTCCATCAGCGCCAGGCCATTCTCCATGATCTCCTTGCCGCGCGCCTTGACCTTGTCATGGTCGGCTTCGGTCGGCGCGTAGTTCATCGGCCGGAACATGCGCGAGAAACCCTGCATGTGCATGGTCGAGACGGCGTAGTCCATGGCTTCGAGGGCGCGCGCCTCGCCGTCGGCGTCGGTCGGCAACAGCCCCGTCTCCGGATTCTTGCGGGCAAGCCACACGGCGATCGCCGGGAACTCGGTCAGCGTCGAGCCGTCGCCGCGCGTCAGCGTCGGCACCTTCGACTTGGGATTGATCTTGGTGAAGTCGGGTCCGTACTGCTCCTGCTTCGCACCGTCGATCTTGTGCACGTCGTAGGGCTTGCCGATTTCCTCGAGAATGACGTGGATGCCGAGCGAGCAGGCACCGGGCATGTAGTAGAGCTTCATGAGATTCTCCCTTGAGTTCAGGTGTCAATTTCGAACGGGCGACGCTAGCATCCAAGGGCAACGGGGGAAATCACAATGCCGGGAACCAGCCTGCGTCCGCTCATCGGGACCAAACCCACCAAGATCGGCACGTTTCTGTTCGAGTTTGCTACGCCCGGCATCGGCCAGATCCTGAAAGCGGCGGGCGCCGAGTTCGCCGTGCTCGACATGGAACACACCGGCTTCGGCTTCGACACGGTGCGCGGCGTCGTGCGTTACCTGCAGGCTGCCGGCCTGCCGTCGATCGTGCGTGTGCCATCGCAATCCCGTCATCACATCTCGCGGGCGCTCGACGCCGGTGCCGACGGCGTCATGGTGCCGATCGTGTCGTCGGTCGAACAGGCCAAGGCCGTGCTCGAAGCAGCCAAGTACTGGCCCGACGGCACGCGCGGCGTGGCGCTGGGCCTCGCCCACGAACGCTTCGCCATGCGCCGCGAGCCATTGCTGCCACGCTTCGCCGAACAGAATGCCCGCACCGCGATCATCCTGCAGATCGAGGATCCGCGCGGCGCGGCAGCGTCCGACGAGATTGCCGCGATGCCGGGCGTCGACATGCTGTGGCTCGGCCACAACGATCTCTCCGTGGCGCTTGGCGAACCCGGCGCCTTCGATCATTCCGACTTCGTGTTGGCCGAGCAGGCGACGATCGCCGCTGCGAAGAAGCACGGAAAATCGGCCGGCCGGCTCGCCGCCGACGCCAGGCAAGGCGCCGAGTTCGTCCGCATGGGCTACGACTTCGTCTCGATCGCGGGTGACGTCTGGCTGCTGCAGCAGGCTTTTGCCGCCGGTGTCGAGACCGTCAGGCGCGGATGACGACCGGCAATGACCGAATACCGCGGATAAAATTGGAGTAGAGCCGTACCGGCGGCCCTGCAATCTCGATCGCAAGGTCGCGCTTCAACATCTCCTCCCACAGGATTCTGATCTGCATCTCGGCCAGCCGGTCGCCGACGCAGCGATGGATACCGGCGCCGAATGCCAGGTGCTGGCGCGCCTTGGGCCGGCCAACGATGAAGCGCTCCGGCTGGTCGATCGCGGCCTCGTCGCGATTGCCGGAGACGTACCACATCACCACCTTGTCGCCGCGGGCGATCGCCTTGCCGCCGAGTTCGGTTTTCCTGGTCGCCGTGCGCCGCATGTGGATCACCGGCGTCTGGTAGCGGATGATCTCTGACACGAGACTGGGAAGCAGCGCCGCATCCGCCTGCACCTTGGCGATCTCGCCGGGATTCTCGACCATGGCGATGAGCCCGCCGGTCATCGAATTGCGGGTCGTGTCGTTGCCGCCCACGATCAGCAACCCGAAGGTGCCGATGAACTCGCGCAACGGCAGGTTCTGCGTCGCTTCGGCATGGGCCATCATCGAAATCAGGTCAAACCTGGGCGGCAGCGCGGCGCGCTCCTTCCACAGCGCCTCCATGATCTCGGCCATCCGCATCAGTTCGGCCATGCGTTCGGCCTCGCTTTTCACCACGGCATCGGCGTCTTCGACATTGGCGATCGCCACGTCCGACCAGTGGGTGAGCTTGCGCCGGTCGGCCCACGGGAAGTCGAACAGGGTGGCCAGCATCATGGCGGTGAGTTCGGTCGAGACGCGGTCGACCCAGTCGAACGTCTCGTTGCGCGGCAGGCCATCGAGCACAGCCACGGTACGCTCGCGGATCGTGCCGGCCATGTTGGCGAGGTTCGACGGCGCCACGATCGGCGCAACGGTCCTGCGCTGCGCGGTGTGGCGCGGCGGGTCCATACGGATGAAGTTGGGTAGTTCCGAGCCCTTGGCCTGGTCGGCGATCTGGATGCCGCCCAGTTCGGAAGCCGACGAGTAGGTGCCGTGATCGAGCTCGACCTTCATGATGTCGGCATAGCGGGTCACCGACCAGTAGGGCCCGTAGGGGCTGTCGGCGTGGCGATGCACGGGATCGTCCTGCCGCAACCGTGCAAAATGCGGCCGCCACGCATCCTCGCGATAGAGGCGCGGATCGGCGACATTCATGTCCTCAGCCATGGTCTAAAGCCGCCTTGGGAGGGGTTTCGAGTCAAGCGCTTTCGTCGCAGCGGCCCTCGATTTGGCGCGTTGACAGGCGGAAGGTGCGGGCGCACACCGACGCCCCGCCGCCATCTTTTGGCGGCGTTCCGCATCATGGCCACAGCCGAACCCATATCACCCTCCCCGCCCCAGCCGCCGGCCGCTACAGGCAGCGGTGGCAACGGTCATTCTGCCCCCGGCGGTGCCGCCGCCGGCCTGGTGATGGGCGCGCTGGGCGTGGTGTTCGGCGATATCGGCACCAGCCCGCTCTACGCACTGCGCGAGACCTTTGTTCACGGTTCCGGCATGGCACCGACGCCGGAGCATGTGCTGGGTGTGCTGTCGACGCTGTTCTGGGCGGTGACCCTTACCGTCACCATCAAGTACGTCGTGCTGATCATGCGCGCCGACAACAAGGGCGAAGGCGGCGTGTTGGCGCTGGCGACGCTGGCAACGCACGGGCTGAACGGGAAGGCGCGCCGGGTCCGCCTTGCCGTCGTGGTCCTCGCGGTGATCGGCCTCGCGCTGTTTTACGGCGATGCCATCATCACACCGGCCATCTCGGTGATGAGCGCCGTCGAGGGCCTGTCGGCGATCACGCCGGCCTTCACCCCGCTGGTCGTGCCGCTGGCACTGGTCATCCTGGTCGGGCTATTCATGCTGCAGGCGCGCGGTACCGCCGATGTCGGCCGGTTATTCGGGCCGGTGATGCTGGTGTGGTTCGTGATCCTGGGCGTGCTCGGCGCCTGGCAAGTCGCCAAGAACCCCGCCGTTCTGGCGGCGGTCAATCCGCTCTATGCCTACTACCTGATCTCCGACCAGGGCCTCGGCATCTTCTGGGCCTTCGGTTCGATCGTGCTGGCCGTTACCGGCGCCGAGGCACTTTACGCCGACATGGGCCATTTCGGACGCAAGCCGATCCGGGTTGCCTGGCTCGGCCTGGTGATGCCCGGACTGCTGCTCAACTACTTCGGCCAGGGCGCGATGGTCATCGAGAACCCTGAGATCGTCGGGCAGGTGTTCTTCGAGCTGGTGCCGAAGGATTACATCCTCGTGCTGGTGGTGATCAGCACCTGCGCCACCGTTATCGCCTCGCAGGCGGTCATCACCGGCGTGTTCTCGCTGACCCGCCAGGCCATCCAGCTCGGCTACCTGCCGCGCATGGAAATCATGCACACCTCCGAAACCGCGATCGGCCAGATCTACATCCCGCGGGTAAACTGGATCCTGATGGGCGGTGTCGTCACCCTGGTCGTGGGCTTCGGTTCCTCGGGCGCGCTGGCCGGCGCCTACGGCCTCGCCGTCACCGGCGCCATGCTGGTCGATGCGGCGCTTGCAATGGCCGTGGCGATCCTGGTGTGGCGCTGGCGGCCGGTACTGGCCGTGGCTGTGTTCGGCTTCCTGGCCATTCCCGACCTCGCCTTCTTCATCGCCAATGCGCTGAAGATCCCCGACGGCGGCTGGCTGCCGCTGGTGGTGGCGGCCTTCATTTACTTCACCATCACGACGTGGCGGCGCGGTCGTCACCTGGTCGCCACCGAGCTCAGCGAAGGCTCCCTGCCGCTCCGTCAGTTCCTCGAGCGCATGGAGCGCGTGCCTGATCGCGTCGCCGGGACCGCCGTGTTCCTGACCGCGGACGCCAGCCACACGCCGGCCGCCTTCCTGCACAACCTCAAGCACAACAAGATCCTGCACGAGCGCATAATCATGCTGCAGGTCGACACCATGGAAGTGCCGCGCGTGGCCGACGCCAACCGCGTCGAGGTCGAGCGCCTCGGTAAGGGTTTCCACACCGTGGTCGCCCACTACGGTTTCACCGAACAGCCCGACGTGCCGGCGGCGCTTCGCGCCTGCCGGCCGCACGGCATCGCCTACGACGAGATGGAGACCAGTTTCTTCCTCGGCCGCGAGACGCTGGTGCCGGCACAGCGCTCGCGCCTCGGCAAACTGCGCCGCGACTGGTTCATCACGCTGTCGCTGTCGGCGTCGGCCACCAAGATCTTCTTCCGCATCCCGCCTAACCGCGCTATCGAACTGGGCAACCAGATCCAGGTGTAAGAGATGGCGCGCCCCACGCTCGTATTGCTGCCCGGTCTCCTCGCGACACGGCGCGTCTTCGGGCCGCAGATCGAAGCCCTCTCCGACGTCGTCGACATCGTGGTTCCCGAACTCTGGCACCACGATTCGATGGCGGCCATGGCCGAGGCCGCGCTGGCCGAGGCACCACCGCGCTTCGCGCTCGCCGGTTTCTCGATGGGCGGCTACGTCGCCTTCGAGGTGATGCGCCGCGCCGCCCACCGCGTCGAACGCCTGGCGCTGATCGACACCCAGGCGACGCCCGACTCGCCCGAAGCGACGGCGCGCCGCCATGGCCTGATCGAACAGACCAAGCTCGGCCGCTTTCATGGCGTTCAGCCCTCCCTGCTTCCGATGATCCTTCACCCTTCGCACATCGCCGACCCGGCGATCGCCCAGCCCATTCTCGACATGGCGCTGGAAGTGGGCGCCGAGGGTTTCGTCAACGAAACGCGCGCAACCATGGAACGGCACGACAGCCGTCACCTGCTGGTCAATATCGACGTCCCCACAGTGGTGATCGTCGGCCGCCAGGATCTGACGACGCCGCTGGCGCGATCTCAGGAGATGGCCGCCGACATTTCGACCTCGCGGCTGGTGGTGCTCGAGGACTGCGGCCACATGGCGCCTCTGGAAAGACCGGCCGAAGTCTCGGCCGAACTCAGGAGATGGTTGAGCACATGAACACCGTGTACGCCCGCGAGGATTATCTCGGCGCCGACGAATACATCGACGTCGTGCGCAAATCCGGCCTCAACCGGCCGGTCGAGGACCGCGCTCGCGTCGAGCGCATGCTGGCCCATGCCAACCTGATCCTGACTGCCCGCCAGGACGGCAGGCTGGTGGGCTTCGCCCGCTCGCTGACCGATTTCTCCTTCTGCTGCTATCTCTCCGACCTCGCCGTCGACAAGGCCTGCCAGGGCCAGGGCATCGGCAAACGCCTGATCGAAGAGACCCGTACGGCAGCGGGCGGCACCCTCACCACGACGCTGCTGCTGTCGGCGCCCACGGCCATGACCTACTACCAGGGCATCAAGATGCCCCAGGCCGACAACTGCTTCCTCTACCGCCGGGAGCGCTAGAGTCGCCCGAAGCGGGACATTTTCAGAATTCGCTTTCGTCCCGGTTACGCGGCGCAACCGACTTCAACAAGGCCACCATGAGAGTGTCGCTGGCCCGGGCGATATGGCCGATCTGGCGGCCGCGGTAGAGTACCGGCCGGACCTTCGGGTTGTTCACGCGCTGGGCCGCGGCGTGCAGGATATCGGTCCGCCGCCACTCCAGCCGGTCGCGGCAGCCGAAATCGAACTGGGCATCCTGCGCACGCCAGCGATGGGCGGCGCGGCGGTCGATCCCGGTGCGCGCGGCCGCTTCGCTCATCGAGCCCCAACGGAAAAGATGGCGCAGGAAATCACGCTTGCGGTGCGCCAGGCTGGGCCGCTTCGGCGGCGTGTACCAGACCACTTCCGGATAGCCGCCGGGCGGCGGATCGCTGATTTGCATCGGCTCCTCCTTAAATAGGAGATAAAATACAATTCCTATATTTACGAGTCTATATCCGGCCAGTTGGCCCCTTGACGTGAATCAAGGCAGCAGCCGCAAGTGCCAGACAGGGTGCATTGTCGCAATATTTTCCAGGAATCTTCGCATGCCGCACAGTCACGCCGTCGTCTGGATGGACACGAAGGAAGCGCGCGTGTTTCGCTTCAATGCCGAGGACGTAGAGCGCCAGCGCATCAAAGCCCACAGCCCGTTCCGCAAGGTTCACCACAAGGCCGGTGTCATCGGCGCCGGGCATCAGCAGCTCGATCGCGACTATTTCGATCATATCGTCGACGCCCTGCGCGGCGCGGACGAATGGCTGCTGGTCGGGCCAGGCGGTGCCAAGGACCAGCTCGTACATCACGTCGAGGCGCACATCGGCTGGCTGAAGGAAAAGCTGTTCGCGGTCGAAGCGATGGACCATCCGACCGACGGCGAACTCCTGGATCACGCCCGGCGCTTCTTCAAGGCGGCGGACAAACTGCAGCCGAACTCGCCACCCGCGGCGGGATAGGCGATCTCCACGTCAGGCGACGGGATGCGATAGGGCGTTCACGATCGGACAGTCCGCCGCACCGCCCTTCTGGGAACAGGCCGACACCAGCGGGGCCAGGGCCTTCTCCATGCGCGCCAGTTCCTCCTGGCGCCGGCGGATGTCGGCCAAATGACGGGCAGCGATGGCGTAGACATCGCGGCAGCTGCGCGGCCTGGCCTCATCCATCCCCAGCATGCTGCGGACTGCATCGAGCGGGAAGCCGAGGCCAACGGCCCGCCGGATGAAGGTCAGCCGTTCGACGTCTTCGGTGCGGTAAAGCAGGTACCCTGCCGCCTTGCGCGCCCCGGGCAGGAGGCCCATGCGCTCATAGCTGCGGATCGTTTCGAGTTTGACGCCGGACATCTTCGACAGAACGCCGACGGTAATCGTAGCAAGCGCGGACATGGCGGCTTTGCCTTCGGTAACCGTGTCATGGAGCGCCCCGAACCGGGAACGCCTGAGATATTGCCGCAGCGGCAACGAGGAAGACTAAAGAAGACTTCCGGCCTTCGGCGGCGTCAACGCTTCTGCTGCGCGGCGACCGCTTGGCGGTACTGAGCATCGAATCCCGCGAGGCTCTGCCGGAAGGGCCCGGCCATGCTGTCGTCCTGCAGGCTGATCTGCACGACGATCTGCGAGCCGGTCCGCATCTGCTTCAGCAACTCGGCTGACTTTTCCTGGACGTAGGAACATTCGCCGCTGCCGGCGCAGATGTCGGTCGAGATGAAGGGATTGCCGTCGACCTGAAGGCTGGCCCGCTTGCCCACGCCGTCGCCGACCACTGTGAGGGTGGTGTAGGCGGCCGAATAGCTCACGATCAGGAAGGTGCCGAGGAGGTTGTTGGGCCCGCCGTCGATCATGTTGGACACGGTGCAATCGCGGCCGCGCTCGGTGTTGCAGTTCATGACCCACCGGTCCGGTGGCTGGTTCTGGCCTATGCCCTGAGCCATTGCGGACGACGCCACGAACAGGGCGCTGACCGCGCAGAGAGCGAATCGCATCATGTGAATCATCTCGCCTTGTTGTATTCCGGCGATCCATACCAGCTTGCGCCGGCTCCGCCCACCTCGCTCCTCGGCACGACCTTGGGTCACGGCCGGCGTTTGCAAAATTGGGGCACGATGGCCATGCTGCCAATTACCCTACTCCCGACCAAGGATCCCAGCACAATGTCCGACTCCGCCATCAAGCTCGTCGCTTTCTGCGGCAGCCTGCGCAAAGCCTCGTTCAATCGCCTCGCCCTGAACGCCTTTTCCGAGCGCCTGCCGTCCGGCGTGTCACTTTCGACCATCGAGATCGGCGACTGGCCGCTGTACGACGCGGACATCCAGGCCAAGGGCTTCCCGCCGGCTGTCGAGGTCGCGCAGAAGGCCATGATCGCCGCCGACGGACTCGTTCTGGTCAGCCCCGAATACAACTACGGCATCTCGGGCGTGCTCAAGAACGCCATCGACTGGCTGTCGCGCACGACCCCACAGCCCTTCGCCGCCAAGCCGGTGGCGCTGTTCGGCGCCTCGATGGGGGTGCTCGGCACCGCGCGAGCCCAGTATCAGCTTCGCCAGACCCTGGTCTTCCTCGACGGCCGCCCGGTGAACAAGCCCGAGGTCATGATCGGCCAGGCGCAGAACAAGTTCGCCGACGGCAAGCTCACCGACGAGGCCACGGGAAAGATCCTGGCCGATCTCGGCGCCGCGCTGACACTTGCGGTCCGCCAGTCCAAGGCGGCCGCAAGCGTGAAGTAGGTCGCAAGACGCTCCTGGCACCAACCATGTCATCCTGAGGCAAAGCCGAGGGATCCTTCGCTTCGCTCAGGATGACAACACTTCCATGACCCAGAACATCTACGACAACGACGCGTTCTTTTCGGGCTACAGCCGACTGCCCCGCTCCGTCGAGGGCCTCGACAGCGCGCCGGAGTGGCCGACATTGCGTTCCATGTTGCCCGACCTGCAGGGCCGCAGTGTCGTCGACCTCGGCTGCGGCTTCGGCTGGTTCTGCCGCTGGGCGCGCGAGGCGGGCGCCAGCCACGTCCTTGGACTGGACGTCTCGGAGAACATGCTGACGCGTGCCCGCGAGACGACGCCCGACCCGGCGCCCAATCCGGTGATCGTCTACGATCGCGCCGATCTCGAACGGCTGGAGTTGCCGGCCGGGTCGTTCGATCTCGCCTACAGTTCGCTGGCCCTGCATTATGTCGAGAATCTGCGGGCACTGATCAAAAGCGTGCATCGCGCGCTGGTCCCGGGCGGCCATCTGGTCATTTCGGTCGAGCATCCGGTCTACACCGCGCCCGACCGGCCCGGCTGGATCAAAGACGGGTCGGGCCGCGAAATCTGGCCGCTCGATCGCTATCTGGACGAAGGCCCGCGCTCGACCGACTGGCTGGCCAAGGGCGTGCTCAAGCAGCACCGCACCGTCGGCACCTACCTCAATCTGTTGCTGGAACAGGGGTTCGCCTTGTCCCGGGTCGTGGAGTGGGGACCGACCGAGGCACAAATTGCCCAGTACCCGCAGTGGGCGGTCGAACGTCATCGTCCGCCCTTCCTGCTGGTGTCGGCCCGCCGCTAGACCGGTGTCGTCTTCACGTGCTCGGGTTGGACGCCCATGCCCATGAGCCTTGCCGGAAGGCGGCGCAGCAGCGCAAAGCGATCCAGCAACCGGGCCGGCCACGGCACCTTGATCGGACCGGTGCCGGCCAGAGTTGGCGCGATGATCCTGTTCTGCAGGAAAATCTGGGCTGCCTGAGTCATGCGGACAGGCCGCATGCGATAGACCTGCACCGCGGCGAGATCCGAATCCGACAGACGTCCCTCACGCAACGGCGCCGCCAGCATGTTCGACGCGGCCACCGCGTCCTGAACGGCGATGTTCACGCCAACGCCGCCGATCGGCGACATGGTGTGGGCGGCATCGCCAATGCATAGCACACCCGGCTTCCACCACTTCTCGAGGCGCTCGACCGCGACCGTCAGAAGCTTCAGATCGTCGACCGTCTTGAGTTCGTCGATCCTGTCGGCCAGGAACGGCATCAGCCGCACGATGGTCGCGCGGAACTTCTCGATGCCGGCGGCCTTCACAGGCTCGGCCGATCCCTTGGGAATGACGAAGGCGCACTGCCAGTAGTCGCCACGGTCGATCATGACCATCAGGCTGCCCGTATCGAACCGGCCCATCGTCTCGGTCGAATCGGTCTTCTTGTGGGTGAGCCGGAACCACAGGACATCCATCGGTGCACCCAGCACGTCGAGCTTGAGGCCGGTCTGCTCGCGCACCGTCGAATGCCGGCCATCGGCGCCGACCACGAGATCGGCGCGGATCTCCTGCGCTTCGCCGGCGACGGTCGCACGCACACCGACGACGCGGCCGCCTTCCTCGATCAGCTCATGTGCCTCGCCATGCATCGACAGCGTGAAACCCGGCCAGCGCCTGCCCTGGGCGGCGACGAAGTCGAGAAAGTCCCATTGCGGCATCAAGGCGATATAGGGCGCGCGAACCGGCAGATGGGAGAAATCGGCGACCTGGACCTTCTGGTCGCCGAACTGGGCGCCGAATCGCGACAGCTTCTGGTGCGGCAGCTTCAGGAAATCGTCGAGGGCACCGATTTCGTGAAGAACCTGCATGGTCGACGGATGGATGGTGTCGCCGCGAAAATCGCGCAGGAAGTCGCCGTGCTTCTCGAGCACCACGACCCTGACGCCGGCGCGCGCAAGCAGCAGGCCGAACACCATGCCCGCCGGGCCACCGCCGACGACGCAGCATTGAGTCTTGATCGTCGTCATTGGACTCTCCCCAGATCGGACAACCCGCATCGTGGCGCGGCAAGATGCTTCGGTCCACGCCGAAGGACAGGATCGGCCCCCCATGCTAG